>NZ_JBINJE010000030.1:0-50816 GCF_043951955.1 Halalkalibaculum sp. DA384 | reverse complement strand
ATACGACCTGCAGGAGGATCCGATGGAGCTGAACAACCTGTACGGGCAGCCGGAATACGCCCAGCGGACGCGGGAGCTGAAAGAACGGCTGCGCGACCTGCGGACTCAATACCGGGATACGACGGGCCCTCCGGTTAATGTAAATAAAGGATCGTTGACAGAATAAGTCTGTGATTCTATAAAGGGCACCGAAAGTCCCTCGATTTCGATCTCACCGATTCTTGAACCGGATTTACTAGCAGGCGTTCGAGGAACCGGGATATCCTGTCGAAAAATCATTGCGGCTAATCTTTTTGTTCTGTCATTATTGTTCAGCGGTGTGCTAACAGTCTGTGGAGGACCAACAGTGATGCCTGTATAGGCAATGACGCAGGTAACTGACCCAAGAATTTGGGAATCCTTTCTATCAACCTGTGACAGGGTAAAATAGTGACACCGGTAAAACAGATAGCTGAAAACCTTGATAGTGGGATCGCTTTATCCAGCTGTGGAGCTGGAAAAGAACCTTTTAAAGTATGAATTCAGATTTTATATTCCGTTGATTTTTCAAACCCAGGGTCTTTTTCATTTTATTGAGTGCCTGGACGGGTTGAACAATCAGAGTTGACCGGAACTGCAGCGCCGGGGAATCCAAACACGGCGTAAAATAACATCAATTCGAAAACTGGTAAAAGGTTTTCGAGGCTCTTGCTTACAGGGAAAGGGAAGTACGAACATGAAAAAAGATTCAGATAGATGAAATCTACAGTAGACAGGCGGGATCGGATCCTCCAAAAGATCCGAAGTGAAGGTTCGGTACGCGTTGACGAACTGAGTGAGGAGTTTGAAGTGTCCAGCGTCACGATCCGGAATGACCTGGATTTTTTTGAGGAAAAGGGGCTTATTCACCGGACGTATGGGGGAGCGTTGTTGCTGAATAACGTTTATAACGATCCATCGATAGAGGAGAAGGAGAAGCTGAATATTGAAGAGAAACGCCGGATCGGGGAATACGCGGCGGGACTAATACAAGACAATGAATCGATCATCCTCGACTCCGGTTCCACTACCCGGGAGATCGCCCTCCGGATCAAAGGCAAACAGAACCTTACCGTCATGAGCAACGCCATCAATATTGCGATGGAGCTGATCGGTTCGGAGGATATGCAGGTAATGCTGACGGGGGGCGTTTTGCGGAACAAATCCTACTCGCTGGTGGGACCCGAAGCCGAGCGAACCATGCAGAACTATTACTTTGACAAGCTGTTCCTGGGGGCAGACGGACTGGACCTGGAGCACGGGCTTACCACTTCGAATCCCCTTGAAGCTCAATTAAATCGTATTATGGTGGAGCGCTCGAATACGGTAATCGCGGTTATGGATTCCACGAAGTTTGGCCGACACAGCTTTTCGTACATCTGCAATTTAGATCCTGTTGATACGGTTATTACCGATGTTAATATTTCGGAGGAGTTTGAGGACAAACTCAAAAAACAGGATCTGCTGGTAGTTAAAGTATAGCACAGTTGCTCCAGGCAATGAACTGCTCTTACAATCGATACCACCGCAGGGCGTTTGATCGATAAATTTTTTCAAGAACCGGTTGGGGCAGTGCCAATCCATTAAACGGTTCTTCAATTTGAGAAGAACGGAGCTGTTGGTCCGTTGCCAAGAATTTCCAGTGCATCTCCCATCGGTCTTTCAGCTCCCGGAGAATGGCCTCAGCATCCTGATCGGGGTCATCAATAATATCGGTCCCGTAGATGATGCGGTCCTGGTATTCCCGGAAAAAGCGAACGACCTGTTCGTGGTCACGGGCAGCGTGGTAGTAGAGATGTGAAAACCGTTCGGCCAGATCCACAGCCAAATTTGGGAAAGTGTCGAGCCGCCGGGCAACCTCATCAAGACTCCATTCCAGGCTGGCCAGGTGCAGGCCTACAAACCGGAGCTCGGGGTGCCGTTCCAGCAGGTGATCCCGAGATTCAATATGATCCCGGTAATCCGGGTAGTCGGGCTGCTTGTACATGTGATAGCGAGGGTGCCGGGAAAAGTAGTCGCGATCGCTTTTTACCGTCATCTCCTCAACCGGCAGCCAGCAGTTTTTGGGTTCGCCCTGGTGACCCAGTACCGGTATGTGTTGCTCCTCCAGAAATTCAAAAACCGGTACCAGTTCGGCGTCATCAGGCATAAGGAACGAACCATCAGGGCGTTGAATAGACATACCGATATTTTTCCAGAATTTGATTCCGCAGGCTCCCTCGCTCATTTTTTTTGTAATGCTGGAAATGGCCTGGTCTGCCCATTTCTTTTCAAATACCTCTTCTGTAGAAACCGTCGCGGCGTGCCAGAGGTCGGTTACAGAAGATGGACCGTACTTCAGGGCCAGTTGCCGCTGCTGCTCTATGGGGGGGAACTCGGGCACTTCGGTGTTGATGGTCAGCACCGAAAAATCGTACTCCCCGGCAAGTGCGAGCAGGTCTCCGCGGTCGGCGTTAAAGTGAATATGGGCGTCAATTTTTGGAAATGAACGGATCGACAGCATGAGGTGAGGGTTTATGCCTGGTTTAACATCTCAATTTTATTTTTTAACAGCTGCTCTACGTGAGCGATTGCCGGGGGAAAAACCTTGCGGAGATCGATCTCATCCGACTTTGGAAGCTCTTCCCGGAGCGTGTTCATAAAGCCGTTTTTTACTTCGGTGGCAAGGTTGATCTTGCGAATACCATTTTGCACAGCCTCCTGGATCTGCTTATCCGGGATGCCGGACCCCCCGTGAAGAACAAGGGCGGCAGGCGTCGCTTTATGTATGTTAGCCAGGAGATCGATATCCAGCTCGGGCTCCCTGTCATAAAATCCGTGGGCGGAGCCGATCGCCACAGCCAGGGCATCGATGCCGGTCGCCTCGACAAAGGTTTTCGCTTCCCCGGGCTGGGTGAAGGCGACCTCCTCTTTCGACTGCCCCAGCTTGGCGATATATCCCAGTTCCGCCTCTACATTGGCCCCGTACGGCCGGGCCATCTCCACCACCTGCCGGCTGAGCTTCCTGTTTTCTTCGATCGGCTGCTCGCTGGCATCGATCATGACGGAATCGTAGCCGGCATCCAGGGCGCGCTTGATCAGATCGATATCCTGGGCGTGGTCGAGATGCAGCCAGGCCTCCACGCCATATTGCTGTGTTGCGGCCCGCGCCAGGCTGGTGGTGACCTCCAGGCCCAGGTACTCGATGGTGCGTTTGGTCGTCTGCAGGATAATGGGCTGCTGCAGGCTCGCTGCAGCTCGAAGTATGGCCGACAACGTCTCAAAATTGTAAAAATTGACAGCCAACAGCGCTCTGTTCTTCTTGTGCAGTTCCTTGAATTTATCTTGTAATTTCATCGAATTTGGTTGTTGAAAATTTTTGGTTGGCAATGTGAAGTACCTCATCGATACTGGTAATGGCGGCAGTGCCTCCGGCCTGGGTCGTGGATACCGCTCCCGCCAGGTTGGCGAACGCCACCGACTGCTCGATGGAGTCTCCTTTCAAAAAGCGGTAGATGAAACCGGCATTAAAACTGTCTCCCGCCCCGACGGCATCTACGGGATCTTCATTAATATAAGCCGGGACGGTTTCGATGGTTCCCTCCTTCAAAAATGTCGCGCCACGAGTGCCCCGTTTGACGATTACAGCTGCGTTGGTAGCCGGGCGTAATTTTTCCAGCCCATCTTCAACCGAGGATGCCTTGGTATACTGCAGGAACTCCGCCTCGTTGGGAAGAAAAAAGTCGATCTGTTTCAAAAGTTGGGAAAGGTTGAGGTCCCATTTTTCATCGGGATCCCATTGGGGATCTATAGATACGGTCATGCCGCTGGATTTAGCCCGCTGAACAATATTAATCAAATCTCGCTTGATCCCCGGCTGCAAAAAAATGGAGGAGATATGCAGGTGGCGGGCTTCGCGAAAAGCTTCATCCGGGATATCGGCATCCGAAAACTGGGACATGGCCCCCGGATAGGTAACCATCGCGCGGGAGTTGTTGAACCGGATGATCGCCGTGAGCCCGGTTTTATGGCGATCTGAAATACGTATTCGATCTGTCTCAACCCCGAAATCTTGTAGCTGGGAGATCACCTGGGTGCCAAAACTATCACTCCCGACCAGCCCGCAAAAGCGGGTGGAGATACCGAGCCGCGCGATGTTGGCGGCAAAGATGGCAGAGGAGCTGCCGAGTGTGAGGTTCATATCCCCGGCGATTTTTTCCTTCTCCAGCTCCGGAAACGATTCGAGATCATCCAGGATAAGGTCCATGTTCAGTTCACCTGCGACCAACAGCTCAATACTTTGTCTCTTTGAAGTCATAATTCAAGAATATCTATCGTTACATTCGGCAAAATTTGGTTGACGTCTTCGGCTTTAAGCAGTCCCAGTTCGGGATGTATGCAGTTGGCGCTTCCGCATGCCGTGGCGTACCGGGCCCAGTAGCAAGGATCTTCTGTAGTCACCCATGCCCTGCACAGCCCGGCAACAAGACAGTCTCCCGCCCCGACGGTACTGGTGACGGTTGATTGGTCGAGGTCGTGGCGGGCGTGGTAGAGGTGGTCTTCCACGCAAAGGTATAATCCCTCGCTTCCGGCCGTAACGGCTGCAATGGTGCAATTTGCGGCGAGCCAGCGGACTATTTCTGCTGGATCTTCCTTTCCACTGAGTTCATGTCCTTCATGCTGATTGATGTGAACAGCTCTGGGCTGCTTCTTTAAAGCGTGGTCCAGTAGCGGCCCGGAGGCATCGACAAATACGGGAATGTCGGCCCTGTCTGAAATAGATGCCAGTTCGAGGTAAAGAGTATCGTCAAAACCGCGGGCGGCCGATCCGCTCAATACCACCGCTTCGGGAGATCGTTCTTCGATACAGTTCCGGAAATCGGCGGTAAACTGCTCTGTCTGCCCGGATGTCAGCTCGGGTCCCGCCCCGAGCAGCTCGGTTTCATTCCACGAGGTGGATGAGCGGTTGGTGATACAGATACGGGTCCAGCCGGGAACGCTGGGTCCGAGGGTGGGAACCTGGTTATTTCGGCACGATTCCTGTAGCCATCGGCCCGTCTCGCCGCCCCACACTCCAAGTACGGTTACCTCTTCACCCAGCTCGCGCAGCGCAAAAGCCACGTGGATCCCCTTGCCTCCGGGGAAAAAAGATTCTCCGGACGAGCGATTCGTCGTTCCGCGGTCAATATCATTGAATGACCAAAAGGAATCTACCGAGGGATTGGCACAGACGGCAAGGATCATAACAGATCGGGTCGTTAATGAACAGCAGGTTCGCTGTATATTCTGACACCCTCCACCACCCGGGAGATAGTACCCTCGGGAGAGGGATTATCGGGGTTGAGCGAGAGCTGAATAGACTTGTAAAACCCGATTATCTGGGATGGCAGTGTGCAGAGGATGGCCCAGAAATGATTGTCAAGCTGGTTCTCATCCCCGGGCTGAATCATGAAATCGATCGCATTCAGATCGCCGAATCGCCGATCTGCCACCGCCGCGGTGATTACATCAATATCGTGCCGCGCAATTTGCTGTACCAGGTCGCGTTCATACCTGCGCGTTTGCTCGTCGTTGGAAAGCAGGTAAACCAGCAGCGTTTCGTCGTTGATAATAGCTTTGGGACCGTGCCTGAACCCGAGAAAGGAATCAAACTTGCCAACGACACGGCCATTGGTCAATTCCTGTACTTTCAGGTGAGATTCCCGCGCTATTCCCAGCAGGGGACCACTGCCCAAAAATACGATACGCGAGAAATCGGTTTCCGCGATATTGAAAAGCCGTTCGGAGAAATCCCCGATAATTCGGTTTCCGGTGCGGGCAAGTGCCTGTATCTGGCGAGTAATCTCTTCGTCGGCGGCTTCGAACAGGGAGGGAATCAGCAGCGCCGCCAGCGCCATGCTCGTGAAACTGTTCGTCATCGCCAGGCTCTGATCTTCGGCCCCCTCCGGCAGCAGAAATACAAAGCTGTTGTCCCGGCTTTTCATCTGCGCCAGCTCCCCCTCGGGATTGCAGGTGATAAGTAAATGAAAGACTTGATCACACTTGCGATTTGCAATATCCACAACCGCCCTGCTTTCGGGACTGTTGCCCGAGCGACCGAATGAAATGAGCAGCAGCGGCTGAGAGGTGAGAATAAGCTCGTCAAAATCAGTAACCAGGTCGGTGGTGGGAACGGCCCGGGCGTTTCTTGAAAAGACCCGTTGCCAGGTCGAAGCGACCGAATCGCCGATAAAAGCAGAGGATCCAGCCCCCGTCAGTACGATATTCAGATCTTCATGGGCCAGAATACCCTCAAGGAAAGAAGCGATCTCTTTTTTTTGGGCCCGAAGATCGGTCCAGGTTTTTTCCCAGGTCTCCGGCTGACGAGCGATCTCGGCGGAGGTAAACCTGCCTGTTTCATCATCAAGTGGTGCCCTTTCAGGCAAAAATAGGTTACTCATGAAAAAGCTAATTCAGTTAGTCTAAAGTCTACATTGTTTGTTAATCACAGTATAAACCAAGTTCAACGAAATAACAAAACGAAAGATAAAATGTCCCATGTCAAGGCCATATAAATAATTTGTTGCATTTTATTCAATAGATGTTAGATTTATGGAAGAAATCGAAATGTGAAAATTGTCTTTCCCTTTCATGTTGAAATAACAATCACAAAACGTGTTTTTTCGTTTTGTTTCCTGAACAGATGGCAGCCGGGACTGAGTAAGGCTGTCCCGCTGAGAGAATCCTTTGTTGGGATGTTGACAGACCGTTTGGAGGAGTGATTTCCTGATTTGCCTTTCACTGGAAGCCTGATGCTAATATTTCCTTTGAATATGGCATAAAAGAGACCTATGATATGATCAAATGGAGAATCCGGCTACGGGGCTCGCAGGGTAGCCGATTCGGGATGATGTACAGCCCACGGAATCGTGGCCTAATATAACATTCGTTATCAAAACTAAAGATTATGCAGAAGACCATAACCAGCGGGGCAGAACACCCCTCTACTTTTTCCTGGACAGTGCCGTTAATATTACTTTTTGTTTTTGTGAGCTGTACCGGCGATTCTGAAGGGGACGGGGAACCGGATACCCGAAAACCAAATATTGTCTTTATTATGGCCGATGACCTTGGGTATGGCGATCTCGGCTCGTACGGACAGCAGCAGATCAAGACGCCGTACCTGGACCAGCTGGCAGCAGGGGGTATGCGTTTCACCCAGCATTATTCTGGCAGCACCGTATGTGCACCCTCGCGCTCAGTATTGATGACAGGATTGCACACCGGTCATACACCTATTCGGGGAAACCGCGAGCATAATCCGATTGGCCAGTTTCCGATTCCCGACAGCGTGGTTACCGTGGCGGAGCTGTTACAAGAAGCGGGCTACAAAACCGGTGCATTCGGCAAATGGGGACTGGGCTATCCGGGATCGGAAGGATCGCCCGGCAAGCAGGGGTTCGACTATTTTTACGGTTACAATGGGCAGCGCCGGGCCCATTTCTTTTATCCCGAGTTCCTCTTTCGGGAAGAAGCGGGCAAGGAACCGGTGCGCGTGCCCCTGAAAGGCAATGAAGTCAGGGATACCTCCCGGCCCGGCTTTGAGCATCCCGGCTCCGGACCGCCCGTCAAGCGGGGTACCTACAGCCAGGATGCGATCATGGAAGAGGCGCTCTCTTTTGTGGAGCGGCAGGCCGTGGAAGACCAGCCTTTTTTTGCGTACCTGCCCCTCAATATTCCCCATGCCTCCCTGACGGTGCCCGAGTCGGCCCTCGAGCCGTATCTTGACGAAGAGGGGAACAGCATCTTTAAAGAGGAACCATTTGAAGGCGGACATTATGCGGCTCAGCCGATGCCTCGCGCCACCTACGCCGCCATGATAACGCTCCTGGATGATTATGTGGGGCGCCTCATCCGGAAATTGCGGGAACAGGACATTGCGGAGCAAACCCTCGTGATTTTTACCAGTGACAACGGTCCCCATTCCGAAGGAGGCCACGACCCCGCTTTTTTTGACAGCAATGGACCGCTTCGAGGTATAAAACGGGATCTCTATGAAGGTGGAATCCGGGTCCCGATGATAGCGTGGTGGCCCGGACAGATTCAGGAAGGGGCGACCAGCGATCATATCTCTGCGTTTGAGGATTTTATGCCGACCTTTGCCGAACTGGCGGGCACACAGCTACCTTCCAGGACAGATGGCGTTTCAATGGTACCCACGTTACTGGATCAGCCCGGCCAAAAAGAACGGGCCTATTTATATTGGGAGTTCCCTGCACGGGGAGGGAAACAAGCGGTCAGAATGGGAAAATGGAAGGCCGTACGTCTGAATGTCAGCCGGGACCCCGAAAGTCCGATTGAGCTCTACAACCTGGAACGGGATCTGTCGGAAAAACACAACGTAGCGGAGCAGCATCCTGAAGTGATTGAAGAGATAAAACAAATTTTTGAAGAGGCCCGGACACCTTCTGAATACTTTACGCTATTTTGATGAAACATGAGGACTGCAGAATATCTCTGTAGTTACCGCTCTTTTGTCCTGCAGGTGAAGAACAGTGGTCTGACCAAACATGAAAAATTGTGGATTGTTGAATGGGACAGAGTGTATGTATCTGGCATGAAGTTATTGAAGGGATACCCAAGCCAGGAAATTAACAACAACAGTAAGATTAAATTTTGATTGTCATGGAAAACAGAATCAACAGGAAAGATTTCTTGAAAACGTCGGCGGTGACAGGTCTGGGGTTGTCGATGGCCCCCTTTTCAGTACTCAGGGGACAGGATGACCGGACGATATCACTGGGATTTATGGGGGTGGGTTCCCGTGGCACCAGTCACCTGCGAGGCATGTTGCAGCGGGACGATGTACAGGTCAATGCCATCCTGGATCCGAACGAGGAGAATCTAAACCGGGCGCTCAAGATGGTAGAGGAGGCCGGACAGGAGCGTCCTGATGGATATTCGAATAAAGAGGAGTATAACGACCTTTGCCAGCGAGACGACCTCGACGGAGTCATTATCGCTTCCCCGTGGGTGTATCATACCCGGCAGGCGGTAGCGGCCATGAAAAATGGGAAATATGCCGGGGTAGAAGTCCCGGCCGCCCTGACAATCGAAGACTGCTGGGAGCTGGTTCACACTTCGGAGCGAACCGGCATGCCCTGCATGATGCTGGAAAATGTGTGTTACCGCCGCGATGTGATGGCCGTGCTGAATATGGTGCGGGAGGGACTATTCGGAGAGATGATTCACGCCCGGTGTGGGTACCAGCACGATTTGACCCCTTTCATCTTTAATGAAGATCTGGAATTTGGGCCGGGAACCGGCAGCGTATCCAGCTGGAGGACCAAGCATTACACAAAACGTAATGGCGACCACTATCCTACCCACGGGATCGGCCCGGTGGCCCACTGGCTCGATATCAACCGCGGAAACCGGTTCGTGAAGCTAACCTCGCATGCAACCAAGTCGCGCGGACTGGAAAGCCACATAAAATATTACGGGGGAGAGGATCATCCGAATGCCGATGTGGAGTGGAAAACCGGTGATATTATCACAACGACCATTACTACGGCAGAGGGAGAGACCATTATCGTGACGCTGGATACCACGCTTCCGCGCCCCTATTCCCTTGGATTCAGGGCACAGGGTACGAACGGCTTGTGGGAGCTCGAACGCGATGCAGTACATATCCGGGGGCGGAGCGAAGCCCACAGGTGGGAGGAATTCGATAAATACCAGGATGAGTTTGATGCCGACCTCTGGAAACGGCTGGAGCAGGAGGCGGAGGGTTCTGGACACGGCGGGATGGATTACTTTGTAAGAAATGCCTTCGTAGAATCAATAAAACGGCAGGCCTCCACCCCGCAGGATGTTTATGATGCGGCGGCCTGGAGTGTAATACTTCCGCTCTCCGAAAATTCTATCGCTGCAGGCGGATCTCCCGTTGAGTTTCCCGACTTTACCAGCGGACAGTGGATTAACAACAAACGAATATTCGATCCCAACGGGGAATATTAATATCAGATCGGGCTATCTGTGAAGTAGTTCAGGGAAGGACTCCGATCCCCCTTGTTAGTAAAAATAAAAATGTCAATGCCAGTGCCACATGCAGTTCATGTGGCCAGAATCGTCCTATAGCTTTTCAAAATGGTTGGAAATTGCTACCATCAAGCGGTATCAATATATAGGTATGATTAGTAAATATTGCGGATGTAATTTTTCAATTGAGTAGCTATAGTTTGCCATATGCTACAAACGAAGCAGGCTTGTTACAACCTGTTGGGGGAGATCCCGATACAGACATGTTCCAGAAAATAATCTCAAACAACCAATTGTCTCTATGAAGCGTAAAAAAAACGTAGAATCATTGAATCCGAATGCCGATTTTTCTTTTTACGATGAGCGGGAGAAGGTGACGTATCACGAGCAGATTCCCACCCAGATCTTTGGTGATGCCGGGGAAGCATCTAAAATGGTGGCCATGGAAATTGCCGATTTGATTCGCACTCGCAACGAAAATGACGAAACTACCGTGCTGGGACTGGCAACCGGGTCAACCCCGACACAGGTGTATGACGAACTGGTACGACTGCACCGGGAGGAGGGGTTGAGTTTTGCCAATGTTGTTACATTCAACCTCGACGAATACTATCCCATGCAGCCCAATTCTCTGCAGAGCTACGTGCGTTTTATGAATGAGCACCTGTTTAATCATATCGATATTCCGGAAGACCAGGTGCACATACCGGACGGAACGATTCCCGAAGACCAGATCACTTCATATTGCCAGCAATACGAAGAGGAGATTGTGGAAGCCGGTGGAATCGATATTCAGCTGCTGGGGATCGGGCGTACCGGTCATATTGGCTTCAATGAGCCGGGATCGCGGCCCGACTCCCGCACCCGCCTGATTACGCTTGACAAGATCACCCGGCGCGATGCCGCCAGCGACTTCTTCGGGGAGGAATATGTACCCCGCCGCGCGATCACCATGGGAATCGGTACCATCCTGGATGCAGACAGAATTTTTCTGATGGCCTGGGGAGAAGGAAAAGCTCCCATTATCCGGGAAGCGGTGGAAGGACCCGTCAAGGAAAGTGTGCCGGCTACATACCTGCAGAACCATGACAATACAACGGTGGTCCTCGACCGCGCCTCCAGTGCCGAACTGACGCGTTCGAAAACTCCCTGGCTGCTCGGGGTATGCGACTGGGACGACAAGCTGATGCGCCGCGCCGTGGTATGGTTGTGCCAGCAGGTGGATAAACCGGTGTTGAAACTGACCGATGAGGATTACAATGAGCACGGCATGGGCGACCTGATAACCCAGTACGGTCCGGCCTACAATATCAATCTGAAGGTGTTCAACGAGCTTCAGCACACCATAACCGGCTGGCCGGGAGGCAAGCCCAACGCCGACGATACCAACCGCCCGGAGCGAAAATCTCCCTTCCCCAAACGGGCGCTTATTTTCAGTCCCCACCCCGATGATGATGTCATCTCCATGGGCGGTACGCTGATTCGTCTGGCCGAGCACGGCCACGAGGTGCATGTCGCCTACCAGGTGTCCGGAAATATTGCGGTATTCGACGACGATGTGATCCGTTTTGCCGATTTTGTCTCGGAATACCAGGAGCTGTTCGGGATGGATCAGGAGCCGGCCGAGTCGATGCTCTCGGAGATCAGGAACTTCCTGAACAACAAGGAGCCGGGGCAGGTAGACTCCGAAGAGGTCCAGCAAATAAAGGGACTGATACGTCGGGGAGAGGCCAAGGCGGCCGCCCGCTACTGCGGAGTGCCCGAAGATCATCTCCACTTTTTGGATATGCCGTTCTATGAGACGGGTCGTGTAAAGAAAAAGCCGCTCTCCCAGGATGATGTTGATATCGTTGTGGAGCTGCTGAGGGAGGTAAAACCGAACCAGATCTATGCTGCGGGCGACCTTTCCGATCCGCATGGAACCCACCGGGTATGCCTGAAGGCGATATTCCAGGCGCTTGAGGCGTGCCGGGGGGATGACTGGATCGACGACTGCTACGTATGGCTGTACCGCGGAGCCTGGCAGGAGTGGGATATCAACGATATTGAGATGGCCGTACCGCTGAGTCCGCAAGAGCTGGCCAAAAAGCGAAAGGCTATTTTCAAACACCAGTCGCAAAAAGATCGCCCGCTGTTTCCCGGGGCCGATGAACGGGAGTTTTGGCAGCGTTCGGAGTCGCGAAACCGAAATACCGCCAAACTTTATGACCAGCTGGGACTGGCCGAGTATGAGGCGATAGAGGCTTTTGTGCGGTATCAGCTGTAGGCCAATTCGGTGGCAGAAGCCGGATTTATCCCAACTTCCGGCAGCGATTATTTCCGGGTAGCTGGCCTGCATTGCTCCCCGAAAATATAAAAAGCCCCATTGTAGAACCACTATTTTTGGGAGGTGGGGTACTGATCTTATTCCCCTTTTAAACGGAAGCACAACTCCCAAAAGAGGAATTGAGGGTTTGCAAAACCCTCATAAAATCATTCCTGTCAGTAAAAACTTTGCAAAACGTCGGGTTTTATCGCTTTTTGAACAAAACAAACAAATCACAGTGTAAAGTAAAACGATCGAGATGAAAAAAGTGTCCTACTTTTGGGCTTTACTGATTATAATCGCGGGATGCAGCGAATCAAGTGATAACAGGCAGCAGGAGGATCTGCCCCGTATCGCTATTGCGGGCCTGGCCATTGAATCAAGCACCTTTTCTCCCGCCGTTACCCATGAAGAGGCGTTCCACGCCCGGAGAGGAGATGACGTGTTCTCCTTTTATCCCTTTTTGGCCCCCGACTCGCTGAATCGAAAACGCGCCCACTGGATTCCGACACTCAGGGGACATGCACTGCCGGGGGGCATAGTAACGAGGGAAGCGTACGAGTCGCTGGTAACAGAGACGCTTGACAGGCTCAGGGAGAACGGCCCTTATGACGGGCTGTTCTTCGATATTCACGGGGCGATGAGTGTGGTTGGTCTCGATGACCCGGAGGGAGATTTTATCACCAGGGTCCGGGAAGTTGTAGGGGAGGAAACCATTATTTCAACCTCGATGGACCTGCATGGGAATGTCTCCAGGCGGCTGGCCAGGAATACCGACCTTATTACCTGCTACAGGATGGCTCCGCATGAAGATGCGCTGGAGTCGAAAAAACGGGCGGTGGAAAATCTGCTGGAGAGGATCGAGAGTGGAAAAGGCAAGCCCGAATATAAAGCGTGGATTCCGGTGCCGATACTGCTGCCGGGTGAAAAAACAAGTACGAGAGTGGATCCCGCAAAAAGTTTATATGCGAAAGTCGCCCCGGCAGCCAACCAGGAAGGAGTAATCGATGCAGCTATCTGGGTGGGATACGCCTGGGCGGACGAACCTCGTAATCATGCCGCGGTCATGGTTACCGGGGATGACAGGGAAAAAGTGACAAGTACCGCTGAAGAACTCGCCACCAGTTTTTGGGAGGTGCGGGATGAATTTGAATTTATCGCTCCCACGGCATCCCTCCAGAAAAGCCTGGACAAGGCTATTGCCAGTGATAAGAGCCCCTTCTTCATCAGTGATATGGGAGATAATCCAACTGCCGGGGGCGCCGGGGATGTAACGTGGACGTTGAGAAGAATTTTGGAACGACCTGAGTTCAAGTCGGCAGACGGCCCTTCCCTGATATATGCCTCCTTACCGGGACCGAAACTGGTGGAGCAAGCCGTGCAGGTGGGCGTGGGGGGCGAAGTCAGCGCATATGCCGGGGCTCAGGTAGATGACCGGTTTTCTCCCCCGATACAACTTACCGGGACCGTAACGGCGATTGAACACGGCGACCGGGATGCTGAAACGGAAGTGGTGGTAAAAATTGGCAGCGTAAATGTGATCGTAACCAAGAAGCGGAAGCCGTATCATCATGAGGATGATTTTACGCGCCTCGGACTCAATCCCCGGGAAACCGATGTTGTGGTCGTCAAAATCGGGTACCTGGTTCCGGAGTTATACGAGATGCAGGAGGGTTGGATCATGGCATTGACACCCGGCGGGGTGGATCAGGACCTGGAACGGCTGAATTATGAGAGAATTCAAAGGCCGATGTTCCCACTGGACGAAGACATGGAGGATCCCAACCTGGAAGCTCGGTTGATACCTGCTTCGGATGAATTATAGACAGAATCAGGTTCAATCCGGCTACCGGCGGCTGTTGGTGTCATTTTTATTGCGTGTGGAACTCAATCAGCCGCTGCATGGGGCGCTGTATGAATTTCCCGGGCGTCAGGTCGTACGAGGTGAGAAGCCTTGAGATCATACCGCGGTAGGCATGCCCCAGGGACCCGATGAAGTGTATCTGATAATCTTCGGGCGATTCATATTTCAGAATAATACGCTCAATAAATTCCCTGAAGCCGGACTCCAGCATCGATTGTACATATGGATGTCCGCGATTCTCACCGAGAAATGAGCTAAAAGAGGCCACGTAACGACTGGATTGCTCGTTGTGATATATCCCTTCTACAATCAATTCCAGGTCCATTTCGTACTCCTGTTCAAGCGTTGTTTTGAGATCAGCGGGCAGCTCATCCCTGTAGTAGCGATTCAGCAGTTGCTGCCCGAAGAAACCGGCACTCCCTTCATCTCCCAGGATATAGCCGAGGGAGGGGATCTGCTGCACAATGCGGGTTCCGTCGTAACGGCAGGAATTCGATCCGGTCCCCAAAATGCTGACAATACCCGGTTGGTCGAAACAGCAGGCGCGTGCGGCTCCCAGAAGATCTTCATGAACCTCGGCCCGCACGCCCGGGAAAACCTGATTCAGGGCCTTCTCCATACCGGTAATTTTTTCCGGGGAATCGCAGCCGGATCCATAAAAGAGGATGCACTCGACCGCATGCTCCCTGAGACTGGGTCTTAAGCCGCTCCGAAGTACCGACTTGATGCTTTCCGTTGAATGGAAATAGGGATTCAGTCCCTCTGTCTTGTATCGCTGAACGGTTCCTCCCGCCAGGAGGGCCCAGTCCGTTTTTGTAGAACCACTATCTGCAATTAATACACTCATTGATTATTATTCATTTTTAATTCAAACCTGCATTCAAACAGCACGATTATGAGACTCAAATATAGAGGTACGGTTTTCTGTGTCGTACTTTTCGCATTTTTAATGACCGACAGTCACGCTCAATCGACCGAAAAAAAGCCGGATTTCGGAGCATACTACTACCACAAAAAGACGCTTTTTGAGCATCTTCCCAATGCGGAGAACGAGATTATATTTCTGGGAGACAGTATCACCGACGGAAACGAGTGGGCTGAGCTGTTCGGCAGCCCTAGGCTGAAAAATCGGGGAATCTCCGGCGATGTGACGGATGGCATCCTGTATCGTCTTTCGGAGGTTACTGAATCCAGTCCCGCCCAGGTGTTTATCATGATAGGCGTAAATGATCTGGCTCGCGGAATTCCGGTTGAAACGGTTATTTCCAACTATGAGAAAATTCTTGACCGAATTCGGCGTGAAACGCCCCGCACGGAAATCTATGTCCAAAGTATTTTGCCGGTAAATGACGAGTTTTCCCAGTTTTCTTCTCATACTGATAAAACCCCGCAAATTAAAGAGGCCAATAGCCGCCTGGCGGCGCTGGCCCGGGAAAAGGAAGCCATTTTTATCAACCTTTTTGATGATTTCAGCACAGGCGAAGACAAACTTAATCCCGATTATACCGAAGATGGCCTCCATTTAAATGGTCAGGGATATGTGGTTTGGAAATCGGTTGTTGATTCGCATCTGGATCTGTGATTTCGGATTACTCAATATTGCTTGGTCAGCGCTTCGAATGTATGCCAGCACTCGTACATCGCCCGGGGTACATGAAAACACCCTTTCCACTTGCTGCCCTTTAGCGTGGTATAGCGTTCGCCCCGGCGGTTCAGGTATCCGAACCATTCGCCCTGCTCTGCGTCGGAAAAACGGGACCAGCTGTACTCGTGGACCTGGTCATACCATTCCAGGCATTCTTCCCGACCGGTCAAAAGGTATCCCCTGGAAAGGGAAATAAGGGTTTCAAGATGAACCCACCACAGCTTCTGGGTCCACTCCAGTTGCAGGGGAGGGTGCCCCTCGGCGTCGAGAAAATAATAGATCCCGCCATATTTGTCATCCCATCCAAAATCGAGCAGCTGCAGCGTTCGGTCTGTAGCCCGTTCAATCAGCGACTGGTCCTTGCGGCGCCGGCCGATCTCCATGATAAACCACATCGCCTCGATGCCGTGTCCCGGGTTGACCAGGCGACCCTCGTAGCTGTCGGACCAGCTGCCGTCTTGCAGCACATGCTCGCGGATAATTTTTTTGTCCGAATCCCAGAATACCTCCATCACCTCGTGAATGCACCGGTCGAGTGTTTTTTCCACTTCCCCGGTGTCCAATGCTTCTTCCATCTCAAGGGTGAGCACACTCAGTATCATCGGCAGGGCAAATCCTTTGAGGGGACGGGTACCCGGGACCGATTTCTCATACTGCCCCTTGGGATTATCCTGCCTGCGGAGAATATTCTGGTAGGTTTGAACCGCAATTTCCCTGGCTTCCGTATCGCCCGAGGCCTTTCCGTAGGCCTGAAATCCCATCGCCGCAAAACAGTCCGAAAAAATATTGTAGGGTTGGATCAGGGGTTCTCCCCGGCGGGTGAGCGAGAAATACCAGTTCCCTTCGGTATCACGCCCGTGTTTTTTTAGAAACTCGTACCCGGTTCTGGCTATCTCCAGCCATCTTGGTCGCGATTCCACGCGGTTGTAGAGCATCGAAAATGTCCAGACCTGTCGTGCCTGCAGCCAGATGAATTTGTCGGTGTCGTAGACGGTTCCGTCCCGGTCGAGACAGCTGTAGTAGCCGCCATATTCTTCATCGATGGAATGATTTTCCCAGAAAGGGATCACGCTGTTTAGCAAGGTATCTTTGTAAAGCTGAGCTAATTCGGTAAATGTCTGTTTTGGCATAGTGTTGATATCCGGATTTCAAATTTATCAGAGGGTATATCCAGCGAACTGGCCCGCATTTCTCACCAGGAAATTGGTTTTTTAGCAAGGCGATTTGTCCTACAACGCAGCTGAAAGGCGAATTTCGCAGCCCATTACAGACTGTAATGATGATTTGGCAATAAAAAACGGTATAAGTTATTGTCATCCATAAAGTTACATGATTTTGTCCAAAATACTCGTGAGAAATCCGGGCTAGGGAGATTTTGCCACCAGCGTGCGGTAGGTCAGGTTTTCCAGCTTTTTGCCGTGGTCGGGCAGAAACAAGCTGACAAGGTATCCTGTAATTACGCACACCGGTATCCCGATCAAGGGATAGATATAAAAATGGATCGGCGTGTGGAATTTAACAAAATAGAGGGCGATCAGGCTGATTGCAGCCCCGGTCAGCGCTCCGGTGCCGTGGGTGCGCTGCGTAAAAATGCCGAGGATGAAGATGCCGGCAAGAGCACTGCTGAGCAGCCCGATGATCTCCTGGAAAAAGAAATAGAGAGACTGAATCGGGAAACTGGCCAGCAGGCAGGCTATGAGCGTTCCCAGTGCGCCGACGGCAACAGTGACCCAGCGTGCCAGTCGAAGCCGGGTCGACTCGCGAGAGGCCGGCACAAAACGCTGGTAAAAATCGACGGTGGCCACCGTGGCGATACTGTGCATGCTGCTGTCGAGGCTCGACATCGAGGCGGAAAAGATGCCGGCGATCAGCAACCCTGCAAATCCAACCGGCAGCTGTTGGCCGATAAAGAGCGGAAATACCTGGTCGTTCTGCATCCCGACGGAGAGAAATTCGGGATTAAGCTTGTAAAAGACGTAAAAGCAGGTGCCGAGCGCAAAGAAAAGAAAGCCGGTGGGAATGGAGATGATGCCGTTTGTCCAGATGCTGTCGGCTGCTGATTTTTCGTCTTCGGTGGTCAGATAGCGCTGGATGACCGCCTGGTCGGTGGTATAGGGACCAAACTGCAGGGCAAAGGAGCCCAGGAAGATCGACCAGGTAGCGAGGGCGGTAAAGCTGAAATCCAACTCCAGGAATTGAAGCTTTTCGTTCGCCACGGCGGTCGTGTATACCACATCTAGTCCCCCTACATAGTCGGTAATGAAGTAGAGGCTGTAAAGTATGCCGCTGATAAGAATGACCACCTGCAGCACGTCACTCCAAATGACCGCCTCAATGCCGCCGAGGGTCGTGTAGACGATAGCCAGCAGTCCCATCAGGACGATGGCGGCATAAATATTCATATCCAGGATGGCTGTGAGCGTCAATGCGGGCAGGAAGACGACGACACTCATTCTGCCGAGCTGAAACAGTATAAACGAGATGCTCCCGAAAAGGCGAACGCCCAGGTGGAACCGCTTTTCCAGGTATTCATAGGCCGAGGTCACATTCAGCCGTCGGAAAAAGGGCAGGTAGAAATAGATGACCACAGGGGCCATCAGGAAAATTGTAAAATAGGCGATAAATACGATCCAGTTGTCGGCAAATGAGAGGACCGGCGTCGAAATAAAGGTGATGGCGCTCAGCTGCGTGGCATAAATGCTGATGCCCGCAGCCCACCAGGGAATACGGTTGCCCGCCAGAAAATAGTCGTCGGTGGCGTTTTCTCGACGAGAAAAATAGATTCCCATGCCGACGAGAATAAGTCCATATAGTCCCAGCGCCGCGTAGTTTACCCATCCAAACGTCAGGGTTCGGGCCTCGATCTGCCCCCTCCATATGTTGGCGCTGCGGACCCCGGGGCGTATTTCACCGCTGGCAATGAGGATATCTTCATCCCATTGAACGGCCCGGGTGGTCACCGGTGCCGGGGTTGGCAGTTCTCCAATTTTATCATAGGTATCGGTAATGGTGTGGTAGGAAAGAATATCCCTGGAAAAGGGCTGCTCTTGCTGCAGGTTGGAGAGGAGCTGCCGGTTTAGCTGATCCACTTGCTGTTGAATGGCCCCTTTTTGAGAAGGGCGGCTGACCGTGGCCATCCGGTTATTGAGGCTGTCGATCCGGGCACTTATTTGCAGCCGTTCCACCAGGGCGTCTCCCGGGTCGCCCCCGAAAATGAGGATGTGGGCATCTCCCGTCGCTATGGCGGTTCCCCCCATGACGGAACGCCCGTTTCCATGAAGGTTGTGAGCTATCGGTTCCAGTGACTCCCACTCACTGGATTTAATATTAAAGCGATAGGTGTCGCTGAGCACCTCCATGGAGCCGTCTGGATTGACATTGCGGCCGCTGAACAGGAAAAAATAGGGCGTATCTCCCTTGTGCTGGCCTGCAGCCACCGGGAGCACACGGGCCGCACCGGGCCACGCGGGGAGAGATTCCCAGTTGAGATCTTCGCCCTGTTGCGAGAGATCGAGCTGCCAGAAACTTTTCGAGGCCCCCGGTGATGCCAGTGAATGCTGCCCTCCCGCAACGTAGACTCGGTCATTGAGGCGTGTGGCTCCCATAAATGCCAGCGGGCGGGGCAGGGGAGGGAGCTCCCGGATTTCGATCGACTCTTCCCCGGGATTCCACTTTAGCCGGTATACGTTCCGTTTGACTTCCGTTCCATCAGCGCCTCCGATGAGCAGCAGGCTCTCTCCGTCGCGAATTGTTGCGCCATACGCGAGCGGGTGGGGTAGTTTCAGCTCGGGATCGGACAGCCAGCGATACCCGGAAGTGTCTTTTTGCAGGATGTAGATCTGATCGTGAAACACCTTTGACCCGTTTTCCCATGGCGGAGCCCCGGGAAAATTTGCTCCTCCCGCCACAATCAGCGCATCCCCCGCACGGCCAGCAAAAGCGCCGGCAACGCCCGCCGGGTTGGGCAGGTCAGGCAGCCGGTTCCAGTTTACAATATCCTTGGAAAGTGGTTCCGCCGGCGGGGACTGCGCCTGCAACAGAAGAGGAGAAAGCCAGAGCAACAGCAAAATAGAGAGCGCCCGCCCGATACTCCCCGTAAAATGGGTCCGGGAAAACTGCATTGCGGGAGAACGTGATAACTGAATTGGATGCAGGATAAACATATAACCAAAGTCTTAAAATTCAGGCACCAAAAGTACCAGGATGTAACAATCGTATAGAGAATTCTTCTGTAAAACTTTGGCTTGGAAGGCTGACAACAGGTTAATAAAAGAATTGAAAAGCTCAAAAAAATATTTGCGTCTCCCCGTTTTTGCTGTGACGCCTTCGCTTCTATCGTAGCCAACCTGGGTTATTATACTGCAAGATTGCTCTCTTTAGGGTGGTTTTAGGAAAAAATATCAATATAGAGGTAATGAGTTTGAATTTTTGAGTAGATATCACTCCAAATCTTAATCATCATGGGGTATGAAACAGGCTTGGAAGATTAAATAAATAGAAATCACAACCAAACAACCTAAAATAAAACACAACTTATTACAATCTGATTAAATAAATGAGAAGGGATTCCGGAAAATAATCTCTAAATCGAAAATAAAGGAAGTTATGAAAACCAGGATACGTTCAGCACTAATGTTTTTGATGTGCCTCGCTTTTTCCATGCAGGTACATGACGCAACAGCCCAGGCTCAGCAGCATACCGTTACGGGTACGGTAGTAGAACAGGAGTCTGGAGAAACACTACCCGGTGTGAATGTAATTATAAAAGGAACTACCCAGGGTACGGCAACTGATGTGGACGGGATGTATGAGATTGAAATAGCCGAAGACGACACGCTGGTGTTTAGTTCCGTGGGTTTCCAGTCTCAGGAGATCCCTGTTATGGGGCGATCTGTCATTGATGTGGCTATGGTCGCAAGTACAGGTCAATTGGACGAGGTAGTCGTCATTGGCTACGGCGAGCAGTCGCGGGCCACCCTGACCACCTCGGTAGCCAAGATGGATACTTCGGTCTTAGAAAACGTGCCGTTTACCAATGTGGCATCAGCGCTGCAGGGCAGCGTGTCGGGACTGCGCGTGCAGAACACCACCGGCCAGCCCGGTGCTGCGCCACAGGTTGTACTGCGCGGCGGAACCTCTATCAGCAATCCCGATGGAGCCACGCCTCTTTATATTGTTGACGGGGTTAAAAGAAATAATCTCAACGATCTGAATTCCAACAATATTGAAAGTATCCAGGTACTCAAGGATGCCGCCTCTACAGCTATCTACGGTGCCAGGGCTTCCAACGGGGTTATTATCGTGGAGACAAAGTCCGGACAGCGCGGGAAGACCCAGGTGAACTACCAGACGAGCGTGCAGATGTCGAGACTGGGCGACTTTTATGACCTTGGCAACGCCCGCGAGTATATACGGTTTGCGCGGCTGGGGATGGCGGCTACCGGAGAGAAGCACCCGCAGTATACCAGTCGGTTGGATCTGCCAATCGGGTTTGGAATAGGCAACGACCTGACCAAAAATACGGCGTTTACGCCGCAGTACCTCACCCCCGAAAATGAGCACAAGCTGGACGAAGGCTGGCAAAGCATGCCGGATCCGCTGGATCCCTCAAAGACGATCATCTTTAACGATACCGACTGGCAGGACAAGCTTTTCAGAACGGGGCTGACCACCAATCACTATCTCTCCGCATCCGGGGGATCGGAAAACGCTACTTATCGAGTTGGCGTAGGCTTCCTGGACAGCGAAGGGGCGGCGATCGAAACCGGCTACCAGCGCCTGAGCCTGGATGCCAGCGGCGATGTCCAGGTCCGTGACAACCTGAATGTGCGCGGAAATGTCAATTTTACAAACTCAAGCGATGACCAGGTGTTCAATGTAAATCATATTTTCCAGCGGGCACTGGGTCTTCCTCCCACGGCCAAGTTCCGGTATGAAGACGGGACGTTGGCTCCCGGGCAAAACCGCACGATCGGGAACCCGGTGTATCATCTCAACCAGAGTCTCGCCGAAAACAACCTGAACCGGATAACGCTCGGGTTGAACGCCACCTGGGAAATTATTGACAACCTGACGTTTGAACCTTCAGCTTCGCTGTACGCTGTCCAGGGAATCGACAACTCATTCCAGAAAGCCTACTACTTTTCTGCAAATCAGCTGATCGACTCCCGAAATGCCTCGGCCTCTCACAGCATGTACTGGCAGAAGGAAGTTGATGGCGTGTTCACCTATACCGACACATTTGCGGGAGATCACAACTTTTCTGCGAAGGCCGGCTTTTCTTACTACGATCGAAAGAACTACAGCCTGTTTGCTGCGGGGCGTGGAGCCGCCACCGATAATATTCCCACGCTTAATGCCGCTTCCGAGGAAACCGCTGTTTCCAGCAGCACTTCCCACCAGGTGATCGCCGGATATTTCAGCAGGGTGAGCTACGACTACAAGCAGAAATACCTGTTGTCGGCCTCTGCCCGGTATGACGGCGCGTCAAACCTCGGCGACAACAATAAGTGGGGATTTTTCCCGGGCATCTCGGTGGGATGGAATGTGCATGAGGAAAATTTCTGGTCCGAAATGCCGGATCTCCTGTCCTCTCTCAAGCTGCGGGGAAGCTACGGGGTCAACGGAAATATCAGCGGCCTGTCAGATTTCCACGCGCAGGGACAGTACAGCGTAGGTTCAGAATACAACGGGCAGCCGATGGTAGCCAGCACCCGACTGCCCAATCAAAATCTCAAGTGGGAACGCTCCCGCACCGTTGATTTCGGGTTTGATCTGGGTCTTGTCAACGACCGTGTCAGCGTGCTGTTTGACTATTATCGCAGGGTGACGGATGACCTGCTCCAGGACCTGCGACTTCCCCACTATACCGGATTTCAAAGTATCCTCACCAATCTCGGTTCACTCGAAAACAAGGGAGTTGAATTTGAAGTACAGGCCGATATCATCCAGGAGCGGGCGGGCTTTAACTGGTCATTTGGAGCCAACGCCTCCTATAACCAGAACAAGATTCTGAAGCTTCCGGAAAATGACAACGAAAACAACCGCATCGGCGGAATTCTTGTCTACGATCCCGAGGTGGATGACTACGTCTACAAGGGCGGACTGCAGGAGGGAGGCCGCCTGGGCGATATGTACGCCTACAAGCAACTGGGTATATACGCCACGGATGAGGAGGCTGCCCAAGGTCCGACCGACATGCTGGTTGCCGGGTCCGACAAAACCAAGTTCGGCGGCGATGTGAAATGGCTGGACAAAGATGAAAACGGGATTATTGACACCCGTGACCAGGTTTACGCCGGCAATATCTATCCCAACTGGACCGGGGGATTCAGCAATACCTTTACCTACAATAATCTTTCACTTCTTGTGCGCACCGATTTTGCGCTCGGTCACACAATCTACCATGAAAGCCTGGCCCGGTTTAACGGCCAGTTCCAGGGCGATATCAATATCTCAAAAGAGGTTGTGGAGAAGTCGTGGCTGCCAGATCGCAGGGATACGGACGTACCCCGGTATTACTGGGCCGACCAGTTGGCACAAAACAACCTTTTCAGGGGAAATACCCGGTACTATGAGAAGGGGGATTACCTCTCACTGCGGGAAATAACGCTAAGCTATACCATCCCCAATGACTGGATCAGGGGATTGGGCCTGAAGAGGGTGCGGGCGTACGCTACGGGCAACAACCTGCACTACTTTACCTCTTACAAGGGTTTGCTCCCGGAAGAGGGCGGCCAGGACAGTGGTCGCTATCCCAACCCGCATAGCTTCATTTTCGGTATCGACCTGAGCTTGTAGACTGGAATAGTGAGAAGGGTTAATTCAATGAATTTTAAAGAAATCAGGATAACACAATGAAAAAGCTAACAACCATAGTGCTTTTGGGAGTCGGTCTTTTAACGGCCGTCTCATGTACGGAAGACCTGCAACTTTCGCCCACCAGTACCATAACGGCAAATTCGTTTTGGGAAAATGAGCAGGATGTACAGGGTGGATTAAACAGCATGTATCAATGGTTCCGTCCCCAGGCAGCTTCCAATCTGTATATCTGGGGTGGAGCACGGAGCGAAGAGATGTCGTACGGACTTCAGGCCTCGGAAGGGCTGGAGCGCTATTTTGAGAACACGATAGATGCCAACTTTGCCGGCCCGGACTGGCTGCGGCTGTATACCACCATCTACACCGCCAACCTGGCGCTCCATGAGATTCCGGATATCGCCTTCACCAGCGAGGATGACAAAAACAGAGCGCTGGCGCGGGCTCACACGATGCGGGCCTATGTGTACTTTATACTGGCGCGTACCTGGGGCAATGTGCCTTTGGTGACCGAGCCAATCGAAGGAATCCAGGGAGAGGGAAGCACCGGCAAACCGCAGGCCGACGTCAGTGAAATCTTTCAGCTGATCAAGCAGGACCTGGACACCGCACTTGACCTGTTCCCGGATGACAGCTTTCCAAGCTGTCGCTGCACCTGGTCGCGACCGGCCGCAAACGCCCTGAAAGGGAACGTGTACCTCTGGACGGCCAAGCGCATGGGCGGGGGAGAATCGGATCTTCAGACCGCACTTACCGCCCTGCAGGAAGTTCAGTCTGCCAATGTAGGCCTGCTGGATGATTTTAATGACATCTTCCGCTATGACAACAAGGGCAACCAGGAGATATTGATGGCTGTACACTTCGAGGACCTGGAGTCAGGCAGCATGTATAACAACCTCATGTATGTTCGAAATGACCAGATCCCGCAAAATGTGACCCAGGAATCCGACAGCCTGCTGGGACTGGGCGGCGGACTCAACCGCTGGGGACCTTCGGAGACACTCAGAAACCAGTTTACGGATGATGACAGTCGAAAAGATGCTTCGTTCGTGGAGGTGGAGGAAGTGGCCGGAAACGATACGACCCTCTATGCTACCGCTGTGCGAAAGTTCAGGGGATTTGTCAATGAAAGCGGTCGCAACTTCATGGATGATGTGATCTTGTACCGTTATGCCGACGTCCTGCTGATGATTGCAGAGGCCAAGAACGCCCTTGGGCAGGATCCTTCAACCGAAATCAACCAGGTACGCCAGCGTGCTTACGGCGACGATTATACTGACCACGTATTCTCAAACGGGTCGCAGCAGGCCAACGACGAAGCCATTTTACAAGAGCGGCTGCGTGAACTCGCGTTTGAAGGCAAGCGCTGGTGGGATCTGGTGCGGTTTGGCAAAGCATTTGAACTGGTGCCTTCTCTGCAAAACAGGCAGGGACAAGATCACCTGCTGCTGTGGCCCATACCGCAAAGTACACTCAGCCTGAATGGCGAACTCGAACAAAATCCCGGCTACACGCAAGACTAGTTTTGTTCCCTGAAAGGGATACTATCCCATATCCCTTTTCCCTGACCCGAAATCTGAGCCTTTCTCTCCCGCCAGCCTCTGGCAGGGGAGGGGCCGGATTCGGGAATTAACTAAAACCTGTTACCGGCAAAAAAGGATACCGATTCTTTTAATCAATGGGGCAACCTCCCAAGCTCCCTCTTCCAGTGGAGATTTTTTTGAGTAGGTATATCAGCCAAAGTGGTAATGAACTATTGGTGAACGTAAAAAAGTACTTCCCTGGAAGAAGGAGAAAAGGAGAAATGATCCGCTTATAATTTGGGACCGGTCCTTAACCGGTAAACGCATTAACGGTGATTTTTCGCTAATTTTGATGTTTGAAAGCTCATGTTGAATCAGGCGGGTTCTATAGGTTTATTAAGAAAGGCTTCGAAAAACCGCTGTCTTCAAAGATCTCCAAGACTGACAAGTCATCAAAAATTACTGTCTTTTTAAAAATAAATTTAACTGGGCCGAAAAATGAGAATATCTGTATTTGGAAAGTAAAAACGGTCGTGAAATGATGTGTCATATGAAACAAGGAATTACTTTTACCCTTTTACTACTCGTACTATTTGCAGGTTGTAGAAGCAACCAGGAGACAACAAGGCAGGATGAGGTTCCTGCAATACAAATATCGACCAGCCAAACCGTTCGGCCGGTGCTGATCGGCAAGGAGGCCAACCCTGTGCTCAGGATAGCAGTGGATGTTCGTTCGGAAGGTCAGGTAGAGCAGTTTGAGATCTCCACCGGTGGCACTACGGATCTGGATGATATTGATGAAATTGCACTCTTTTACACGGGAGAGGACTCGGTTTTTAATACAAAAAATTCGCTGGATGTGGCCGGATCGCCCAAAAAAAATATTGCACTCAGGGCCGAGCAACAGCTGCCTCGTGGAGTCCACTACTTCTGGGTTTCCTATAAAGTCAATCCTGAAGCAGACCTGCTGCACAGGGTAGATGCCGGATTGGACAGGGCGCTGCTGGCCGGAGGGCAGACTGTCAATCCCGTGAGCAGATCGGGGGAAGGAGCATTAAGACTGGGATTTGCACTGCGACAGCGCGGTCAAAACGGGGTGCATACCTACCGTATCCCCGGGCTGGTAACAACCAACAGCGGTACGCTCATTGCGGCCTATGATATCCGGTACGATAACTCCAGCGATCTGCAGGGTGATATCGATGTGGGCATAAGCAGGAGTTTTGACAAGGGACAAACCTGGCAGCCGATGCAGATTATTATGGATCGGGGAGAGTGGGGCGGTCGTCCGGAAGAGGAAAACGGCGTCGGCGATCCTTCGATTCTGGTTGACAGGGAAACCGGTACCATATGGGTAGCCGGGCTCTGGACACACGGTATGCCGGGACAGCGTGCCTGGGATGCTTCCGGCCCTGGGTTGAGCCCGGAAGCGACCGGTCAGTTCCTGCTGGTCAAAAGTGAAGATGACGGGGAGACCTGGTCGGAGCCGATCAATATTACGAGGCAGATAAAGAAGCCGGAATGGCAGCTGCTGCTCCAGGGTCCCGGCCGCGGTATCACGATGAGCGATGGAACGCTGGTATTTCCTGCCCAGTTCAGGGATGCGGACGGCATGCCCTACTCCACGATCATCTACAGTAAAGATCACGGGAAGACTTGGAATATCGGTACAGGAGCGAAATCCAATACCACCGAAGCACAGGTCGCTGAGCTGAGTGACGGCTCGCTGATGCTGAACATGCGCGATAATCGCGGGGGATCGCGGTCCGTATATACGACGGAGGATCTCGGCCGAACGTGGACCAGGCATCCCACGTCCCGCTCCGCCCTGAAAGAGCCGGTCTGTATGGCCAGTCTCATCCACTTTCCGCACCTGGAGGGGGTAACCGGCAAGCACTGCCTCCTTTTTTCCAATCCCGACAGCAGGGAAGCCCGTAAAAATATGACTATTAAAATGAGCCGGGATGATGGAATGAGCTGGCCTGAAAACAGACAGGTGTTGCTGAATGGAAACAGGGGCTTTGGGTACTCCTGCCTGACGGCCGTCGACGAACAGACCGTGGGAATATTGTACGAAGGGGTTCGCGAGCTCTATTTTCAAAAAGTCAGAATTTCAGAACTTTCAGATGGATGACAACGGGTGTGTCGCACACAGGTTCGAAGGCACGTTCGTAAAACGAAATTTTCAGAAACAGGGATTGTACAATGAAACGATTCGATTTTTTACAGTTAACCACGCTCCTCGCGGGAGCAGGTTACCTGCCGTTCCTCGGAAATGAGGTAAATAAGCGTCCTGGTATTGAGCAGCAAAGAGGATATAACATACCGCTTATTGACCTGGCCGGCGAAACCGACCGGCAGGTTATCGTTGACCGGGAGGAGGGGCAATATTTGGGCCACCCGACAACCGTATTGCTGGACGACCGGAAAACCATACTGGCGGTCTACCCGAAAGGTCACGGCAACGGGCCGATAGTGATGAAAAAAAGTATTGACGGCGGATTATCCTGGAGCGATCGCCTTTCCGTGCCGAAAAACTGGTCGACATCCAGGGAAGTGCCCACTATCTACCCGGTAGTTGATTCGGAGGGAAATAAGCGCCTGATTATGTTTTCAGGACTCTACCCCATAAGGATGGCAGTTTCTGGGGATGAGGGCGACACCTGGTCGCCACTCGAACCGATCGGTGATTTTGGCGGTATTGTTGCGATGTCAGATCTTATCCGGTTAAAAGATGGGTCACACATGGCTTTTTTCCATGATGACGGCCGTTTTATTGACGGGGAAGGCGAGCCGGGGCAGTTTTACGTATACAAGACGCGCTCAATGGATGGAGGCCTGAGCTGGACGGACCCGGTAGTCGTCGCTACCCATCCGGAGGCTGATTTGTGCGAGCCGGGCCTGCTCCGCTCTCCAGACGGTAACCAGATTGCCATGCTCCTGCGGGAGAACAGCCGCCGGTTTAATTCATTTGTCATCTTTTCCGACGACGAGGGAACAACATGGAGCGATCCGGTGGAGCTTCCCGGCGCGTTGACCGGCGACCGTCACCAGGCGGTATATACCCATGACGGCCGTTTGTTCATCTCATTTCGGGATATGACGCACGTTTCGCCAACCAGGGGCGACTGGGTGGGATGGGTCGGCCGGTATGAGGACATCCTCAATCCCCGTCGCGAGGGACAGTACCGGGTGCGGCTTATGGATAATAAGCATGACTGGGACTGCGCATATCCTGCACTGGAACTTTTGCCGGACGGAACCATTGTGGCTACGACATATGGTCACTGGGAAAAGGAGAAAGAACCCTATATCGTGAGCGTACGCTTTAAAATGCACGAACTGGACAGTAAATTTCAACAGTTGGATTAAACTGGCTGTCTCACCAATACTTTTTATATCTGCTGGATCTTGATAGTACCGGTAAAGTAAACACAGGTACTGGTATTAAATTGACGGAACCTTTGCAAAACCTGCTATTTTATTGGAAGGTTAGTTGTACCGCCGACCGTATTGACTTTTTAAACGGGGTACAACTCCCTCAGAACGAGGCAAGGAGTTGAGGATTTTGCAAAGTCTTCTTGAAAACAGAATCTTAATCAAATAGACAAGAAATCATTTAAATGAAAACCGAGAAAATTAAAGGTTTGGTAGCAGCCCCCTTTACTCCCATGAATAGCAACGGGAGTATCAATGTGGACGTGATACCGGAACTGTTTGAGTTATATAAACACAATAATATAACAGGGGTATTTATCAACGGCTCCACGGGTGAAGGCCTTGAATTGACCGTTGATGAGAGAAAAGCACTTGCAGAGGCATGGGATAAAGTCGTCTCAAAAGATTTTAAACTGTTGGTGCATGTAGGGCATTCGTCGCTTGAAGAGGCAAAGACACTGGCGAGACACGCCGCAAATTGCAGTTCAGTGGCTGGAATCTCCACAGTGGGTCCCTTTTATAGAAAACCGGATTCGGTAGAACGGCTGGTGGACTTTTGCAGGGAGGTGGCGGCAGCTGCGCCCCAAACGCCGTTTTATTACTATCACATCCCATCGCTGACCGGCGTGGACCTGCCGATGTATGAGTTCCTGGAGCGGGCAGCTGAAGAAATTCCCACCCTGGCGGGAATCAAATACAGCCACAACGATTTTGTTGACTACAGCCGTTGTCTTCAATACCAGGATGGCCGTTTTGACCTGATATTTGGCAGTGATGAACTGCTCAGTTGTGGCCTGATGTTGGGGGCCGAGGGATTTATTGGCAGTACCTATAATCTATTCCCGCTGCTGTACCACCAGATCTTTAAGGCTTTTAGTGCAGGTGATATTATAGAGGTGCGAAAGCTGCAGAACAGGTCGATGAATTATGTACGCATAATAGACCGATATGGATATGCCGCGGCAGCCAAGCGGCTGATGAAGCGTCTGGGTGTAAACTGCGGACCGGCGCGACTGCCTCTGCATACGCCTACCGAGCAGCAAATGGAGGAGCTTGAACAGGTGCTGCGGCGGCAGGATTTCTTTTCCTATGCCCTGCAAAAGGTAAACGCGTAATCTTCCCTATTTTAGATATTACCCGGTTTGTTTATGGTAAGGTATCTCAGCCTGTTTCTTTTATTCTTCCTCTTGCTCCCGGTGTTCTCATCAGGACAATCCACAAACGGGGAGGATCCGCCCTTGATTCCCACCCCACAAAGAATGGAGTGCAAAACCAATGATAGCCGAATTACGGATTTTTGGGTCGATCCCGCAGCGGATTTTGCACCCCAGACAAGGCATCTGAAAAAGTTGTTGGCAGCCAGGGGGCTGAGTGAAGTAGGCAACAGCTCAGGTGCAGATCTTTCGATATCTGTTCAACAGGGTGTTGTTGAGAATCCCCACGGCTTCAGGGGAGCATACAGCGTCGAGATAAGAGGCGAAAATCATATGCGGATTGTCGCCCCCGACCCGTCCGGGGCATTCTATGCATTTCAAACGGTTCGCCAGCTTATCCGCAACAAAGGTGATCGTTCGTTTCTGAGTCGCTGTGATATCCACGACTGGCCCGCGTTCAAAAAACGGGGCTATATGGTTGATGTGGGACGCAATTTTCAATCCGTGGAACAGCTCAAACAGCAAATCGATGTAATGGCAAATTACAAGATGAATATTCTGCACCTCCATCTCACCGACAATCCCGGCTGGAGGCTGGAGAGCAAGATATACCCGGAGCTGCAGTCGGCAAGAGCTACCAGCCGAAAACCCGGCAAATACTATTCGCAGCAGGATTTTATAGAGCTGGTGGAGTACAGCGCTGAACGGAACATTACGGTAGTACCCGAGCTGGATATTCCCGGGCTCCGGCTGAAATAAAACTCAACAAGGGGTGGAATAAAATTTTATTTAAAGTTCCCCACGGTGGAACCTCATGGAAATGGATGTTCACGTTTGTTCCCGTGAGTATTGAGAACGAAAGCATACGTGAAGTAAAAGAGCTTCGTTTTTCAGTACAGCCGGGGAAATAACCGTACCCTGTATTTCGAGTTTTTTAACTTTCCGCAATGCTGAAAGGCTGCTGGTCTTCATTTCTCACGGAATAAAAATACGGGTTACGATGGAGGCAGGGAGGGGATGGAATCGATCACGCCGAAGTTTTCCAGCCCCATCCACACGAGAAACAGGACGTAAAGGATAATGAGCCAGAAGGATTCATGTCGGCTGAGGATCATGTCGGTTCTCAAAAAGCTGAACAGCACCAGGGTGGCAATAGTAAGAGCCCCCATCAGCGGGGCGGCTATGGAAAAGTTGAGCGTGGCAGCCCCTGCGATTAGAATCCCCATCGGGATGCAGACCAACAGGTCGAAAATATTGCTGCCCAGCACATTGGCCATCGATGTTATCGCGTCCCCTTTCCGCGCCTTGCGAACGCTCACAAACAGGTCGGGAATACTGGTACCGGCCGCCACCACCGATATCCCCCACAGGAAAGAGGGCGTTCCCAAAATTTCACCAAAACGGATCGCCGCCCGTACCAGCAGTTCAACTCCGCCCAAAATTACAAGCAGGCTGAGAAAAAGCCACCCCCACTGTTTGAGTGGATTGATCTCTTCAACTTCCCACGCTCGTTCATAATCCATCGTATCCTGGTACTGGATAAAGATGTAAAATCCGTACAGGATAACCGGAAAGAGGGCCAGGGTACGATTCATTTCCCCGAGAATGACGGAATCGCCGGTGGGAATGGGGAAATATATGGCCGCAAATGAAAAAGTGATCATCAGTACCGCCACTGATATGATGTAAAACTGCGCTTCTTTGTAGACCAGATCCCTGTTGGATTCAAGTGGATTTTGGGCGGCGAAACCGGAAAATGCGGGAATAATCAGGATGTTGAAGATCGCGGAACCGACGATCGCCGAGACCCCCAGCTCAAACTCCCCGTGGATCAGGGAGGAGAGAACAACCGTGGAGAGCTCGGGAAAGCTGGAACCGATCGCCACCACAACGGCTCCCTGTACAATGGCGGGAAGCTCATAATATTCCGACAATTTTTCCGCCGACTGCTCCAGCCAGTCACTTCCCTTCCATAAAATTGTCGTGGCAATAATCGATATAACGACCCAGAACAACAGGGAGAGGATCATGATGGTTGTACTGTTTGGGATTGGATTTAATTCAGCGTGTGGCGTACCGGGAATCCGCAATTTGGCCTGCTTCCGATATCTGTTTCTGAGTAGATGGCAATCTACGGCTAGTCGGGATTAAAGTACGTCACTTCAAAAAAATCATACACCATGCAAGAGCGTCATTATTATTTTGCCAAGGTATCAGTTCTTTTCGTTTTTTACCAAGATGTTTATACGTCGATGGATTTTACAACCGGCACCTGCGTATCTGCAGCCCCGAATTTATGCAAGAATTAAGTTAACGTCAGCCCGGTTTTCAGTGTTATGCTGTGCCTTTCAAGTCTTCGGTATTGGTGTTGCGCTAGTGACCGGGAGGAAGCGAAAAGAAAGATGATGAAGAAGCCCGGCCAAAAAAGTGACTATTCTTCAAATCGAGGTCTTCCTTTTGTTTTGATCCAAAAGGAACTTAAAAATCAAGAAGAATTTAACTCCTCGGGGCGGATCACACCGTCCGCTGTTCAGATGAGTCGCCCGCTCCTTGTCAGACAGAAATTCTTCCGCCCGGGGCATGATGCTACAAGTATGAAATAATATCAAAGATTTAATCTTCTTTTATGCTGTTCCAGGTATAATGCGGGTTAACAAGATTTTTCATAAAATAGTTGTGTAGGTCAACTATTGACCTTTATATTGGCCGATCTTGTAATTCTCACTAGTCCCGACTCTCATGGCACCAGACCAGATTTTATATTGTAACACAACCGGCTGCAGAACCGCTTACCTGGTAAAAGAGATACTGCGAACCCTGATCAGGCGGTTTGAAGAGGAAGAGATTGAATTGACAGTAGAGCAGTATTTCATATTGAATATTTTGGACAAGGAAGACGGGCTGATTCTTCAGGAAGTCGCAGAAATCGTTGACAGGGACAAATCAGCGGTACTCCGGCATATCGATGGACTTGAGTCAAACCACTTTATTACCCGTGTTACCGACTCCGGGGACAAGCGAAGGAAGTTGCTGCTCGTAACCAAACCCGGCCTGCAGGTCCTTGAACGGGCCCGCGCCATTGACCAGAAGTTGGACAAGGAGATGGCCGGCCAAATTAAAAATATGGAGATCGAAGCATTTGAAGAGGCTCTGTCAAGCATGTACCAATACCTGGTATCCGGAAATGATTGACAAGGTCAACGTTCAAACTATTTATCCAATAATAATCACTTCCACTTCACAAAAAATGAACTACAGATATAAAAAATTAATCAGGTCGATTTTTGCTCTTTTTGTAATCCCGATATTGGTTTCCTGTGGAAATTCCGGGCAGCCGGGACCGCAACAGGGCGGGGCGGTCGAGGGATACCCGGTGCTGGAGTTGGAGCCCCGATCCATTGAGCTCACCAGCAGCTATCCGGCCACGCTGGAGGGAAGGCAAACCGTTGAAATACGTCCCCGGGTGGCCGGGTATATAACTGAGATGCATGTGGATGAAGGGGACTGGGTAAACCAGGGTGAATTACTTTTCTCACTGAACAGCGAAGAGTATGAGCAGGAGGTCCGCTCGGCCACGGCAAACGTACAGGCGGCAGAAGCAAGCGTGCGAACCGCCGAAGACGAGGTTGAACGTCTCCGGAACCTGGTTGAAAAGGATATTGTCAGCAAGTACCAGCTGCAGTCTGCCCGGAACCAGCTCACCTCCAACCAGGCCGCGCTGGCGCAGGCGGAGGCCCGCTTGACAAATGCCCGTGTCAACCTGGAATATACCAGGGTAAAAAGTCCTGTCGACGGCATTATCGGAACCATCCCATACAGGATCGGGAGTCTGGTGAGCAGCAATATCAGTCGCCCGCTCACGGTCGTGTCGGATATTTCTGAAGTCTATGCCTATTTCTCCATGAGTGAGCGGGAACTGCTGGAGATGGCCCGTGAGGTCTCTGGCGATGAAGAGGGACGAACCATCCAGCAACAGGTACGGGAGATGCCGGATGTGAACCTGATATTGGCTGACAACTCCACATACGGGCACCAGGGCACCCTGAAGCTGGCCAGCGGGCTGATCGACAAGGAGACGGGCTCCGCTTCTTTCCGGGCTGCGTTTCCCAATCCGAGGGAAGTTCTCAGGAGCGGCGGATCAGCCAGCGTGCAGATCCCGTTCCTGCATGAGTCGGCGATTGTTATTCCCAAGAGGGCTACCTATGAAATTCAGAACAAACGTTTTGTCTTTGCGGTAACCGACAGCAATACGGTTGAAAGCACCCCGGTGTCGGTGCTCCCGATCTCTACCCCGCAGCTTTTTGTCGTGGATGAAGGGCTCTCCGCAGGGGATAAAATCGTATCCTCCGGAACCGGTCAACTAAGCGATGAAGCAGCCATTCAGCCCCGGCCCGTTAATGCTGACAGCCTGTATCAGTCACTTACAATTCGGGATCAGCAGTAAATCGGGGACGTTCCGGGAATTAGAATATTTTTAAGACGACAAGCCTATAACAATGATAAAACGCTTTATTGAACGACCGGTACTTTCTACGGTCATTTCCATTATTATCGTGATCCTCGGGTTTTTGGGATACAATGCGCTGCCGGTATCTCTTTATCCTGAAATCGCTCCGCCCACCATCCAGGTGACGGCTACCTATCCCGGTGCCAATGCGGAAACGGTACTCAACAGTGTGGTGGCTCCGCTTGAAGAACAGATAAACGGGGTTGAGGGGATGACCTACATGAGTTCAACCGCCAGCAACAACGGCCGGGCCCAGATACAGGTATTTTTTGATCTGGGGACCGACCCCGATATTGCGGCGGTAAACGTGCAGAACCGGGTGGCACAGGCTTCGAACATGCTACCTCAGGAGGTGACGCAGACCGGCGTTACTACCCAGAAACAGCAGACCAGCCGACTCCTCATATTCACCTTGTACAGCCCCGACGGAACCCACGACGGGACCTTCATCGAAAACTATGCACGCATCAACCTGATACCGAGGCTGCAGCGGGTCAATGGCGTTGGGACGGCGGATGCCTTCGGGGCCAACACCTATTCGATGCGCATCTGGATGAAGCCCGACGTGATGGCCTCGTACGACCTGGTACCCAATGATGTGATCAGGGCCCTCAATGAGCAGAGTTTTGTAGCCGCTCCCGGAGCTATCGGGGAAAACAGTGGCCAGGCGTTCCAGTATACCATGAAATACAAAGGCCGGTTTTCCACGGCAGAAGAGTATGAAGATATCATCATACGGGAGGGGGGGCAGAATGCCGAGATGCTCAGGCTGGGAGAGGTAGCTGACGTCGAGCTTGGGGCACAGACCTACAGCGTGCACAGTACCGCCAACGGAGGGCCCAGCGTGGGCATGTTTGTTTCCAAGACGGCAGGAGCCAATGCGCAGGAGGTTGTCGAAAATGTCAAGGCTGAAATTGAACAGGCCTCTGAATCTTTCCCGGAAGGGATGGAGTATACTACCGTTTTTGATGCAAACAGTTTCCTGACGGCCTCAATCAACAAGGTGTTTGTCACTTTTTTAGAGGCGTTCCTGCTCGTTTTTATCGTGGTATTTGTCTTCCTGCAGGACTGGCGATCAACGCTCATTCCGGCCATTGCCGTACCGGTTTCCATCACCGGTACCTTCTTTTTCCTGAACCTGTTTGGGTACAGCGTAAACCTGTTGACCCTGTTTGCGCTGGTGCTGGCCATCGGTATCGTGGTGGATGACGCCATAATTGTGGTTGAAATCATTCACGCAAAACTCGAGGAGGGAGCCGAATCGGGGATGAAGGCGGCCGTCGACGGAATGGATGAAATTGCCGGGGCTATCGTATCCATTACGCTGGTGATGTCGGCCATATTTGTGCCGGTTACATTTATCACCGGCTCTACCGGGGTGTTTTTCCAGCAGTTTGGAATCACGCTCGCCACGGCGATTATCATTTCCGCCGTCAACGCGCTGACACTGAGTCCGGCCTTGTGCGCGCTGGTACTCAAGCCGGAACACAAACATATCGGGGAGAACAAGACTTTTGTCGATCGTTTTGCCATCGCTTTTAACGCCGCTTTTGAGGCCGGGAAATACCGGTATAAGCAGGTTCTGGGCTTTTTTACGCGCAACTCATGGGCGGCGGTGGCCACCGTTGGAGGGGCGATCGCCCTGTTTGCCGTCCTGTTTCAGACTACGCCTACCGGGTTTGTGCCGGATGAAGACCAGGGAACGTTTTTTGCCAATGTCAGTCTGCCTCCGTCTTCTTCCCTGGAGCGCACACGGGAGGTCTTGGCAAGGGTCGACGGTATCCTCGCTGAAATGGAAGTGGTGGATTCGCGCCTGGCAATATCCGGATTCGGAATTATCAGCGGCTCCGGAAGCCAGTATGGATTTATTGTGGGGAAACTGAAGCACTGGGAGGAACGCGACCAGAGTGTGAATGACGTCATCACCGAACTCCAGCAGAGAACCTCGCATATCAATGAAGCGGATATCGCATTCTTTTCGCCCCCGGTTATCTCCGGGTTTGGGAATACGAGCGGCTTTACGGTTAATGTGCAGGATATGACAAGCGGTGAACTGGCAGAACTGGAACAGGCCACTCAAAAAGTGCAGGAGGCCCTGTTTCAACGCCCTGAAATACAGTATGCCAACTCCTATTTTCAAACAGATTATCCGCAATATATGGTCAATGTGGATGTCGCGAAGGCCCAGCGCGCCGGATTTACTGTACAATCAATTATGGATGTCATGCAGGCCTATTACGGGGGGCTGTATGTGTCCAACTTCACCCGTTTCGGAAAGCTCTACCGGGTATACGTGCAAGCGGAGCCCGAAGCCCGCGGATCCAGGGAAAGTCTTCAAAATATATCGGTTCGCAACGCGCAGGGCGCAATGGCCCCAATCAGCTCATTTGTAGACCTGGAGCGGGTTTATGGTCCCCAAAACGTGTCGCGGTTTAACCTTTTTACATCGGTAGAACTTACCGGGGCCACCAACCCGGGGTACAGTTCCGGGGATGCCATCAATGCCATTGAAGAGGTATTCGACGAGCAGATTTCCGGGGAGTACGGGTACGAGTTCTCCGGCCTGACGCGGGAAGAAAATCAGTCCAGCGGACAAGAACTGATTATTTTTGCACTCTGCCTCATATTCGTCTATTTCCTGCTCAGCGCCCAGTATGAAAGTTACCTTGTGCCCTGGGCGGTTATCCTGCCGCTACCGATCGGACTGGCGGGCTCATTTATCTTTGCCAATATTTTTGGGATCGCCAACAATATTTACCTGCAGATTTCCGCCATCATGTTGATGGGACTGCTGGCCAAAAATGCGATCCTTGTGGTCGAGTTTGCACTTCAGCGCCGCCGGAACCAAGGGATGAGCATCGTAAAAGCTGCCATTGACGGGGCCGAGGCGCGGCTGCGTCCCATTTTGATGACCTCTTTTGCCTTTATTGCAGGACTTTTGCCACTGGCGCTGGCTACCGGCATCAATGCCAACGCCAACCAGTCGATCGGGATAGGTACGGCCGGCGGCATGTTCATCGGTACCTTCATCGGCCTGCTCGTTGTTCCGGTGCTTTTTATCATATTTCAAAAGCTCCAGGAGAGAATTTCAGGTCCACCGGAGATCGTGCGTAAACGCCGAGAACAAATTATGAGCCCCTGATCATCATCAAAAACAGAGATTCAGCAATTACCATTATGTCTTTTAAGTCATTATTGAAATCTGTAGCGATCGTCAGTTTTGCTCTTTCACTGTCGTCCTGTATTGCAACAAAATCGTACGAAAAGCCCGAGCTGGACACCCAGGCGCTCTACCCCTTTGAACAGGTGGAATTGGATAGTACTACGCTGGCCGATATGCCGTGGCAAGAGGTGTTTGAGGATCCACAGCTTCAAAACCTGATCGAGGAGGCTCTCCAAAATAACCTGCAGCTTCAGGAGGCCATCCAGCAGATACGGGTGGCTGAGGCTGACTTTTACCAGGGCCGAATGAATATGCTGCCAAGTATCAGCGCCGGGGGAAGCGTATCCTACAATGAGCAATCCGACAACAGCTTGAACTTCGGGGGAAATGCGGGCAATGCCGCCATCCCCGCCAGCGAAATGTATTCTCTTTCGCTGAGTTCGAGCTGGGAGCTCGACGTGTGGGGCAAGTTGACCAGCGCAAAAAAAGCAAGTTTGTCGGCACTTCTGCAGACGGAAGCCACGCGCCGGGCGATACAAACGAGGCTTATCGCACAGGTTGCGAACGCTTATTACCGGCTCCTGGCACTGGACAAACAGCTTGAAATTACCCGTCAGACAATCAACTACCGCCGTCAGGATGTGCAAACCGTACGAAGCCTTAAGGAGAGCGGGGTCGTGACCGGCGTATCCCTGCAGCAGAGTATCGCCAACCAGTATGCCGCAGAGGTGACAGTACCGGAGCTACAGCAGCTGATAACTGAACAGGAGAATACCCTGAGTATTTTACTGGGGCGCCCCCCGGGAAAGATTGAACGCAGCAACCTGGCCGCTCAGTCGCCGCTTGACTCGCTGGATGCGGGGTTTCCCGGCCAGCTGCTCCGCAATCGCCCGGATATCATTGCGGCGGAGCACGCTTTCAGAAGTGCATTTGAATTGACCAACAGGGCACGCGCGCAGTTCTATCCCTCATTTCGGCTGACGGCCGAAGGCGGGTACCAAAGTCTGCAGACAGAAGATCTTTTTCAGCCGGGCTCAATGTTCTATAATCTTGCAGCCGGACTTACGCAGCCGCTGTTTAACAACGGGCGCAACAAAGCCGATCTTCAGCGTTCAAAGGCCCGCCAGGAGCAGGCCCTGCTTCAGTTGCGTAGTACCATACTAAATGCCGGAAGTGAAGTGTCGAGCACGATGAGCCAGTTCAGAAATGCGGAACGGAAACTTGCGTTGAACCGGCAACAACTGGAGGCCCTTGAAAATGCCGTGGACTACTCCCGGGAACTGTTACAGTATGGTGACGCCAACTATACGGAGGTACTCACGGCGCAGCAAAATTATCTGTCGGCCCAGCTTAGTCATGTCAATAACAAGCTTGAGCAGCTTACAGCCGGAGTCAGTCTATATCGCGCGCTGGGAGGGGGCTGGAATGCGGAGGATACGCTCCACCAGGAACAACCACACAACCCAAATAGGTAACAGCCCGGAGCATGCTGCCGGGTCAGGGTCAGCAAACAGGTAAGGTGAACATTTTTTTCTGTTTCGTCTGCCGGTCGTTATGGTTGATCCATGACGGGACTCAACTGGTCATAACCGCGGGATTTGTGAATTGTGAGCAATGCGGTAGGTTAACCACCTATCGTTCCCCATAGAAAAGCCGCACTTTGAACGGTGCGGCTTTTATTGCCTGGGACTTCTACAGAACCTGCTATATTGTTGGGAGGAAATTGTACTACCGACCTCGGTGATCTTTTAACGGGGGTACAACTCCCTCAGAACGAGGAATTGAGGGGTTTGCAAAGCCCTCTGCCTGATGAGGACCCATACCGGTGACCGCGTGCCAATTTAACCCGGATTATTCACAGCCCGCTGCTACGGTATCCAAATTTGAGCCATAGATGATTTTAGATATGTCAAATAATATCAATGACTTACATATATATTTTTAATATAATCGTAAATAATTCGGGTTAAGTTTGTCTTTCGGGCTGAGCTGCTGCCGGACTAAGATCTATCTCCTTATCGCGATTTCAGGAATCAATTGCGCCATATTTTGAACGACGTGACCGGGATTTTTTTATTAGATAGTAGTATTGACTATTTTGGGAACCGCTAAATCACCGCTTGAATTCAGCAATCAATATATGGAAGATTGATACATAGATAATTTTATTGGCCCGTATGGCGAATGAAACATGGGTTCTCCTTTTTTCTGCGAGTAAATTTTCCATCTCAGGGTCATAACGGCTATATATTGATTCCACTGGTTACAGGAAGAAAAATTTGAGGCGGTTTCGTGCAGCTCAATTCCTTGTTTACAATTTTCGTGTCGGGTATCTGTTGCCTGGTTTTCTGGGGCTCCACTTCTGTTACAGCACACGCGCAGGTCCGCGCTGACAGCACGGTCATCCCGGTTGATACACTTCGGCAGGATACACTGGGCGTGTTGTATCCGCCGCCGCCCGTATCCTACCCCTATCCCGACAGAATTCCCAACCTGTTTTATATACAACTGCCCGAAGAGCAGATCACCGTCGAGCGGGATTCAGCCGGTAACTATGTAAGTCAGCGCAGGCTCTTCGATATCGAGACCGGCCTGCCTTATGTGATGGACCAGCAGGAGTACGCAGGCCGCAACAGGGCGTACAGCAAAACGCAAAACTGGCAGTCGCTGGTGCAGGAGTTTGAGTCGCAGCAGACATCCGAACGGGGACTCCTGGATTTCAGTATGGATATCCCGGGAGGAGATGAATCGGCCTTCACTACTATTTTTGGGAAGCCGGAGGTCAACCTGAAAGTGAACGGTACTGCCAATATGAACCTTGGGGCTTCTATACAGCAGACGGAAAATCCCCATATCCCTGAAGATCAACAGACCCAGATCGACCCGACGTTTGATCAAAGCCTGAAGCTAAACATCCAGGGCACTATCGGGGACAAACTCTCCATCCAAACCGACTGGGACACCGAACGGGAGTTTGATTTTATGAACCGGCTGAACATCGTGTACCAGGGGTATGAAGATGAAATTATCCAGCGCCTGGAGATGGGGAATGTATCCATGGAGACCGGGAATACGCTGATCCGGGGCGGCAGCTCGCTTTTCGGGGTCAAGTCGGTAGCCCAGCTTGGAGCGCTGGAAGTCACGTCGGTACTTTCTCAGCAGGAGGGCCAGGGCAATACCCAGACGATCACCGGAGGGGCGCAGGAGCAGGAGATATCGATACGACCGGCCAATTACGAAGACGACACCCACTTTTTCCTCGATTTTTACACCCGCCAGCAATTTGAACAGAATATGTCGAATCCCCAGCAACTGGGGCAGGCGCTGCAGCTTTCGGAGGTGAAAGTATGGATGTTACGGGAATCCTCGCAGTCGTCGGAGGGAGAGCGCCAGGCGATAGCGATGGTGGACCTCGGGGTGGTGCAGAATGCGGATGGAACCTACGCGCCCCCCGACGACGAATCAGACCGCTTTGCGCAGGACTCGCTGGACCAGTACCGCGATCCGGCGGCAGGCGTATCGGCGGCAGATTTCGGGGTAGAGCCCACTGAATTTGTGGAGGGCTATTTTATCCCGTTGCAGGAGGGGTCCGACTATGAACTGAACCGCCCACTGGGGTTTATCTCTTTAAAACGCAATTTGGGATCACGACAGGCCCTGGCCATTTCGTTTAAATATCTCGATCCTGAGACGGGGCAGACCGTGTCGGTTGGGGATATCAGCCAGGGGGGAGGAAACCGTATTTTCCTGAAGCTGATTCGTCCCCAGAATGCGACAACAACAAATGCGGCGTGGGACCTGATGATGAAGAATATCTATTCGCTCGGGGTCAGCAATGTAACCCAGGACGGCTTGGAGGTAGACATCAGCTATACGGAGCAAAATCTACCGCAAAACACACTGCCCGAGCGGAACACTATTATGTTGCGCGACCTGGGACTCGATCGCGTGGATGCCCAGGGAGCGGTCAATCCCGATAACCAGATCGACTTCAGTACGGGTACGCTGGATCCGGTTTCCGGGAGTATTATTTTCCCCTACCTGGAGCCGTTCGGCTCCCGCATTGAAACGGTGCTCTCCCAAACATCGCTGGCCGAAAGTGAGATCGACCGGCTGGCATTTAGCGAGTTGTACACCGAGAAGAGGGTAAATGCCAGTCAAAATTCAAAAAACAACTTTTACAGGATCAGCGGGACCTCCAAAGGAAGCGTTTCCGACAGCTACTCCCTGGGATTTTCCCTGGTCGAGGGATCCGTCAATGTGTACGCCAACGGCCAGGAACTGCAGGAGGGAACCGACTACACCGTTGATTATTCGATCGGTAACATCACCATCCTGAATGAACGCTACCTGGCCAGGGGGCAGGAGATAAGAATTGAATATGAAAATAACCAGTTTACACAAATCGAGCGTAAGACGTTCACAGGCGTGCGTGCCGAATATGACATAAACAGCGACATTACGCTTGGAAGCACCTATTTCAGGCTGAAAGAACGGCCGCTGCAGGATAAAATTCGTATCGGGGATGCCCCTATCAACAACTCGGTGATCGGTTTTGACGCCAACGCCCGCTTCGACATGCCGTGGATGACCCGGGCCATCGACCGGGTGCCCCTGCTGCAGACCAGAACGGCCTCCAGCTTTTCACTGAGTGGAGAGTTTGCCCAGCTTCGGCCGGATGTGGTACAGACCAACGCGGTCAGTGACGCCATTGATGACAATGAGCTGTTCCAGGATGAAGAAAACGGGCTGGTGTTCGTGGATGATTTTGAAGGCACGGATATCAGCCTCAGCTTCATGCGTCCCTCGCGCTGGAACCTGGCGGCCGCACCTGCTGCGATACCGGGATACGCCCCCGATGACCCCTACTTTGGAGAGAATCCACCGGTGTCACCCAATGTGACGCTAAACGAAAAAATTGCCCGTTCGGACCTGCGTGCCCAGTTCGGATGGTATACGATTCCCCAAAATATTGAGGATATCCTGGGATCGGTGGAGCGCACCCCGGAATCGCAGCAGGTGCAGGTGACGGATGTTTTTCCCAACCGCGATGTCCTGAGCGAAGAAAACTTCATCAGTACGCTGGATGTGTACTACGACCCGACTGAGCGGGGGCCCTATAATTACAACAGCGATATAAAGAATGTGACCGAAAACGAACCGGAGCGAATGTGGGGGGGCATGACCACCACGCTGCCCTCCGGCCAGGAAGATCTTACGCAAAACAATATCGAATTCCTGGAGTTCTGGGTACAGTCTCTGTTGCCCGGCGGGCGGGATCCAAACGCGCCCGATCTCGACGACTACGAAGGCACGATCTATATTGATATCGGCGTGGTCTCGGAAGATGTGGTTCCCAACTTCAAATCCAACAGCGAGGATGGACTGGCCAAACGGCCGGATGACCTGCAGGAGGATATTCTGGGAGGCCAGGCCCGTTCCTATATCCCGATACCGCAACCCGCCCCGGAAGGGCAGTTTTCCAATGAAAACAGGGAGCTGGAGGATGTTGGGCTGGACGGGGCTCCCAACACGCAGGGCATTCAACGAAAAAACGAGCAACAGCTGTTCAGCGGCTACCTGGAGGAGATGAGAGCCCTGTACGGGGCTAATTCCCCTGAATACCAGCAGATTCGCCAGGATCCCTCAAACGACGATTACGTCTACTACGGGCAGGATGAGGTGGCAGACGAGCCGCTGCACGCCCGCTTTCACCGGATGTATGGTTATCATGAAGGCAATACCCCGCTCAACAGCGAGGATGACAAGCGTGCGGTCACCAATCGCCCGGATGCAGAGGGACTGATTACCCCCTCCATCGTGGAGCAGAATAACGCCTATTTTCAATATGAGATTCAGTGGAATCCGGCCGATTTTGACGAGCTGGAGGTCGGAAATCCGGAAAACTATATCGTGGACAAGGTGCCTGGCTCCAACCAGCAAAACCGTTGGTACCAGGTGCGAATTCCCCTGAAAGATTATATCCGAAAAGTGGGAGATATAGAAAACTTTCAGAATATATCCTATATCCGAGTCTGGTTTTCAGGTTATGAGAAGCCGTTTACAGTGCGGTTTGCCACTTTTGAGCTGGTTGGCAGCCAGTGGAGGCCCGCCGACAACGTGGACCAGGAGGAAAATACACAGGGCGAGCTGCGAATTTCATCGGTCAATATCGAGGAAAACAGCCGTCGCCGTCCGGTCCCCTACCGGATCCCCAATGGGGCGATCCGTTCAAAAAACAGGAGTCAGCAGCGGCAGACGGTAGCCAACGAGCAGTCCATTGTGTTGCAAGCCGAGAATCTGGGACCCGAAGAGGTGAAGATGGTCAAACGGGTGTATCCCGGGGGACTCAACATGATAAACTATTCAAATCTTAGGATGTTTGTGCATGGGGAAGGGTATGAAAACCGGGAAGATGCCGAGCTTGTCATGCGTTTTGGAACGGACCTGGTGAACAACTATTACGAGTATCGACAGCCGATTACACCCACCGGCGACTCATTTCCATTCTCGGAAAAGCCGCTCTCGGAACTGACCGACGCCGAGCGGGAACAGGAGGCGGAGGCGGTTTGGCTGAGTGATCAGAATAGCGTAAATATTGTGCTGCGCGCATTCAACGAGCTGAAGCAGATCCGGGATCAACAGGGAATAGACCCGACTACCGTTTTCGAACGCCCGGACTTGCTCCGGGATGCGCCGCCCGGGGCCGAGGTAGCTATCAAGGGGAATCCCTCGCTAGACAGGGTCGGGGAGATCGGGATGGGTATCCGTAACCCGTTCGATCCGGAAAATCCGGACAGGGGCACCCCCTCGCTGGATGCGGAAGTATGGCTGAATGAGCTGCGTGTATCCGGCTTCGACAACCGCAGGGGGTGGGCCGCCAACGCCAAGGCGGAGCTGCAGCTGGCAGATCTCGCCACCGTAAACGCCAACGTCAACCGGGAGACCGACGGTTTTGGATCGCTCAACTCCAGGCTCGGGCAGCGGCGCGTTTCTGATGTACTGGCGTACGATCTCAATTCCACCTTCAATCTACATAAATTTATTCCCGAGCGCTTTGGGTGGAGCATACCGCTCACGCTTTCTACCCGCCGGTCCACAAGTACGCCCCGGTTTTTGCCCAACCAGGGTGATATTCGCCTGTCGGAGTTTGAGCAGGCGGTTGAAAACAGGAATGACATTGGTGACGAGCAAAAACAGTCGATTATAGACCAGAAAATTCGCGAGAGCCAGAGCGTGATGGAAAGCTACTCGTTTAATCTTTCAAATGTGACCAAGCGTGAATCAGCATCTAAGCTGGCCCAATATACGCTTGACAAGACCAATCTCAACTTTGTGTATAATACGACCGACCGGCGCAACCCAGAGTATCGCTTTCAGAACAACTGGAACTACAACGGTTCGATCCGGTATAACCTGAATTTCAGCCAGACAAAACTGGTTCAGCCGTTCGGTTTTCTTCAGGAGGTACCGCTGTTCCAGGCCCTTTCCGGGTTACGCCTGGGATACACGCCCTCTTCCATCAATGCTTCCGCGGGCATAGATCGCACTTATGATGAACGTAAACGCCGGGTGCTCGAGGGGCAACAGGAGATTCCGCTGCAGCAGAGTCACAATTTTTCCTATAACACCAATTTTGGATTGGGATATAACCTGACCCCTTCAATACGAACCTCGTTTCAGTCTCGAACCGTGTTTGACTTGTCATCCGCCGGAACGACCCCGCGCATCAGTAGCAATCCTGCTGACAGCAGTGTTTTTGACGTGAGACCTACCTTTGATGTTTTTGAGGACTTGGTTTTTGATACGCTAAAATCTCGCCGCAGCAACTATGAAGAGGCCTATACAGCGGCCTGGCAGCCGAGGCTGAATGCGATAAAGGCGTTGAGCTGGGTCAACTATTCAGCAAACTACAACGGGGGATACCAGTGGAGAAACAGCCCTCAGGGTTCGAACCTTGGATCGACACTGACCAACAACCTGAGCGTAACGCAAAACCTGGACCTGGATCTTCGCAGCCTGCTGGGTCGGATGGGATGGTTCCAGGCGCTACAGCAGCAGAATGGGCCTCCAAGGCAGCAGCAGCCGGATGCTGAAGACGGAGAGAATGAACTGCCGCTCGGGGTAATTCTTAAGAAAGGTGCACGGGCACTCCTGAGCTTCCAGTCCCTTGACATCTCGTTCAACAACACCAAGCGGTCTCAACAGGCCGGGTACAGCGGGGAGTCGCAAATTTACTACATGCTTAACAGCGACGGCGAGCGTTTTTCACCTCCCTTTTCATACAGGACCGGCTGGACCGACCGTATCGGGTCCGACCAGCTGGTAAGCAATCCCGGTGGCGGCCAGTCTATCCAGATTCCTTCAAACAAAAACTACACCGATGATATCACCGTAGGCACCCGTCTGACACCGTTCGAAAACTTTACCATCGATCTGACCTGGAGTACCAAGTGGGATGTGACCAGCACCCGAACGTTGACGTTGCAGCCCAACGAATCTTCCACCTCGGTTCGCAGCAGAAATGGAAATATCAATTCCAGCGTATGGGCGTTTGGAGAAGGGTACGGTGCATTGTTCCGGGAGCAGCTGGAGCGCGCCTTCGAGGATATCAACAACCAAAATAACATTATTGCCGACAGCACCGGGAACTCGGACGGCAGTACCGTATTGGGCAAGATTTCGCTGCAGGAGGATTTTCGGCGAGCTTACCTTGGCATGGGAACCGGCGCCGTTGGGGATCGCGGTTTTACCCCGTTTCCCAAGCCGGGCTGGCGCGTAGTGTGGTCCGGGTTTGAAAATATTATTCCGGTCGTGGGTGAGGCGATGTCAAGAGCCACGCTGAACCACAGCTACAGCGGGCAGTACCGGCTTGGATGGGCCCTCAATTCAGATGAAGGGGCGCTGCAGCCGCTCTCACTCGGAGTCTACTCTATCCGGGGATACCTTCCGGAATTTGAGCCGACCTCAATCACGGTGGAGAAGACGTTCAGTCCCCTGATTGGATTCAATATCACATGGAATTCAAACCTTAGAACCAACCTGCAGTACGACTGGAGCAAAATTACCAGCCTGGCCCTTTCCAACACCACTGTTACCGAACGGTTCTCGAGAGGGTTTCAATTTTCATTCAGCTATACGGTGCGCAACTTTAAAATTCCGTTTCTCTCCCGGTTGGAAAATGCCGTTGATTTTACCCTGAACACCAGTTACCTGGAAGATACCGAGCAAAAGCTGGTACTGAACTCCGACCTGGACAATGCGCTGCAGGCCGACTATAACAATATTGTCAAAGACACCGACAGTTACGATTTCCAGCCGGGCCCCATTACCGGGCAATCCCGGATAAATGGCTCGGCGATCATCGGCTACCAATTTTCACAGACTATCCAGGCGAATTTCGAATACACATACAGCCGCCTGATTCCAAAATCAACCGGGGTTTATGCGCGTACCGACCACGACATCCGGTTTAATGTTGTGGTGTCAATCCGGTCAAACTAAGAGCGGTTTTGCCGCAAAGATTTATTTTTGCAGCGACTCTGAACTGCATCTTTAATGATTGGCAAGCAGAAACTGAACTTAACCCGATAAAGCGATAATGGAGGCGCCCCATTGAAATGATTGGCGGTGCTAATCGGTTATCACCATAGACAATGGAAAACATAAATTTCAGATCGTATTCAATGGACGAATTACAGCGAGAAGTATCGACACTTGGTGAGCTTAAAGAAAGTGGGTGGGAATCGGTTTCCGTAAAGGAGGAGATCCGGAGGAATCTCATTGCGAAGATAAAAGAGGGGGAGACGTTGTTTCCCGGCATCATCGGGTATGAGAAGTCGGTGATTCCCCAGATTCAGCACGCCCTCATGGCCAAGCACGATCTCATTTTGCTGGGACTTCGTGGGCAGGCAAAAACCAGGATTTTGCGGATGCTTGTCAACTTCCTGGATGAGTATATGCCGATCGTCAAGGGTTCAGAGATTAATGACGATCCGTTCAACCCGGTCTCCAAATATGCCCGTGAGCGTATTGAGGTGGAGGGTGATGCCACGCCGATCGCGTGGGTCCACCGCAGCAACCGGTACGGGGAGAAGCTGGCCACGCCCGACACTACGGTCGCTGACCTGATCGGGGATATCGACCCGATCAAAGCCGCGACCAAAAAGCTGACGCTGGCCGATGAGAATGTGATCAACTTCGGACTGATACCGAGAACCAACCGCGGTATTTTTGCCATTAACGAGCTTTCCGACCTGCAGCCGCGCATACAGGTGGCGCTGCTGAATATTATGCAGGAGCGGGATATCCAGATTCGGGGTTTTAACGTGCGCATTCCGCTGGATGTGGGGATGGTATTTTCCGCCAATCCGGAAGATTATACCAGCCGGGGCAACATCATTACCCCGTTGAAAGACCGTATTGATTCACAGGTTTTGACCCACTACCCGCGCGAACTGGAAACCGGCATGAAAATCACCGAGCAGGAAGCGTGGCGATCGCGCAACGGCAATGTAGCGGTACAAATTCCCGAAATTATCAAGGAGATACTCGAACAGGTCGCCTTCGAAGCGCGTGAATCCGAATATATCGACCAGAAAAGCGGTGTTTCCACGCGGATGACGATTACGGCGATGGAGCAGTTGGTTTCATCGGCCGAGCGGAGAGCCCTCATAAACGGGGAGACTCAGACTCAGGCCCGCATCACCGACCTGTACCATATTGTACCGGCACTGACCGGCAAGATGGAGCTTGTCTACGAGGGAGAACAGGAGGGGGCGATCAACGTTGCCAAGCATATTATCGGCAAGGCGATCAAGAAGACGTTTGCCCGTCATTTCCCCGACCCGCAGCAACAGAAGAAAAAGGATGAGGATGAAAAGAATGTGTATAAGCAGATCCTGGACTGGTTTGCTTCCGGCAACGAGCTGGAGCTGGCGGACGACCTGAGAGCGGAAAAATATGAGGAAGCATTGAAAGGGGTCGACGGGCTGCCGGAATTTATCAGTAAATATGGCGGAAAGGCGCCGGGCAACGACTCATTTGTGCTGATGGATTTGACGATAGAGGCTCTGCATCAAAATTCCATGCTGGGCAAAGAGGATCTCGATGATCACCGTTCCTATTCCGATATGCTGGGCAGTATGCTGGGATCGATGGGGGACTTTGATGATTTCGAGGATTTCGACAGCTAGCCTGCATTTCTCACGATAATGTAGGCAAAAATTATGTACCCTGATAGCATGCAGTATCTAATATTATATGTGTTACCGAACTTTTTATTTGACAGGGTGTAAAGCGCCGGGAGATTTGCCCTTCAGCTGCGTCAAAGGGAAAATTACGTGCTTAAGGTACAACGGTACGTCTGTACGGCCATTACCCCTTTGACTTGCTGAAGAACAAATTTCCTGGTAAGGTAAATTCAGGCTAGAACTTCGTTTCGAAAGCAAGCGTAACGCGTTTACCGGTTTAAAAGTAACTCTGCTTCCATAAACAGGAGTTTGCATGGATTGCCAAGGAAGCCGTGAAGGCCCATTTACAGCTAAACTAAAAGAATTCCTCCCTGGAGAAGGAGGAATTCCCCGTTTTAATAAATTAGGAGGATGCCTTGGAACAAGGCGCTAACCGGTAAATGCGTTACGTGTAACTGTGGATAGTGACTTATCCATCTCCTTTTTTCCGTAGCCGGTGAAACTGGTGATCGATGGTCTACTGATTGGCTACCGATTCATCAATGCGAAAGGTTTTTGACGCCAGAACAGTCCCCGAAGAGTCCAGGATATCGACACTCCACTGGCCGGTCCAGTTCTCCAGAATGAATTTTGAGCTCCACGTTCGCCATTGGGATCCGTTGACCGGAAGCTCAACGCGGGCTTTTTCCTGGTCTTCGTAGTACCAGACATGCGTGATGGTAGTTGAATTTTCAGCGCCGTTAACCTGGGTGAAGCAGTAAACCCGCTCCACGGTATTTGAAAAAACCGAATCCGCATCCACAATATTTCTGTTCTCCACTCCAGTCCCGAACTGGATGCTCTCTACCGATAAATTTTGTCCCTCAACCAACAGTGCAGTACAAAAGACGACAAGAAATGTTAAGACAGTTTTTTTCATAGTTTGACCCCGATAAAACGTTTTTTATGATTTGAATTTTACAAGAAACTGCTGGAACCCCTTACTCCATTGAATCCCCTTGCTGTTGAAGAATGTAGCCAGGGAACGTTCGATTTTTGAAATCGTAACAGGTTATCAGCACTCTCTTGTTTATGTAAAATGATTTTTCAGCGATTTTGTTTCCAAAACCACCTTGATGATCAACAGTCAGCGCAAACTTAACCTTTAGAAAGCATTCCTAAAACCGAATTCCTGGTAAAAATTCATTAATTTTAATGCTGGGGCCAATATTTTGGATGCTTTTTATTATAAACTGCGGTTTTAAATTCGTTCAGGCTTTAATCCTGCACAAAAACCCTTGATGAGGAATTCGAAGGTTCCTGGCAGCCGTGAATGGCAGGATTATTCCCGGTATGTCTCAATAACGGCTTATCCATATAAAAATGAGAATGAGCAAATTAGCCAGGGTACCCGCCTTGGCATCCTGCCAGTACATGAAAATAAGTACTTGTGAGATGGCAACAGCCAGTAGCGTAATGATCCACCACCACTCTGTTTTCAGCAGATATGCCACTCCCGAGGAAAGCATAAGGATACAGGTGAACAACCAGAGTAGTCCTGAGGATTGGGATATGGGCAGGGTCAGCTGTTCGATCTCCGCAAGCTGAAACGCCTTGACAAATCCCATCAGGTGAATGAGTCCGTGCAGAAAAAGTATTACCAAAAATATGATTCGCATGATGGAAAAAGTTAGTTCCGGGATTGTGTTTGACCCTCCATGCTTTCGAGCAGGGAAAATCCCAAAGAGCTGATGCGTCCTGCGTGTTTGTGTCCTGATGAAATATTGGATAAGACCACTGCTCCTTTTTTGCCATCCGGATGGAGAACCAGCATTGATCGATAACCGCCGGTACCGCCACTGTGCCAGTACAACTGCTTTGTATCCTGGTTGCGGATGAACCAGCCCAGCGCCATATCCCGATCTTTATCTACAGTGAAGGTTTTTTGTTGCTGCAGCTGTAGGGACTCGTTACTGGAATTAATGTTGGCCTGGATAAACCTAGCCAGATCCTCAGCTGTAGAGACGATAGCCCCGGCGCCCGGGATGGCGCCCAGGTCCCAGTTGGAGGTCGGGTTCCCTCTTTTGTTGAGTCCGGTTACCAGCCTGTCTTTAATCAATTCTCGTCGTGTTGTGGAGTGCTGCATTCCCAGCGGATTGAACACTCTTTGCTGAAGCATTTCTTCATAGGACTGATCCTCAATTTGCGTCA
>NZ_JBINJE010000002.1:0-262606 GCF_043951955.1 Halalkalibaculum sp. DA384 | reverse complement strand
TGCACTTCGTTGAAGTAAACATGAGGTGCTCACTGTACACCTGTACTATTCCGCGGTCATGTTTCCTTCGCCTCGTGCACACCCAAATTTCTTGGCGAATAATCCGGGTTAAATCATGGGCGCGGAGATCCGGGAATATAGGGCAGGAGGAGGATTAAAGCTCCTCGTAGGTAGTCAGGCGTTTAAACTTGTTGGTTTGCACCAGGCGGGCCGCCGCCAGCTTGGCGTATTCCTCTCCCACGCAATCGTACTGTATAGTCAGGTTCCCGGAGATGTCGACGTCGATCTGCCCGCTGTAGTCGTCGGTATTTCCCACAAGTACGGAACCGTTGATGGTGGGGGTTCCTTTCCCGTCAAAGTTATAGGCGTTCTCGAAGATCACCAGCCCGTTGAATGTGACGTTACCGGCCATATCCAGGATGGCGCCGTCGCTGTCTTCATACTCCATTTCGGCGTCCGACCGAATTACCAGGATGCCGTACCCTTCCCCGATACCGCCGGAAAATTTGGCGTAATCTTCCACGAAAAACACGCCTGGCTCATTCTCGGTCCCCAGGTCGCCTTTGTAATTCCCACTGATAAAGCGGGTCCCGTCCAGGTGGCGGAGACGGGCGATAAGCGAATCGACCGGGGAGTAGGAGAGCGAGGGATCCGTAGCTATAGGCGGGTCCCCTGTTAGATTGGAACTCCCGGACGTCTGTCCCTCCACGTAGTCTGCCCGTTCATCCGTCATGGTGGCGATACCGGGTTTATCTTCGCAGCTGGAGCCGGAGGGGGCGTTTCCGTTGATTTGTGAACTTCCGCCCATGGTAAAGGAAAAGTTGGTGGTGGCGAAGGCGGTAGCAGCGGTAAATGTGGGGACAAAGTCAAAGTTGGAGCGACGGTACAGGCTTATCACTTCACTTTCGTAGCCCCCGGAACGCGCTTTGGAATAGACGCGCACAATGGAGGTGTCGCGGTAGCCGTTGGAGCCCTGGATCACATCAAAATGCACCTGGGCAGTGTCGCCGTCAATTTCAACCTGCCATTTGTTACTGCTGCCGTGGTTGCTGGCAAAGGAGGTATCCTTGTTCATCTCGTTCATCCCGATCTGGATGGCGGTGTGAGCCACATTCCGCGCCTGGATTACCTGCGCGTAATTTACGGTCGATTCGGTAATCGCTTTTGTCTGGGAATTGATCCCTATGGCCGAATATCCCAGGGCCACAAAGACCCCCGAACAGATAATCAACAGTGCTCTACCCATAATAAAACCTCAGTTTGATCTTGTTTATTCCTGTAAATTTATCGGTGAAAATCGTTTTTGCCATGTCGAGGTCATATACCGCCCGCCGTCGCTGGTGTTGTTATATATCTTTTCCCCGCTTTGTACGATCAGCTCTATCTCAATCTGCCTGATGTCTTCCGGGTTTGCCACCGGCGTTGGCAGGGGAGTGGTGCTGCCGACCTCGTCGTAGTAGTGCAGCTGGAACTTCGTGACTCCGAGCGTAATGTCGGTTTTGTCGATGGTGACAGATCCCTGCACAATGTGGCGGGTCAAAACATAATCATTGGGATTGGAGGTGGAAGAAACTTCGCTGTTCCCAAACGTCCAGGTAACTTTTTCCGCATCGTTGCTGGCATCATTGTCGATGTTGGAGGCGAAGACGATTTTGTTGGACTCGGCGGTCGTAATGGGATTGTTAATCTTTCCCATCCAGTTATAGCCGATTTTTGAGAAGTCGTGGGAGATAACATCAGCGATCGAGTTGACGTGGGTTTTCAGGTTCCGGGCCATGGTCAGCTCACCGGTACTTTGGGAGACGCTGAAATTCATCATCAATATGGACAATAGGACCATGCCGGCGATGACGTAACTTGTGATAATTCCGAAGTTCATAACGGGAACACCTGCTTGTTAATCGGCATAATAATTTCTGATATAGGAAAATTCGTAATCAATTGGCTGGTCTGCACTGTTTTTGAGGAACTTGTTTTCCACCTTCAGGTAGATCCGCTTAAAATTGGTCCGGGTAGTGGTGGAGTCGAACGTGGCGGGATCGGCATAGCGCACGCGTGCCGACAGCTCATAATCCACTCCTTCGATGGTGAAGGTATCTTTCCAGCCGTGGAAGTCGTCAAGGTCGTCAAAGGTCCTTCGGTCGGAGAGTGTTTCTCCCGTCTCATCCGAGCGCTTGGTGCCGAAATTGGAACTGCCCGTAAAGTCGTCGGGCGTCTGAATGGGAGGAATTCCATCCACGGTCATCTCGTCGAAAGCCACGCTGCGCGATTCTTCAATGATATTTTGCGCAACAGCGACGACCTCTTGTTCAAGCTCTCCTTCAACCTGCAATTGCGTGTTGCGGAGTATCATGCTGTTTGCGCTAAGCAGGATTACTGAAAAGACGACCATCGCCACAATGGTATATATTACTTCATCGTACCCAGCCATAACTGTAGATGTTTAAGAATGCAAGCCTTTGTATAAAATATAAGAAAATTTTAATGTTTTAAATATTTTCTTTTCACTGTTATCATTTTAGGGATAATGAAGCTCTATACGTAGTTAGATTTTATTAACCTAAAAATGTCCCCTCCCCCTTTGTTAATCAGAGGGGCCTTTGCAGAACCTGCTATTTTTTTGGGAGGTAGTTGTACTACCGACCTTTTTGACCTTTAAACGGGAGTACAACTCCCTTAAAACGAGGAATTGAGGGTTTTGCAAAGCCCTCTCAGAGATTATTTAGAGTGGGTTTTTAGGTTCGTTTTTTGGTCATTCAAAAAATGAACAATAAGAAACTTTAACTGGCATTTAAATGAGAATAATGCTCACAATACTTAAACCGGGTTCACCCTACTTAATGTAGGTTATCTTCTTGGTAAACTGCTTGTCGCCCGCCCGCATTACGCAGATATAGACACCGCTGGCCAGGCCCGCCGGGCGCCATTTTCGCTCGTGAAAGTTGGCGGGGAGGCTCTCGTCAACAATGGTTTTTACTTTGCGTCCCAGGATATCATATATGCTGATCTCCACATGGCCCTGCAGCGGGGTATCAAATTCGAGGGTCGTCTCTTCATGAAAGGGATTGGGATAGTTGGGATGGAGGGCATATTCCCCGGGCAGGTCCTGGGCATCGCTGCCGGGATCGATAGTCAGGGTAAAACGTGCGCTGCCGCTGTTTTCGGCTGTCTTGGCCTTACTGTTATTTGGGTTGTTTACCAGTGTAAAGTTGGAGGCAGTATTATTCAGCGGCTGCTTCTGTTTTGACAGCCTGTGGTCAAAACCGTAGAAACCGTTTTTCCTGAGATCAACTTCCTCTCCAGTTTCATGATCGGTCAAGATTAACGTCCAGGCGTCCGGTACGTTGCCGAATTCGGGCCACGACAGGGTATATTCGCCTTCAATGGGAGCTCCCTCGACAAACCCGCCCACGTGGATGGGGATCGATATTTTTTTGCCAAAGCTGCGGGCCAGGTTGTTGATCGACAGCTCGGTACCGTCTTCCAGCGTAAAAAAGAGCTCCAGGTAGGTCTGCGTGTCGAAGGGCAGCAGGCGGAACGCATCCCGGCGGTCTTTGCCGTTTTTACCATCAGGAGACAGGGTAATATGAGACGTTTTGCTCAGGCTGTCGGCCTGCAGCCTGAATTCGATGGACGCCGGTTGTTTGCCTGACTTTCGCAGGAACTCGCCCCCGGTGGTTTTGGAGGATTCGTTGACCGTAAGCTGGGGCGGGCCGTCGCCGTTGGCTTTTACCCAGAAAGCCTGGAAAGGCATTATAAGCCCGTCATCCAGGGCCGGGTCGCCGTCAATACCGTTATACTCCTGGTAGTCATTGGCGGCCGGGTCCCATACGTAAATTACATTGTCCATATTCTGCTTGGTCCAGTTGCCGTCGTCCCAGTCTATCGTAGCGGCATAGGGATTGCCCACCAGGTTCCAGCCGGTGTCCGCCTCGGCGGTGTAGGTGACGGGAAAGGTGAAAGAGGAGCCGGTCCCGTCATTTTCTGCCCCGCTTATGGAGAGGGTATCGGGCAGGGGATTGTTATAGCGGTCGTCGACATCGATGTCGCCAAAGAAGTAGACAAACAGGCCGCGCCCGGGCGTCAGCGAATTGCCGGCATCACCGGGTACTCTCCAGCGCTGGTTGTCGGTGCCCTCGTAGGTTTCATCATAATAAAGCACGCTGGGTTGCAGGGAATCTCCATTGGAATCGGTAAGGCCCAGCTCCGAGTTTTCATATCCCTGGGTGACAGTACTGTCCAGCAAGTCTTGGTACGTAGAGGCCAGCGGTGGGGCAATCATTCGCCAGCCCGGGGTTCCGCTTATCTCCCGCAGCATGCGGATGTTCGACAGGTTTCCGGATTTTACGGTGCTCACCAGGCTCGATCCTGAATCCAGCGTGAGCATGCCGTTGTCCAGGAAGAGCGTGTCGTTCACCACAACATCGTTGTGGAAGGTGACGCCCTCGCTGTTATTGATGATCAGGTTGCTGAAGTTGTCCAGCCCGGTTATATCCTGTGCCGTGGTTCCGTTGAATTCGACGGTGGTGTTGGAAATGTTGATCTGGGAGCCAGACGTGATATCGCTGCTTATTGTAAGATGTCCGCCGTTAAATACCAGCTCGCCGTCGATCTGCATCGTACCCTGGATGTCGATATTGGCGCCATCTTCGATCGTCAGGGTATTCCCCTCCGTTACCGTAAGCGAGGTAAGCGATTCCAGCGAACCGGTCAGCGTCATGTCGCGGTCGAAAGTAACATCTCCGGTGAGCGTATTGCCGCTAATCTCTCCTGCACCCGAACCAGTGAAGGTGACATTGCAGGTGGAAGAGGCGAAGGTCGCCACGGTCAGATCTCCTTTTACAATGACCGTCGACCGGTCGCAGATAAAGGTGCCGAGCCCGCTCATATCATTGTTGAGCGTCAGCGTATAATTTGGTTCAAGATTCACAGTTGCCTGGTTCTTGATGTCGAGAAAATCGATCGTGCTGTTTTGCTCAATAATGGGGTAGAAAGATTCATTTGCCGGCGTTGTGGGTATATCGATCACTTGGCCGGTTGTGGGTACGGAACCGATATTCCAGTTGTCAGCAATACCCCAGTCTCTTTTATCGGCCCGGTTGCCGCCCGATGTACTTTGCCAGGTGTTGAACTCTGTGATTACCACTTCCACCGTGTCAATATCGCTGGAGGGACTGCTGGTGGAACTGTTTAACGCCCCGATGACCCGGACGGTCTCTATGTTGGTGCCGGCGGTCAGGTTGCCGGTAAACAGCCCGTTTCCCTGGTAGGCCGTACTGCTCAACGATGCAGCGGACGAACTCTCAAACAGCAAGTTCACCTGGTTGCCGTCCTGGCTGGTCAGTTTATTGCCGTAGGCGTCTCTCAACTGGACCCTGATCGTCGTATGGTCGGTGCCGTTGTTTTCCAGGTACGGGAGGTCGGAAGTGACGGTAGAGGTTGCGAGATCGGCGGGAGCGGGATGTACGGTAAACTGGTTGCTTTCCCCCACCTCTGAAAACCCGGTACGGCGGGCCCTGAGTTTGAAATCGCCCGCGCTTGTGAGGGCGACCGTGTGGGAGGCGAGCTCTCCATCCGTGAATGAAGCTGTTGTACCGCTGCCGCTGGTAAAGGTGGCATCGGATGAAATTTCAACGGTTCCGTCAAACGACTCTACGGTGTTGTTGTTTGCGTCTTTGGCCGTAATACGAATGTCAAACGGACTGCCGGCGGTTTGATCGGAGAGCGTTCCCGAGTTACCGGCGGCGTCCTCGATACGAAAGGTGGCCAGCGGACCCGCGTTAAAGACAACCGTTTCCGAGATCCCGGTGGCGGTGGTTCCATTTACCTCCACCGTAAATGTAGCCGATCCGATGTCGGTGGGAGCCGTCAGTATCGCGGTATAGCTTCCATCTCCATTATCAGTCAGGGAGGAGAGGTTCCCGTCGCCGGAGTGAGAGATCGTTACATCGTCTCCCCCCGAAACCAGGGCGTTATCAAGGGAATCCCTCAGTTGAACGGTGACCAGGGTTGTATCGCTGCCGTTGGCCGTAAGCGATGACTTGTAAACAGATAGCTCGGTGGAGTCGGCAAAGGCCTGGTTTGGATTCAGGACAAACGCATTGCTGGTTCCGGATTCATTCCCGTCATTGTTGGTTGCTGTGATGGTGGTACTGCCGCCGCTCTGCAACAGCTTTACCTCGTAGGGGGGTGAGGGATCATAAACACCGTCCACAAAAGGTCCGACCTGGGTTGTATCGATGTCATCAGCAAACCTGCTTGAGGCGGTCAGGTTCACATATCCCGTAAAGTTGTTACGCCCCTCTTGGCCGTCCAGGGTGTCACCCACGCCGTCGACGGCCGCAATACCGATGCCAAACGGTTCTCCGGCTACCTGCGTAGCAATGTCTCCGCCTCCGCTTTGCCTGATCTCAAATCCCGCCAGACTCCCGGCATCCGCAATGGTAAAAGTGTTACTGTTTTCAGAGTCCGCCAGCCCGTCGCTGGTGGCTGTCAGGACGTAGGTCCCGTTCTGGTTGAGTCGAATATCGCTGAAGACCGCAATTCCGCTGGAGTTTGTCGCTACGCTGTTGATGCCGTTGATATTGCCGGGCCCAGAAGATTCAGGCGCCTTGACCAATGTAATGGTGGTGCCAGAATTGCTGACGCTGTTGCCGTAGGTGTCGAGTAGCTGCACTTCAGGTGCGGGATCCAGTGCGGTGTTTCGGGCCCCGTTGGGGGGCTGCACAACAAAAGTAAGGCTGTCTGCAGCGGCCGGATTTATGGTGATTGCGTTGGAGGTACTCCCGCTGAGCCCGCTGGCGGTGAATGACAAGTCGATGGTATTTGCCACCGTGTGATATAGATCGGTAAATGTGACGGTACCACCGCTTGCCGCTTGGGTGGTGGTTCCACGCAGCGTCCCGGTTCCGGAACTCCTACTGGCGGTCACACTGGTGAAATTATCAGAGCTCACCGTGTTGCCATATTGATCTTTAATCAGTAATACCGGCTGTGTGTCAAAGGCCGTTCCCGCAGTATTGGTGGCCGAGGGCTGGGTTTGAATTTCAAGCGTGCTCGGCTCGTCCGCCACGACCGATATGGTCCCGGAGCTGTTGCTCGCAAGTCCTCCTGCGCTGGCACTGATACCCGCAGAACCGACGAGTGTTGAGGAAAAAGTGGCGCTGCGGTTGTCCCCGGCCACCGACAACGGGTTGGCCGTAAGCCCGGTTTTATTGGTTAAGCTCCAGCTGTCGGCATCGACATTCTGGATAAAGTTGCCACCGTCATCGCGGGATATCGCATAGACGGTAATAGAATTTCCGGCGGTCAGGTTTTGGGCCGCAACCTCATCGCCTGAACCGTCGGCGGCAGTCTCTATAAACAGATCGGATGGAGTCCCGGCCACCATCTTCAGGCTCCCGTAGTTGGCATTTACATTGGAAACAGCCGCCCCCGATGCACTGATGCTACCCTGGTTGGGCAGTTCATCTGTTGCAGGCCTTACGGCAAACCCGGAAAAGGTGGCTTTGCCCGCTTTGTTGGGGGGCTGATCGCTGGTTTCGAGAACATTAAACGTGATGGTGGAAGCACTAATGCTTGCAAATTCAATTTCTAGCCCGGTACCCCTGCCGGAAAAACCGGTTGCCGCCTCAATATCGACAGAAGGAGTGGTGTTGGTATCCCATTCAAAGCCACCGGGCAGGACAAAGTGCAGTTGCCCGACGGAAATTTGTCCGGTTGAGGTTTCATCGATAATGATGTCGGTAAGTGAGGTATAGGATCCCTGATAGTCATCGGCTGAAATATTTTCTCCGCCGGTAGCCGGGGTGACATTTTGGGCTTGCATGATGGAAACTGAAAAGAGTATCAGGCCCCATGCCAGGAAAAAAGTGCGGACCTGTTGTATACGGTCCGTGTTGAAGGATATGGATTTCTTTTCTTTCAAGCCGCGTAAATGTAGATGATCTGTTGTTGATTACAGCAGGTTCAGGGAAGAGCACATTGTTACCCCAAAAAACTTATCCGGCCTCTGCCGCAAATAATTTACCTTGTGGAAGGTATACATTAACATGACAAGTAATCGATTAAAATTACTTAATGCCACCCCAATTTGTTGAGAATATATGCTTTGGTATGCTTGGGTCTCTATTTTCCTGTTCCTTTTTTGAATGATCAAAAAAGGAACAGGAAAAATCACCGCCTGAGAAATTTTTTTGGCGTTTCCTCCACCTCCGCTAAAACCATTGAACTCGATCCGCTGAAAAACGCGGATCTCAAACAACAATGGTTTCTTAACGCTCCGGCTCCGGGCACTCGGTTCCCACAAAAATTTATATAGGGCGGTTGGGGAATTAGGAATGAAAAATAATGAACTTGTCGGACCAAGGGCGGACGACAAAAAAACACTTGGCTTACCGTCCTTGAATGAGGGGCTGGAGCGGGTGCCCCATTCACCGCCTTGCCTTTTACGTTCCTTTTGTATCAAGACAAAAGGAACGCCCCGATTGGGAAAATGACCCTTTTTTTGTCGGGGCTTCTTCATCAGCCTTTCCCTCTTCATTTTATCAACGTAAGTTTTTTTGTAAATCGCTGGTCCGGCGTAGTCAACCGGTAAAAATAGACTCCACTTGGATAATCCGGGGCGTTCCAGCTTACAGAGTGAAGTCCCGCACTGCAGGATTGTTGATCGATAAGGATTGCGATGTTACGTCCCAGCATATCGAATATCTCGAGAGAAACCGTCGTTTGAATCGATGAACCATCAGTAACATTTACATCATAAAAAGTTATGGTATTGTTACCGGCATTTATCGTCTGGGTGTTTCCACCGTTAAAAGTTACAGTGCTTGTACCGGGATCAAAATTGCCCCCGTTCTGCACCGTCATGTCTCCTTTTAGTTCAATATGGGAATCACCGGCGTTCACGGATCCGCCGTTTGTGAATGAAGCGTTGCCCCCTACCGTCATCGAACCGTTGGTAAAATCAAAGCTGCCGCCGTTTTGCAGTGTTGCATCGCCGGTCACAAACACATTTCCGTCATCTACTGAAAGATTTCCGTTGTTTTGAAAGTTTGCATCCCCCTGTGCATTCAGGTTCCCATCCTGAACATTAACATTGCCGTCGCTTTGGGCGGTCAGCCCGGAATTCAGATTTACTGTGCCCGTCCCCATATTGAGTGTGCCGTTATCCCTGACCTGTGTATCTCCATTGAATGTGATAGTTCCCGTATCCAGGTTGATGACTCCTCCACTCCGAATATCCACATTGGCGTTAAACGTGGTGTTGCCGTCGTCCCCGTTGTAGGTACCATTAATTTCCGTCGTATTGTCAACCGTGGCGGTGGCATTTTCCGCATTGAAGGTATCGTTATTGGAGATGGTAAAATTGTCTTCCAGGTTGACTGTTCCGGATCCTGCATTGAAGGTCGTTTCCAGCGGACGTGGCGGATGCAATCATCAACACGAACGGGGCTAGAGTCACCAAGAGGGCTTTCAGGAAGTTCTCCATGACCACTCTATTTATTTGCGGGAACTAGTTTGATAGCTACAAAGGTTCTCCTGCCTGTAGCAGGTGACGGGCCAATATATTTATATAACCAGAGCTATACAGTTAAAATGTCTTTAGAAAGGCGAGGGAAAGAAGCTGAAAATTGAAATGATTAATCCCACAACGGGATCTTAGCCTGGATTTATAACCACAACTCTAAAAGAATGCTCGTGAGATAATGCAGGTTAGCGCATATTTTTCAATTGGATGCATTCGGCGGACAGAATGAAAAGTTCCAGAATAAAGGTTAACATGGACGGGGTTCTGACTGTTTTCAATTTTTTTGAAATGGTAGTGCTTAAATCTTCATTATTAATGCTAAAAATGATTTTAACAGTCAGATATGCCAATAATAGAAATTGTCAATATGATGGCTAGCTAGTATGAAAGGTATAATTTTTGGAGCCGGCGGACAGCTGGGCCGGGAGTGGATGGACCAGCTAAATCGCGGCAATGTCCCGCTGTTTGATTATTATAGCGGATTCGGGTCGGATCAACTGGATATAACGGATGACCGGGCCGTGGCCGAGATACTGGATGCCGAAATGCCGGACGTCGTCGTCAATTGCGCGGCCTACACCGATGTTGACCGGGCGGAAGACCATCGGAAGGTTGCCGTGCGGGTCAACGGTACGGCGGTCAAGTCGTTGGCCGGGCAGTGCGCGGAACGGGAGATCAAGCTGGTTCACTACTCCACCGACTACGTGTTTCCCGGGCGCAGCGAAGACCGCCGGCGTTTCCCGGAGGGATACCCCGAGGACCATGAGACATCGCCTGTAAACTGGTACGGGGCTACAAAACTGAAAGGGGAGCAGGGCGTGCGACAGGCGGGGTGCGAGCACCTGATTATCCGGGTTTCGTGGCTGTGCGGATTTTACGGCTCTAATTTTATAAAAACGATGCTGCAACTGGCGGATCAGCGCAGCCAGCTGGACGTGGTCGACGACCAGTGGGGCAGCCCGACCTTCACGGGACCGGTGGTACAGAACACCCTCAGTCTGTTGAGAAATCAGGAGCAGGGTGTATACCACATCACTTCCGGTGGACTGACCAGCTGGTATGAGCTGGCTTGTGAAATATTCAGAACTTCAGGTCACGACATTCAGGTAAATCCCGTAAGTTCAGATGCTTTTGAGACCAGGGCCAAAAGGCCTCGTTTCTCCAAACTGAGTACCCGCAAGGCCGCACAGGTGCCGGGAGTGATCATGCCCTCATGGAGAGAGGGACTGAAGAATTTGCTTAAAAAACTTAACGTTGAATAATACCGTATATGGAGTTTATTCCCACATCCATCCCCGAGGTGCTGCGCATTATACCAAAGGTGCACGAAGACGATCGCGGGTTTTTCCTGGAGACGTTTCGCAAAAAGTATTTTAGCGAACGGGAGATTGACGTGGAGTTCGTGCAGGACAACATGTCGGCTTCCGCCAGGGGAGTGATTCGGGGACTGCATTATCAGATTCAAAACCAACAGGCCAAGTTGCTGATGGTACCCAAAGGAAAAATACTGGATGTAGCCGTGGACCTTCGCCGGGGCTCTCCCTGGTTCGGGAAGCATGTTACGGCCGTGCTTTCGGAAGAAAACAAGCATCAGCTATTTATTCCCACCGGTTTTGCCCACGGCTATGCGGTTCTGGCCGACGAGACGCTGGTCTCATACAAATGTTCGGACTACTACAATCTGGAGGCAGAGCGTGGGCTGTACTGGAATGACCCCGCCCTGGATATTGACTGGCCGCTGACTGATCCTGTTGTTTCGGAAAAGGATCGGAATCAGCCCAGACTGAATGAAATTCCCACAGAAGACCTATTTACATACCAGTCATGAGAATTATTGTTACCGGCGGTGCCGGATTTATCGGATCGAACCTGATTTTATACCTGTATGAAAAGCATCCGGAATACCAGATCCTTAATCTTGACAAGCTTACCTACGCCTCGGATTTAAGTCGCCTGAAATCGATCAAGAATTCCAGCCGCTACCTCTTCAAAAAAGTGGATCTGGCAGACCGGGAGGCGGTGGCCGATATTGTCCGGAAGTTTGATCCACAGGGGGTATTTCACCTGGCGGCGGAATCGCATGTCGATAACTCCATTACCGGTCCCGAACCGTTTGTACAGTCAAATGTGGTCGGTACTTTTAACCTGCTGGAAGAGTGCAGGCAGCACTGGCAGGAGGGAGAGCGGTTACTGGATGAAAACCGGTTTCTGCACGTCTCCACCGATGAGGTGTACGGAACGCTTGGTGACGAGGGGGCCTTTTCGGAAGAGACACCATATGCGCCCAATTCTCCCTATTCGGCCACGAAGGCGGGGAGCGACTTCCTGGTGCGGGCTTATCACCATACCTACGAGATGAATGTGGTAACTACCAACTGCTCGAACAATTTCGGTCGATTTCAGCATGATGAAAAGCTGATTCCCACCGTTATACGGAGTGCAGTGGGGCACAAGGCGATTCCGGTCTACGGGAAAGGAGAAAATGTGCGCGACTGGCTGTATGTGGGCGATCACTGCCGGGCGCTGGATCTGGCTTTTCGGGAGGGGGCGGCCGGTGAGACGTACGCCATCGGCGGGGATAACGAGTGGAGAAATATTGACCTTGTGCACAGCATCTGCGACATCCTGAATACAGAAGTCGGGGAAGGTCCCGGCGGCAATTACAGGCAGTTGGTGGAGTTCGTCACCGATCGCCCCGGCCACGATTACCGGTATGCCATAGATGCAAGTAAAATTAAAAGTGAGCTGGGCTGGCAGCCCTCCGGCAACTTCAGGGAACAGTTGCGCGAGACTGTTCGCTGGTATGTGGAACGGTACCGGTGAGTCGGTTACAATTCCGTCCTTGCAATCTCTCGGTTTCTTTTAGCTGTAGTTGAATGCGTCCAGGCGAATCAATCCAACGCCGGCGATTCAATTTTTGACCACTCCAAAAATATCAGGGAAGGATGATTGAGATGGTCAACAGGAAAAGAAGCTATTTTCTTACAACCGAGGTGTCCCTTTTGGCTTGATCCAAAACGGACGGAAAAATCAAGGCGGTGAATGGGCCAAACGCTGCAGCCTGTGCAGGCGTGGATGTTGATGGTCCGTCACGCAAGTTGCCTGCTATCAAAGTCCTCACCGGTGCAACATCCACAATCGCCTGCTTCGGCCTCCGCGCTCCATTCAAGGCCGGGACCGCTAGGGTGTATATTTTGTAGCTCGCTCCCTCGTCAGACAGCATTTTTTCCGGTTTCGGAATAATTGCTTGACACGTTAATACGATCTCCCCTTCGAAATTCATCATTTCTAATTCTTCCTTCATAATTCCCCTCCTCCGCCGGCGATAGATGATGAAGAAGCCTTGATGTGAAACAGGAGACTATTTTCCCAACCGAGGTGTTTCTTTTATCTTGATACAGAAGGGACACCTCGACCAAAGAAAACTGGCACCCATGACCTTCTGAGGAACCCCTATATAACCTCGCGGTCCAGATCCCGGAAGATAACCTCCGTATGGAACTCGCCGTTTTCACCCATCGGGTCGATCGATTCCGGAAGGGTTCGGACAAATCCCTGCGTGTACGATTCCCCCACTCTTATGAGATGTTGAAACTCCTCCTTGACGGCTGAAATTTTTATCTCTACCGGTGTTAACATAAGCACGGGAAGCAGCTCGTGCAGACTTTTTTTCCAGATGGGGAAGAGGCACCGGTAGCCCATCTTTCCAAACGCCTCTGTTCTCCATTGCCGAATATCCTCCAGGCACCAGTCTCCAAATACCAGGTGATCAATTGGGATGTCCAGTCCTGCGAGCGCCTGCTTAATACGCTCAAGGTAAATTTCATTGGAAGGATCTTCTGGAAGGGGAACCGTAATTAATGGAAGATCCAGATGGCTGGCCTGGCGTTTTATTTTTTCAAGAGCTATCTGTTGGTGGGGCACAGTATCGGTTTTCTCATTATAGGTGGTTAGCAGCTGAATATTATTTTTTTCTCCATACTCCCGGGTATAAAATTTCAGGGCCAGGTATGAATCTTTGCCGCCGCTCCAAAATAGGATATCCATCGCTTGGAAAAAGTTGTGGTTAGAGTGTTTAAAGCTCAATTTTGTGCAAAACAGGGAAAGCGTAACTCAGCCCCCGAATATCGAAGATACCGGAGCCGGAGATGAATTTAAATCATATTCTGAATTCCGGTGTCTGAATTCCTATATTTCGATTCGTTTGATCAAAAGTAACCAGCATTAAAATTTGAACAGATTCTATCTACTATGAGTAAACGCAAGTATTGGCTGATGAAATCGGAACCGGATGCGTACAGTATTGACGACCTGGAACGAGACCAGGTGGAACCGTGGGATGGCATCAGGAACTACGAGGCACGCAACTACATGAGAGATGAGATGAGTATCGGGGACGGAGTCCTTTTTTACCACTCCAATGTGCGTCCCCCGGTAATTGTTGGGAGTATGGAGGTGGCCAGCGAGCCCTACCCGGATCCCACCCAGTTCGATCCCGATTCCAAATATTTTGATGAAAAGAGCAGCGAAGAAGATCCTACCTGGGAGCTTGTTGATGTGAAGTTTGTCCAGAAGTTTGAAAACCCCGTAACGCGAGATGCGCTCAAGGAGGAACCCGCCCTGGAAGATATGGTGCTGCTGAACCGCTTTCGCCTCTCAATTACGCCGGTAACCGAAGAGGAGTGGCTCAAAATTCACGAAATGGCCGGGGCCGAACCGAAATAAGGCTGTTGTCGAGCAATGCTGGTCTTGTTTTGGAGAGAGGTGTTCTCCGGCAGGGGGGAGACGGCAGACGAGAAACGAGAAATGGCAAATGAGAAACGACTGCACACAGATAGGATGACAAAAGAGATAGAGGAAGTTTTTTTACGGACTAAAGGTATACTGCCGGTCCAGAAACTGAGGACGCTGGCCAGGGCGGGCATGATTACCAGTCACAGGGACTACCCGCTGCAGGATGATCAATTTCAGCCAAATTCAATCGACCTGCGGCTGGGGGAGAAAGCCTATCGTGTTCGTTGCAGCTTTTTGCCTGAAGATGAGACGGTGGAGAGCAAAGTAGACAAACTCAAACAGTATGACTTTTCGATAGAGAACGGGGCGGTCCTTGAACCGAACTGCGTATATATCATACCGCTGCTTGAACAGCTGCACCTGCCCGGACATGTGCCGCCTCAGAAGACGCTGTTCGACGGAGAGGCGGCGGCCGATCCGATTAAAATTGTCTCTGATGAACACCTGACGGCCAAGGCGAACCCCAAGAGTACAACGGGTCGACTCGATATTTTTACCCGTGTTATCACCGATTATTCCCACCGGTTTGAAGAGATTCGATCCGGCTACAGCGGGAACCTGTATTTGGAGGTGGTACCCAAATCCTTCCCGATAAAAGTACGAACCGGGCAGCGTTTGAACCAGCTGCGCATCCGTCACGGCTACACGCTGCTTTCCGATCAGGATATACTGCGGACTCATCATTCCGACCCGCTGCTTTTTAATGAGGAGGGACACCCCGTCCCGATGGGCGAGATAAAGGTGAGCAATGGACTTTTTATGAGCGTAAACCTGCACGGGGAGGAGGGCGAAATTGTGGGCTATAAAGCGAAGAAACACCGCGACCTGATCGACCTTGAAAATATCAATCATTATGATGTAGATAATTTTTGGGAGCCAATTCACTACCACAAGAATGATCACCTGATCCTTGAACCGGAAGCGTTTTATATTTTTGCCTCCAAGGAACGGTGCCGTATTCCCACCCATCTCGCGGCCGAAATGATCGCCTATGATACCGGGTCGGGAGAGCTCCGAACGCACTACGCGGGTTTTTTTGACAGCGGTTTTGGGGGATCGGCAGAAGCAGGAGGAGCACGCGCAGTGCTTGAGGTGCGATCGCACGATGTGCCGTTTTTGATCGAAGATGGGCAGACATTCTGCAGCATGAAGTTTGAACCCAATACTGAGATCCCCGAATTTGTGTATGGAACCGAAATCGAAAGTAACTACCAGGGACAGGGACTAAAACTGGGCAAACATTTCAGGCAGGAGGATGAGTAAGTATACCGTTGAGAAGTGCATCTGTCACAAGCGAACATTCCAGGAAATTAAAGACTATGCCCGCCGCAAGGGGTATCAGGATGTGAAGTCGCTGCAGGCCGAAAAGTACTGCAGCTGCCAGTGCGGGTTTTGCATACCCTATATCGAAATGGTCCTGGAAACGGGGGAAACAGTATTTGAGCCGGGCGCATATCTGCGTAGAAACTAAAAAAATGGCCACTTTACCTACTTGTGCAATGAATATTTTTTATGCTCCTCCCGATCAAATTGAGGGTGACCAAATAGAACTTACGCAACAGGAAGCCAGGCACGCCGCCAGGGTGTTGCGTTACCGTGAGGGGGATACCATTACCGTCGTGGATGGGGAGGGGGGATGGTATGAAGGCATTGTCTGCCGCATTCTGCGGAATACCGCGCTGATCGAGATTACGAACCGGAACCGCAGGGAACAACGGAACCCTTCGCTGGTGATGGCCATGGGAATTATCAAGAAGCGGGACCGCTTGGAGTTTGCCGTCGAGAAGGCGGTAGAACTCGGGGTCGGTGAGATCGTACTGTTCCGAAGTGAGCACACCGTCAAAGAAAATGTGCGGGTGGATCGCCTGCGATCTACCGCCGTATCCGCCATGAAACAGAGCCTGAGGGCCTGTTTGCCGTCCATATCTGTATATCCCTCGGTCAGAGAGGTGATCGGGAAATACAGCGACTCCTCCCCAATGCTGGTGGCGCGCGGTGCCAAGGATACCTCCCCGGGTGTTCCCGGTGAGTTTAAAAAGATGGAGAAGGAAATAGTCCTCTTTGTGGGACCGGAAGGTGGTTTTTCGCAGGAGGAGATTGCATTATTCAAAGCAAATGGGGCTCGGATAGTGTCCCTGGGCTCCCATCGCCTGCGCACGGAAACAGCGGTGGTAGCCTTGTTGAGCCAATTTTTGAGATGAAGAGCATACCGCAATTCTAATTTCAATTTGTACTCTTATCCGCAATGTTGGTTTGAACCGCGTGTGTGAGGAGTTAAATTTTTCCTGATTTTTTATACGGCTAAAATGAATTAAAAAATCACCGGCGGAGATTAGTTATTGGTCAACAAATAACCACTCCACAATTAATTAAACCACGCCGCTCCAAAACCATAGAACTTGATTCTAATACTGGTGCGAGGGGCCGCTTGTACTATCTAACCCGGATTTCTCACGAGTATGTTGGATAAAATCATGTAACTTCATAGATGGCAATAACTTACGCCATCTATTACTGCCCAATTATCACTACAGTTTGTAATAGGCTGCGAAATTGGCCTTTCAGCCGCGTTGAAGGACAAATCCCCGGCTCAACGTACCAACGTACGTCTGCGCGGCCATTTGCCCTTCGCCTTGCTGAAAAACCAATTTCTTGGCGAGAAATCCGGGCTAAACCTGGATCAACTAACCTGCATTGATGGGGTCTGTTCGTTCCGGCTCCGGGCACTCGGGTCCACAAAAATTTCTATAGGCGGGAGGGAAATCATGAATTTCGAAGGGGGCAGTCCGAAAACTTGTATTCCAGGCAGGATGTTTCCAGTACCTGTTGAAATGAAAGAGGCCTTTGCAAAATCGTTGCTTTGCAAAGGCCTCTGGTATACCAATCGATAAGCAGCCTGCTAAAATAAAGTTCCAATCATAGGAAAATTCGATGCAAGGTGGTCAGGAGCCGGGATCAGCTGTCATCCTTTCTTATTTTGGTATGATTTGCAGCATACTCCTCGAGTGCCTGCACCTCATCCCAAAGATTCATCGCTTTTTTAAGCACATCATCAAACACGTCGTTGATCACCGGGTAGTACGCCTTTAAACCCCACACCTGGCGCGCCAGTTCGGCCTTCATAAAGCCCCGCGGCATCCATGCAATTTTTTCAAAATGGCCCTCCGGTATATACAGGGAATCCGACCTGAAATCGGGCTCTTTGACTTCATCAGAAATTACCAGGTTGTTTTGGATCATTTTCTCCTTGAAGCTGTTTATGGTCTCGTCATCCCAGGTAAACTCCTTGCGAAATTTTTCGAAATCTCCTTCCCACTCCTGCCGGAACTGATCCCCGTTGTCATCCAGGTAGTTTCGCACAAAATCGAATCCTACCTGTTTTCGCCTCATAAAATTGACCACCGCGGCCGATTCAGTGGTATCTTCTTGCACAATATGGTCGGGTACAATTCCCCCGCCGCCGTATACGGTTCGACCGGCATCAGTGTTGAACTTGAGGGAATCGGGAACATCCGAGATAAACTCAACCGCATCCGTGTAGGCATCGTCCGCACGGTGGACTACTTCATAGGCGTACTGTTCGCGACCCTCACGCGAGTAGGGTTTCTGAATCAGGCGCCCGGAGGGAGTGTAGTAGCGGGATATGGTCACGCGGATGCTGCTGGAGTCTGCCAGTTCATACTGCTGCTGGACCAGTCCCTTACCAAACGTGCGCTGGCCTACAATCAGCCCGCGGTCATGATCCTGGATCGCTCCGCTGACAATCTCACTGGCGGAAGCCGAACCCTCATTGACCAAGACGATCAGCGGCTTTTCCTTGAAAAATCCATCCCGGCGCGAATTGTAGGAGCTGGTAAAACGGGTATGTCGACTTTTGGTTGATACCAGTTCTGTCCCTTTTGGAAAGAACTCTTCCGCCATGGCGATAGCCTGACCCAGATATCCGCCCGGGTTGCTTCTCAGGTCAAGAATCAATCGATTCATCCCTTTTTTGTCCAGTGATTTCATCGCCTCCAGGAACTCCTCGTGAGTAGTGGCGGCAAACCGGTTGATCTTGATGTAACCGGTCTGGTCATCGAGCATATACGAGGTGTCGACCGTATAAAGCGGTATGTCATCCCTGGTAATGGTAAATTCCAGCGGATCTTTAACGTGTGGTCTTTTAATCGTGACATCCACCTTGGTGCCTTTTTCGCCGCGAAGAGTTCGCAGTACATCCTCATTGCTGAACCCGATCGCACTTTCGCCGTCAATTTTGATGATCCGGTCACCAGACATAATTCCAAGCTTGTCACTTGGTCCCCCGGAAATGGCGGTGATTACGGTAATCGTGTCCTGGATGATGTTGAACTGAATGCCGACGCCCTGGAACTTGCCGGCAAAATTTTCCTGAACCTGTTCATTGGTCTCCGGTTCGATATAGACGGAGTGGGGATCCAGCGATTTGAACATCTGACGGAGAGCATCCTCGGTGCGGGCGCTCATATTTTCATTGGGACTGTTGTTGGCCAGGTAAAGGTAGGCATCCTCAAACCTCTGGAGTGATTCTCCCAGGTCATCAATATCCTCATCTGCCAGCATGGTGGTATCGAGCGGGGTCCCCTCAATTTTGAGGGTACTGTCGCTCAGGTTTTTAATAAGTCCCTTAATGCTGTTTCGATACAGTTTTTCGATATCCACTTTCTCAACATAGTTATCGACTATTCTACGCTGAGTCTGGATATATTTTTTTAGATTCTGTTGATGTGCGTCGTCGGGCTGAATAACGGAATCGACTCCCGCTGCCCAGAAAAGGGACAATAGGATTAAAATAGCCACATGGGGGGCGACGAATTTTTTAAAGGTCATAGTCGGATTACACTTAGGTTTTCTGAATTTTTCTAGCGCTTATATGTCTCAACGGCTAACATTGAAAAATATTTAGCGGTTATACCCACTTAAAAATAAAAGCTATTTTACAGTAATATTAAATCTAAATAGTTGTGAAATCTACACTAAAACAACAGGCCTTGCAATATGTAAATTGGCGACAGCCATGCTAAATTTAATAATCCAGGGCTGTGATGTTCATCAACAATACCGCATTGCCGACAGTCAACCGCAAGTTTACTGCTTTATCCAGGGGACAACAACCTCGATGAAAACATGCGATCAGAAGCTGCAGTAGCTCTTTCCGGGGGCTCATTATCAAGGCAGCGGATTGGATTAAAGTATGTAGTGGCTGAGATCTTTATCCTTGACCAGGTCATCAAGCTGCTTGTTTACGTATTCCTTGTCGATCGTCAATTCCCCGGTGCCGATATCATCCGGAACCGCAAACAGGAGTTCGTCCAGCAGGGTGGATAATATGGTGTGAAGGCGCCGGGCTCCAATATTTTCGACCCGCTCGTTTACCTGCGCCGCTATGGAGGCGATCTCCCGGATTGCGTTGTCGGTAAATTCTATCTCAACTCCTTCTGCCCGCAACATCGCCTGGTACTGTTTGGTCAGCGCGTTTTTGGGCTGTTTCAGGATATCGAAGAAATCATCCTCGGTAAGCGAGTTCAGTTCCACGCGAATCGGCATCCTTCCCTGCAATTCGGGAATCAGGTCAGACGGCTTGGAAACGTGGAACGCGCCCGACCCGATAAAGAGAATATGATCGGTCTTTATCATTCCATACTTGGTGGAGACGGAACTTCCCTCGATAATGGGAAGCAGATCGCGCTGCACCCCTTGTCGGCTCACATCCGGGCCGCCGCTCCCCTGTTTGCTGGAATCCTCTGCCACTTTGTCAATTTCATCAATAAAGACGATTCCCTGCGTTTGCACCCGCTCGAGCGCTTCCTGCACGGCTGCATCGTGGTCAATCAGTTTTTCGGCCTCTTCATCCAGCAGCAGTTCCCTGGCTTCCTCGACGGTAACCTTGCGTTTTTTCTTTTGGTCGCCCGTAAGGTTGCCGAGCATATCCTGCAGGTTGATGCCCATCTCTTCCATACTTCCCTGTGGACCAAAGACCTGCATCATCGGCTGGCGGTTGGAACGCACTTCGATCTCAATCTTGCGATCGTCCAGCTCACCGTTTTGCAGCTTTTTCCGAAATTTCTCGCGGGTCCGCTGGTTAAGCTCCTGGTCACTGGCGTTTTCCGGGTTAAAATCATCCTGTTCGGCGCTGAAGCCGGCCGAATTGTTCGAAGGTTTCTTTACCGGGGGAATAAGGATATCCAGTATACGGTCTTCCACCGCTTTTTCGGCTTTTTCCTGCACCCGCTCCTGCATCTCTGTCTTCACCATGTTGATGGCGATGTCGGTCAGGTCGCGAATCATCGATTCCACATCGCGGCCCACGTAGCCCACTTCCGTGAACTTGGAAGCCTCCACTTTTATAAAAGGCGCGTTTGCCAGCTTGGCCAGCCGCCGGGCGATTTCCGTTTTTCCAACGCCCGTGGGACCAATAAGGAGAATGTTGTTGGGAAGAATTTCATCTCGAATATCTGCTTCGGAATTCATCCGCCGCCACCGGTTTCGGAGGGCGATAGCCACCGACCGTTTGGCCTCGTTTTGTCCCACGATATATTTATTCAGTTCAGCAACTATTTGTCGCGGGGTTAGGTTTTTCTGTTCAACTACTTGCTTCATAACGCTCTGGTTAGTCTTCAATTTCGAGGATTGATAAATTGTGATTGGTGTAGATGCAGATATCAGCTGCTATGTGCAGTGATTTTTCAACGATCTGCCTAGCCGATAATTCTCCGGCATTTGCCTTCAGGGCACGCGCGGCAGCAAGCGCATACGACCCACCACTGCCGATAGCCAGTATCTTGTCGTCGGGCTCAATGATATCGCCCTGGCCGGAGATCAGCAGGGCTTTATCCTTGCTCATCACCACCAGCAAGGCTTCCAGTTTCCGCAGGAACTTGTCCTTCCGCCACTCCTTGGCCATCTCAACAGCCGATCTCTGCAGGTTCCCGTTATACTGCTGAATTTTTTCTTCAAATTTTTCAAAAAGCGTGAAGGCGTCGGCCGTGGAACCGGCGAAACCGGCCAATATTTGATCTTCATACAGGCGACGTACCTTGGTAACGGTCGCTTTCATAACGGTTTTGTCCATTGTTGCCTGGCCATCGCCGCCTATGGCCACTTCACCCTTGTGCATTACACCCAATACGGTGGTCGCTTTAAGTTCGGATATACTCATATTTTACTGTTCTTCGGAATGCGTTTCGTTCTGTTAAAATTCAACGGTTGATCAGGAATCAGACTTGTAGTACTTCGATTTGGAATCGCCGCGTGCCTGCTCCCGGGCCCGCTGGCTTCCCGGACGGGGAGGCAGGCCGTTTCGCTTGCCCGATTTTTTTCCATCCTCCTTGTCGTAATAATCCAGGTTTTCGCGTTTGGGCTTGCCGGAATCCAGTTCATGAAGCTTGGCCTCCGAGCTTTCGATGAGATCGTCGATCGGCTCGTCCCGCATTACGGCATCCGTAATATCAATATCGGACCCCGCGAGCGTCACTTTGTATTCATTCAGAGAAATTGCGTCTTCCGCAATCAGGTTGATTTTTACGAAGTATTTAAACATCCATTTCCACCGGATGCTGAGCCATCCCTTGTCAAGATATGCTTTCAGGTAGGGGTTGATGTAGATGTCGACAGAATTGTAGGAGGTATTGGATTTGAATTTGCTCAACCAGGCATCCAGGTCGGCCACGATAGTGTTTTGGGTGACTACATTGCCGGACCCTCCACACATAGGGCACACCTTCGATACGGAATTAACCACGCTGGGGCGGATGCGCTGGCGGGTGATCTGCACCAGCCCGAAATCGCTCATGCCGATGACGTTGGTCTTGGCCTGGTCTTTTTTGAACTCCTTCTTCAGCTCATCATAAATTTTCTTTCGGTTTTTATCGCTTTTCAGATCAATGAAGTCTACGACAATGATTCCTCCGATATCGCGCAGGCGAAGCTGCTTGGCCACTTCGCGGGCAGCCTCCAGGTTGGTTTTAAGGGAGTTGTCCTCCTGCTTCTCCTTGGCGGCATAGGGTCCGGAATTTACATCCACCACGTACATCGCCTCGGTCTGTTCAAAGATCAGGTAGCCGCCGGAGGGCATTCGCACGCGGGGACTAAAGATCGAATCGACATCCTTGGCAATTTTCATGAAGTCAAAGATGTGCTCGCGACCCTTGTACAGCTCCACGTTGGGAAGCATTTGCGGGGCAATCTGGCTGACATACGATTTGAGCTCCTTGAACATCTCCGGGTCGTCGATAAGCACCCGGTCGTACTGCTTGGCAAACAGGTCGCGGATCAGGCTCTCGGTCATGTTCAGATCCTGGTACAGCAGGGCGGGGGGCTTGGCATCCTCGAGACGACCAAGTATTTGTTCCCATTTTTTCAGCACATCCCGCATGTCATCTTCAATAGCCTTCTCATCCTGGCCGGTGGCCACCGTGCGAACAATCACGCCGAAACCGTCCGGCAGCATCGACCCGACAATCCCTTTCAGGCGCCGCCGCTCCTTGTAGTTGTTTATTTTTCGGGAAACGGCGATATATTCGCCCATCGGTATAAGCACGAGGAAACGCCCGGCAATTGTAATGTCGGTGGAAACGCGGGGACCTTTCGACCCGATCGGCTCCTTGACGATCTGTACCAGCAGGCGCTGCCCCGGATTCAGTATGCGGCCGGCCCACGTCTGTTTTTGGTAATTTGATATCTTGTCGAAGTTGATCTTGGAGAGCTCATCACGGACGTTCTTGCGGATGGCCTCCCGGCCGTTGAGCATCTGCACATACTCTTTGAGATGGTCGCCCGCATCAGAGAAGTGCAGAAAAGCATCTTTGGGCGTTCCCATGTCGATGAAAGCAGCCCGGATACCGCTCATCACCTTGTGCACCTCGGCAAGATATATATTGCCGACCGTACGTTTATTTTCTTCAGATTCTATAAAAAGCTGTGCAAGTTCTCCATTTTCCAGGAGGGCTATTCGGGTTTGCTTCCCCTTTGCGTGAATGATTATTTGGTTTTTCATTGAATTTAATCCTTTTCACGCGGTTGCTGTCCCCCAAGCATGCTGAGTCATAAATAAATTCGCTAAAAGTCATTGATCTAAAATTTTTGAAGATATCAAAATTCATTGCCCATAGCGGAGGTTCAGCAACCGCTGCATTATAATTTTTGTTAGTCGAGAGGCTGTTGTACAGGTAGCCACATTCAGAGGTGGGGGTCCAGTGCAGATTTACATTACATGCATCAGGAGAGTCAATACCTCTCATGTAAAATAATCTGTTTACAACTTGTAAAAGATTAGTAAGAAGTTTTTTAAAAACGGTTTTATCTAACACTAAAAACCTGCAATTAGAACCTTAAAATTGTAAAACTCTGAATACCTTTATCAATACCGATAACTAAATATTAATATACAGTTACTTTACTATTAATGTAAACGTAAAAACCTGCCTTTATCATAACAGGGGTTGAGTTTTATTCATTCCCCGTATCCGGACGGCGTTACTCCTCCTGTTCTGTCCTGGTGATGCTGGCTCCCACCGAGTTTAGTTTTTTTTCCAGCTGCTCATAGCCGCGGTCCAGGTGGTAAATGCGCAGGATGTCACTGGTGCCTTCGGCAACCATCCCCGCCAGCACCAGGCTGACGCTGGCCCGCAGGTCAGTGCTCATGACAGAAGCGCCTTCAAGCGGAGTACGTCCGTTTACGGTCACCGAGTTTTCATTTACTTCCAGGTCTGCTCCCAACCTGTTCAATTCGGGAACGTAGCTGAATCGGTCAAAATAGATGGTATCGGTGATCACGGAGCGGCCTGGGGCCTGGGTCATCATGGTTGCCCACTGGGCTTGCAGGTCGGTGGGGAATCCGGGGTAGACCTTCGTTTTTATTGAAATTGGATTCAGCTTCTGCGGTGCTTTTACATATATCTCGGTATCGTTGATGTCAACCCGGGCCCCGATCTTGCGGAACGAGCCTGGAAATGTTCCCAGGTCTGAAGGATCGGTATTGGTGATCGTCAGCTCCGACTCCGGATGCATTGCCGCGGCAATCATGTAGGTGCCGGTTTCAATACGGTCGGGGGCGTTGTCAACCTCCAGGCCCTGCAGCTTTTCCGCCTGCCGGATGGTCAGCCTGTCGGTTCCTATACCCTCGATGTTGGCTCCCATCCTGTTCAGGGTGTTGGCCAGCAGGGTGACATCCGGCTCGATGGCCGCATTTTCGATGGTAAACTCCTCAGCTTTTAAGACCGAGGCCAGCAGCAGGTTTACAGTGGCCCCGACGCTGCTCGGTTCCAGTTTGAAGGTGCCGCCGGGCAGCCTGTTTTTGGCTTTTCCCAGCACATATCCCTTGTCCAGTTCAATCTCGGCCCCCATCGCCTTCATCCCTTTCAGGTGCAGGTCTACGGGCCGGGGCCCCCACGCACATCCGCCGGGCAGCGATACTTTGGCTTCTCCAAACCGGCCCAGCAGCGCGCCGAGCATGTAGAAAGAGGCGCGCATCTTGCGTACCAGCTCATACGGGGCCTGCAGGTGATTGATGTGGGTCGGATCGATGTGGAGACGATTGTTCTCCTCGTCAAATTCGACATGGGCTCCGGTTACGCGAATCACATTGTTGAAGGTGTATATGTCGCGCAACCGCGGCACGTTGTTGATAGTTGTGGGTGAGTCAGCGAGGAGAGCCGCCGCCATCAGGGGGAGGGCGGCGTTTTTTGAACCGCTGATTGCGATGTTGCCACGCAGGGGGGTGGGTCCCTCAATTACAAATTTATCCACTAGCTTCTATTTCTAAAATTAATGCGTTTTTTTCGACGGAGTCACCGGCGTTCACGGCAACGGAGGTAACAATGCCATTAACAGGCGCTTTGAGCTCATTTTCCATTTTCATCGCCTCCAGGATCGCCACCGGGTCGCCGAGCTCCACTTCATCGCCTTCCGCGGCCAGGAGCTCCAGGATTTTGCCGGGCATCGGGGCGTTGAGCTGTCCCTTGCCAATTTCGGCGGCGGTCTTGAACCCGAGGCGGTCCAGCAGCAGGTCCTGCTCGTCGCGAACAACGACCCGGCACCACTGGCCGTCCAGGGTGAACTCAACAGTATGGTGGTCCAGTTCTACATTATCGATTTTATACAATTTTGTTCCGACCCGCAGCAGGTATCGCCCGTTCTGTTGTTCAAAGGAATACGTGTATTCCCGCTCGTCAACTGCCACCTGGTGTCGTTCAAAGTTGAACTCCAGTTCCCGGGTTTCATCGTCGATACTGGTTTCGTATCTCATTGGCGGGAGACTCTGATTGCGGCCAGGCCCTTTTTGGTTGCCCGAAAGGTGAAATCCTGCAGGTTGTCGGCATCATAAAAAGAGGTGAGGGCAATTTTATTGCCCCTTTTTTCATACGCTTCTACAAAACCAAAACTGATGAGATTGATAAGATCATCGCGCAATTCGCCGTACTGCAGGCCGGTTTCCTCGAGCACGGTATCAAAGCTCTCGGGGAAGACAAGCCGCCCCAAGACGTTGCGTTCGGATGTAGATACTTTTCGTTTGGGCATGGTCTGTATTGATTAATGAAACTCTAAAATAGGGGCGCTACCCCTTTATTACAACCGCCTACTCGACCATTACATCTCCGTAGGTGATTACATTGTCGCGGCCATCAAATATAACCAGGCGATTCAGGCCGGCAGTCCCCTGAACCGAACTAGTACCCGAAAAGTTGGCGGGATTCAGCACAAGTACTTTGACACCCGGATTAAGTTCGGACTGGCTGTATTGTGCGATTGGGCCAAAGATATTTTGGGCTTCCTCGAAAGCATATATCTCCATCCCGGGTACTGTTTCAAATCCCAGTATGTCGATATCGATGCGAAATGAGCTGTTTAAGGGCACGGGATTGGGGTAGGGCGGGGTGGAGACTTCCACGAGTCCCTGGTACATCGGGGAAATACGCCAGTCGTCGGGATCCGTCTGGTTGGAGCCGGCAGGCCGTCCATCGGCACTCATGGCCGTAAAATTTTGGGGGGGAGAATAGGCCTGATTTTCAAACTCTTTCTGGTCATCGCTTTTAGAACAACCCGCAAGCATCAAACAAAGAACCGAGATTGCGACAAGTGCGATATTTTTTAATTTCTTCATGAACGAATAACAGCAGATTAACTTTATAAGCGTTTCATCTTAGTTTTATAATATCGAACTTTTGTGTTTATAACGAAAAGAGAAATAATGCTTAATCGGTTCCTCATTTGAAAGATCTATTTTGTATCGCTGTTGTTTGCTGGATGTTGGCTTGTTCCCCTGCCGGTACCCTGCAGGCCCAGGAGCGCGAGAATTTTACTACAAAAGCGCACGGCAGTCCCACCCCCGGCGAGCTGTTGGAATGGCGCGAGGTATTCACCTATAATGTCAAATACAGCTTTTTTACGCTGGGAAAAGTACGGGTGGAGCTTGCCGATACGCTCTACCAGGGAGAGCGGGCATGGAAGTTAAGCGGAATCATTACCTCCAATTCGGGCATTCCATTCGTGGGAAAAGAAGAAAATCACTACAATTCGCTCTTCAGGCTTGAAAACGGAACTCCCCGGGAACTGGTGTACTGGAAGGATAATGTGGATGAAGAAAAATTTGATGAAGAGCGGTTTATCTACGATTACGAAAACCGGAACGTGTACGCTTTCAAGGAGGGGGAACCCACCGATACACTCGAGCTGAAAACCCCGGCTACCTCGGGTCCGCTGATTTTTTTCTTTTCGCGGCTCCACGCCGGGCGGGAGGTCGACTCGCGGACTTTTGTCTACCTGGAGGACGAACAGGGCACTATCGATATGGAGTATACCCGGCAGCGCGATGAGCGCGAATACGAGGCGTTTCAAAATCCCATTGATACATTTTATGCCAAAGGTGTGGCCAACATTGACGGCCCGTTTGGATTTAGCGGAGATTTTAAAGCCTGGTTTGCCGACGACGAGTTGAGAATCCCGCTTGAAGCCCATGTCAAGGTGTGGCTCGGGAACGTAAAAGTACGACTAATAGACTATAAAAAGGAGTTACGGAATGAGTAAAGTTGTCTTTAAAAAGCTGCCCCACGCCAGCGATCTTCAGCTTCCTTCATATGAATCGGCTCATGCAGCCGGAATGGATGTACGGGCGGCCCTCGAAGAACCGTTCACACTCGAACCCGGGGAGCGCGCGCTGATTCCCACCGGCCTGCAGATGGCCCTGCCCGCCGGATACGAAGCGCAGATACGTCCCCGCAGCGGGTTGGCCTACCGAAACGGCATCACCATGCTGAACACCCCAGGCACAATCGATGCCGATTACCGGGGGGAAGTGAAAGTGCTGGCGATCAATCACGGAGAGGAGGCGTTTACGATCAATCACGGCGATCGTATCGCCCAGATGGTGATTGCCCCGATCCGGCAGCTGCCGGTGGAGGAGGCCGGTACACTGCCGGATACAGAGCGTGGCGACGGTGGTTTTGGCAGTACGGGTGTTAAATGAGGAATTAAGAATTAGGAATTAGGAATTGCTACGTATTTCGTACTCGGTATTGCGTATTGATGTGCTTGGAAAACAAATAATGGCCTGTCTTAATACGCAATACGCAGCAACGAACTTTAAATTTAGCAGATAACTCAAGAAATAAGCAGTTCCGGAAAACGTGTTCGAAAAAGTACAACCCTACATCACGCTTATTTCCGAGAACCGGGACTACCGCCGGCTGTGGCTGAGCCAGATCGTGTCCAATTTTGGCGACTGGTTTGGCCTGCTGGCGGTATACGCACTGGTCACCCGCTACTCGGACTCGGAATTCCTGCTTGGGCTGATCATTATAATCAAGATGCTGAGCCTGGCCCTGTTTTCGCCGTTTGCGGGCTATATTACCGACCGTTTTAACCGGCGCCGGGTCATGATCTTCTGTGACGTGATGCGCGGGGTGGTCATCGCGGGACTACTGCTGGTGAATTCTTATGAGACTCTCTGGCTGGCGTATGTGCTGACGGCGGTCCAGATGATGCTCTCCGCGGTGTTTGAACCGGCCAAGACCTCCTCTATTCCCAATGTGACCACCAAGCAGGAGCTGGTAGATGCCAATGTGCTTTCCTCGGCCAGCTGGAGCATCATTTTTACGCTTGGCATGGGCGTTGGCGGACTGGCCACCGCCTGGCTGGGCACCGATCTTGTATTTATACTGGATGCAATCAGCTACGGGATTTCCGCCTGGTTTATCTACCGGGCGACCATCCCGCAAAAGGAGATGACCCAGAAAGAGCTGGACAGAACAAGAAATCCCCTGGTGGGGATCAAAGAGGGACTCAGTTTCCTGTTTGAAAACGAACAGATTCTGCGGCCAAGCCTTGCCAAGGGTGCGTTTACCATGTATCTCGGGGCACTGGTCTACCTGCTGATTCTGGTTGCAGAAGAGATACTGATGATGGGGAGTGTGGGATTGGGACTGCTCTACGCGGCGCGCGGTATCGGTACGGGGATAGGGCCGGTATTTGGGCGCCGGATTTTTAAAAACGAGGGCGACTGGATCCGTGCCATGGGGCTCTGCATGATGTTTACCGGCGCCATGTACCTGGTGGTAGGCTGGACCGGCAATATCATCCTGATGCTGATTTTTGTTTTTCTGGGACATACCGCCTCCGGCGCCAACTGGGTGATGAGCACTGTTCTGCTGCAGCGCCGCACTCCCGACACATTTCGGGGTAGAATTTTTAGTACCGAGTGGCTGTTGTTTACCCTGACACAGTCGGTTTCGGTATTTACCGCTTCCATGCTGCTTGAGCACGATATTTTTACCATTCGGCAAATAATTCTTCTTTTTGCCATCCTCCTGGCGGTAACCGGTGTTGTATGGCATTTTACCGTGACTGCACAGGAGCAAACCTACCAGCAGGAGATCGCCGTTGAGTCAAAAGTGTGAAATAAACTCCTGATGGATAAAAGTACTATTGTTTAGCTGGTATATCCCTTGAACAGGGAAAGACGATTAAGATGCCCCAACGGGAAAAAGAAGCTTTTTTACAACCGAGGTGTTCCCTTTGGCTTGATCCAAAAGGAACCAAAAAATCAGGGCGGGGAGTGGGGCACCCGCTGCAGCCTGTGCAGGCGTGGATGTTGATGGTCCGTCCCCCTCGTCAGACAGAAATTCTTCCGGGATCGGAATAATTGCTTGACATGTTCATACGATCACCCCTTCGAAATTCATCATTTCTAATTCTTCATTCATAATTCCCATCCTTGGAAATTCATAATCTGCCACTGGACCCAAAAATGATGGTTACTTTTGAACAGGTAATTGAGTAATTTTACCTGTTTTAAAACTTTCGAATCTGAATTTCATTACAGCAGGTATTTGATGATTAAGCTCTTTGTGACCGATCTTGACGGTTGTGTTTCTATTCCTTTTAAAACCCCGGTATGGGAATGTATCACAGAGATCAGGAACCTGAATATCCAAAGCCTTGAGGATTCCGCCATTCCCCCGCTCTCGATCTGTTCAGGTCGCCCGTATCCCTACGTCGAGGCGGTGGCGCAGTGGCTGGATGTGCGGCTGCCGGTGGTGTTTGAAAGCGGGGGGATGTACGACCTGAATACCAATCAGTTTGACCAAAACGGCTTTTTCGACGACGAGGCCCTCGAGCACGTCAATGAACTGAAGAGCTGGATGCAAAAGACGGTAATCTCCCGGTTCCCGTCCGGTATCATGGAGTTTTCAAAGATGATGGATGCCGGTTTTGTGCATCCCGACCAGGAAGTTATCGAGGAAGTGCTGCCCCTGATCACCGATTATGTTGAGGAACATTACCCGGAATTCGAGGTGCATCACACCGATATTTCGGTCAATATCATCCTTTCCAAAAACAACAAAAGAGCGGGCATCCGGAAGCTCAGCGAAAAACTGGGTATCAAACCGGAAGAGGTAGCGTATATCGGAGACTCAAACGGGGATATTCCGGCCCTGAAGATTGTGGGCCAGTCGTATGCTCCCGTCAACGCCAAGAGCTATGTAAAGGATGTGGTCGATTTCCCGCTGGAGCTGGAGGCGACGGAGGCGGTGCTGGAGACCTATAGACGGATTATCCGATCGAACAAGGAACGGTAGATGATCTCTCATCGGTTGCGGACCGATCCCATGCAGCTGTAAAGTTACTGAATGATAAAAAAGGTCGTCTGCACAAATTAATTTAAGGGACCTTTGCAGAACCTGCTATTTTGTTGGGAGCTCGTTGAACTGCCGACCTTATTGGAGGGCTTTGAAAAACCTCTTTAATTTTGATCAGTGGAGCATTATGGCGGAAGCAACTCTAAATTCGGGTAAAACAGGTAGCTGGCTCGATTCGGAGCCGGTAAAGTTTATTCTTAAGGTACTCGCAATCTACATCGTGTGGTATCTGGTGTACGAAATGTGGCTCCTTCCCGACGGCACCCTGGATCACTGGATCGCGGTCAACATTGTTGACACCACGGCAGGAATTTTGACGCTCTTCAGCTACGATGTGTTTACGGCCGGGCGCCTTATCGGGCTCGATACCGCCCCGGGTATCCTGCTGGTCGACGGCTGTACCGGCATTTCGGCCATCGGGTTGTTTATCGGTTTTATCATCGCCTATCCCGGGAAATGGATTCCGCGTCTCTCGTTTATCATAATCGGGATAGGCATTATCTACCTGGTCAACATAATACGTATAGCAGCCCTTGCGATTACCCAGGTGCAGTGGCCTGAATTCTTCGATTTTACCCACGATTATTCCACCACCGCTATCTTCTACATGGTCATCTTTGTCCTGTGGATATTGTGGGCAAACCTTGGTGATTCGAACGAATCCCGCTCCCCATGAAAAGGATGGCAGGAAAAATGGTACTGGTGACCGTTCTCGTGGTCTCCTATTTCGTTATCTGGAGGCCGGTCAGGGTCGCTTCAACGCAGCACATTGTCAAGCCGCTTTCCGAGTATATCCTCTCCGGAGAGCAAAGGGGCATCGACCTGGAAAACAGCGGATCTGGCGTGAATTTTTCAATTCGCTGGGAGAGCGGAGAGCAGCGACATGCAGTGACCTATCGGGCGCCTGCGGGGTTTTTCTTTCTTCTTGCGATCGTTTCCATGGTGTTTATAACCGCTGAACCAGCCTACTACCTGTATCTGCTGGCGTTCCACCTGGCTGCTTTTTCGGTGATGGTTCTTTTCCTGGTAGCTGGTCTCCATTCGGTTGTCATGGGATTTTGGGTCTTGGAGCTTATGAATGTGTATCTTATTCCTGTTTTCACAATGGCCTATATTCCCTGGCTGATCTATCTCAAAAAATCGGGAATCGTTAAGTGACCGGGTTCTCTTTCGGATTTCACGGGCTAATATTTTATTTTGGGATTCGTTGTTACAGAGCGAGTTTAGATCGGGCGGTAGATCAATTTTTCATTCCAATTTAGTTACCTGAAATACGATGATCTGGGAAGATGCATATTTATTGTGGCTGTTACTTGTTATACCACTGCTGGCCGGTGGGGGCTGGTGGTATCAAAAAAAGCTCACAGAACGGAGGAAACAGTTTTTTTCAGATGAGCTCTTCCGGGATCTGCGGACAGGCTTTTGGCGGCTCGGCGACCGTATGAAGATAATCACCATGCTGGTGGGGCTCACCTTCCTGGTACTTGCCATTGCCGGCCCGAAAGTGGGTACCCAGGTGAGAGAGGTTAAACGGCAGGGAGTGGACCTGCTGATCGCCCTGGATCTCTCCGACAGCATGAATGCCGAGGATGTGAAGCCAAGTCGCCTTGAAAAAGCGAAGTACGAGATTACGAGGCTGATTGAACGTCTCAGGGGCGATCGCGTCGGGCTGGTCGTCTATACCGGGGAAGCCTACCTGCAGTCCCCGATGACGCTCGACTATTCGGCCCTGCGCCTCTTCCTCAATATTGCGGAAACCGATCAGATGCCGAGTTCCACCACCGATTTCAGCGCGCCGATGGAAGTGGGTCTGCGGGCATTTGATTCGCTGGAGGAGGAGCAGAACCGCTCGAATGCCGCAAAGGTGATGCTGATCATCTCCGACGGGGAAAATCACGGAGATGATTATGAAACCGCACTCGAGACCCTGCAAGAAAACAATATTTCGGTCTACACCCTTGGTATCGGCACGCGTTCCGGGTCGACCATTCCCCAATACAATGCTGAAACCGGTTCATTGATCGGGTACAAGCGGGATCAAAGCGGCGAGGTTGTAACGACGAGGTTACAGCCGGAAGTGCTCAGGAGTATCGCGCAGGAGGGGAACGGGGAATACTATTCGATAGAGTCCGGCAGCGACGGCATCGATTCATTCCTGGGACGGATCGATGAACTGGAACAGGGAGAATTTGCGAGCCAGGAATATGCCGATTTCAAGAACCAGTACCAGTTGCTGGGAGCGATTGCGCTCGGGTTCATCTTTCTCTCTCTTGTGCTACCCAGGTATCGCAACGAATCGGAATCAGGGCGTAAGGTGACAACAGGGGAACCAGGGTAGGAAAACAGGATCTCCAACGGGGCCGGAAGCGCTTGCCTGTTTGGGAGGGTGTTCCTTGGAACCCTTGTATTACGCGTATCACTCAAAATTTTTCCTTTCACTCTCAAAATCCTCTTCCGATAACAGGCCCTGGTGCCAAAGTCCGGTAAGGTAATCCATCTTATCCATCGATCCCGGCTTGTGTTTGGGGTCTTGGGTTCTCCTGAAATTCTTTTTCTCCTGCTGTTTTTTTTGCCGGGCAATCGCCTCCTCGATCATCTGCTTCAGCTGCCCGGGATTTTCCATACCGATCAGCTCCACCGATGTGGCCGACGTGCTAAGCAGGAGCGTACCGACATTCAATTTTTCCTGGAGCCAGCCCTGTTCGATGGTCACCTTCTCAATGTTGACCAAATCGATATTGCGGTGATATTTTGAGTCGATTGACGAGATCTGGGTATCAGTGACCGCAAAACGAATGTTCTTGTGTTTTTTTCGCACAAAATAAAAGGCAATCAGCCCGATCCCGAACAGCGGTATCGCAAGCACCGACAGCACATAAGCAATAAAATAGTGCTTCCAGCTGGGCGTGAGGGTAATTTTCTTTGTTTTTGTGTTAGTAGACATAGGATAACCGCTCGTAAATTTATGAAGATTCTACAAAGTCCACTTTACAATTTAATCTAAAACTCAGCAACTGTAAACATAGGTAAAATACAGCAAAACAATAGGGGATCCCGTTCAAATTTTCGGTTGATGTTTCGTATATTATTCGCCTTTGCCAGCTGAAACAAAGTCAGTGCAAGGCTAAAAGCTACTCACAACATTCAACGAACATCTTGTGAAGGTGAAATTAAAACCCTGGAAATATCTGGTGGCGATATGGATGACCGGTGTACTTGTCGCGGGTTTCCTGATCCCCATCCCGGATATCCCCATCCTGAAGGAATCGGCTCGTAATCTTTTTCTGCACGTCCCGATGTGGTTTACCATGTCGGTCTGCTTTGCCGCGGGATTTGTCTACAGCATTCGCTACCTGAACAGCCAGGACCTGGAGCTGGATCGAAAAGCGGAGTCGGCCACGCAGGTGGGACTTGTTTTTGGTATCTGCGGGTTGGTTACCGGTTCGCTCTGGGCACGTTTTACCTGGGGAACATGGTGGACGTTTGCCGAGCCGCGCATGAATCTTTCGGCGCTGGCCATGATGATATACGTCGCCTATTTTGTACTGCGCACCGCCTTTGACAACCGGGAAAAACGGGCCAAGCTGTCGGCCGTATATAATGTATTTGCCGCTACTACAATCCCGTTTTTGCTGTATATTGTACCAAGGCAGCTGCCGAGCCTGCATCCCGGGGCCGAAGGTAATCCCGCATTCAGCGAAATTACCGCGCCCGAGCTGCGTTATATCTTTTATCCTGCTATTATTGGATTTATCGGGCTGTCAATATGGTTGATAGAGATACTCAATCGTTACAAAAAAATTAAATACCAGTATGAAGAATCGTCTGTATGAATAAGATTTGGGCCCAAATACAAGAAGATACGCTTTCAAACGTTGGCAAAGTCGACACGCTCACCGAAACCTATTCCCAGAAATGGGAGGGAACGAGCGGCATGGAAAACGCGGGCGTGCTGATGCAAACAGCGGCCTCCTACGATCTTATTTTCATCGTGTTGGGCGTCAGCCTGATTATCTGGTTTATTCTCCTGTTTTTTATCATCCGGGTAGACAAAAAAGTCGCCAAACTAGAAGACAAGGTAACTAAAGAACACACACAATAATCTCATGAGACCCAAAGTTTTAGTAGGAATTGTAGCTATTGTCGGTTTTACCTCGCTGTTGATGTACAATTTTGGTAACAGCATCAGCACCTATGTTAACTTTGAACAAGCCGAAGGTATGAGCGGGGCTCATGTTGTGGGCAAGTGGGACGACTCCCGGGACTACGGTTTTTCAATGGAAAACAAGCAGTTTTCTTTCTTTATGGAAGATCAGGATGGCAACATTCGCCGGGTGGTGTATCCAAAGCCAAAACCCAACAACTTTGAACAGGCTACCCAGCTGGTGGTCATCGGGGAGATGGATAACGGCGTCTTTTACGCCAACGACATGCTGATGAAGTGTCCCTCCAAATATAACGATGCAGATGCCGCCGAGTTTGAACGGGCCAGTGCCGCCGGGTAATCAATTGGTCGCTCCATGTTTTATCAACTGCAGCGGCTGCCCTGAGCGTGCACTGGCAGCCACAACCTTGTCCAGGTCTCTGGCGCCAGACTTATGCTGATCTGTGACTTTCAATTCTAAAATTTTGTACAAAACCTGATGATTGGTACAATAGGAAACATCCTGATTTATGTGGCTTTTGCCACAAGTATTTTTGCCGGCATTGGCTATTTTTTGTATTCCAGTCGCAACGATGAACGCCTGTATCGCATCTCCAACTGGCTGTTTGGAATAAAGGGAGCCCTTATTATAGCGGCCTCCGGGTTGCTGCTCTACCTGATCCTGAACCACCAGTTTCAATACTATTATGTATACAATTACACCAGCAGTGATCTGCAGCTGAAGTACCTGATCTCCGCGTTATGGGGCGGCCAGGAGGGCAGCTTCATGGTATGGATCCTGTGTTCATTTTTTATCGGCCTGGGACTGATGAAATGGACGGAAAAGCCGTATCGCGGGCCGGTGCTGTTCTTTTTAACACTCACGCAAATATTCCTGATTTCGATGATAGCGGGGGTCTCCATCGGGGATTTGCAGCTGGGAGCCTCCCCGTTTCGAACGCTGGCCCAGGAGATGCCGAACGCGCCCTTTATACAGGCCAATCCCGATTTTGTGCCCTCCGAAGGGAAAGGACTCAACGACCTGCTGAAAAGTCCCTGGATGATGATTCACCCTCCGGTGCTTTTCCTCGGGTTTGCGATGATGACGATTCCCTACTGTTTTGCGATGGCCGCCCTCTGGAAAGAGAAGTATAATGAGTGGGTACATCCCGCCATGCCGTGGACCCTCGGGGCAAACGTGGCCCTGCTCACTGCAATCTTCCTGGGCGGGTACTGGGCTTATGTAACGCTCTCCTTTGGCGGATACTGGGCGTGGGACCCGGTCGAAAACGCCTCGTTTGTTCCCTGGCTGCTGGGTACGGCGGGTATCCATACAATGGTAATACAGAAGAAGAGTTCCACGTCGCAAAAAGCCTCTATCGTCTTTGCAATCCTCGCATATGTGGCTATCGTCTATGAAACGTTCCTCACGCGTTCCGGAATTCTGGCCGACTCCTCGGTACACAGCTTTGTGGACCTGGGACTCTACAACCAGCTGCTGGCCTTTATGTTTGTCGTAACGGCCGTAGGCATCGGGATGTTGATCTACCGCTATAAAGATCTGCCGCGGCAGAATAAGGAGTCGAAACTGCTGAGCAGGGAGTTTATGACTTTCGCGGGGGCCATGGTGCTGTTCCTGATCGGGTTTGTGATCATTATCGGTACCAGTTCCCCGATTATCGGCCGGCTGTTTGAGGCAAACCCCACGCCGCCGGAGATCAGCTTCTACAACGAGTGGACCATGCCGCTGGCCATACTGGCGGCGTTTATGACCGTGATCGGCCAGTTCCTGTTCTGGAAACGACAAGATGCGGAATCGCTGGCACGCGATCTCACCTGGCCGGTGATCATTAGCTGCGTGCTGACGCTGGCCACCATGATGCTCGGCAATGTACGTAACTTTTACTACCTGCTCTATATTCTTGCCGGCTGGTTTGCCCTGGTTGGTAACGGTTTCATGATGGTTCGGATGATGTTTAAAAATCCGAAATTGATCGGGGGCGCATTGACGCATGTCGGTTTTGGAGTGCTGCTGCTTGGTATCCTAGCCTCCTCTGCATACAACGGAACCCTGCTGGATCTTTCCACCCGAAATTATAATGAGGCGATAGCCGCGGGAAAGGTCACGGATGACGAGGGAATACCTGTCCGCCAAAAGGTGAACTTTCTTGAGCTGAAATTGAACGAGCCCAAGGTGGTGAACGGTAAATACAAAGTGACCTATGAGGGATATACGCTGGCCAACCAGGAACGCCCGGGTCAGCAACAGTACAAAATTAAATTTGAGCCGGTAGACGGCAACGGCCGCCAGTTTACCCTTTATCCCGAAGTCTACCCGATGCTGTCCAGCTCTTCGGCCAATCGCATTGAGTGGTCGGTGGATCCGGATGTCTATACTACTTTTATGAGCGATATCTATATGTACGTGGCGGGCAGCTCTTACGTGGAGCAGAAAAACGAGCAGGTTAAAAATAACAGCCCGGACAACTCAAATATGCAGCCGGCATCGGCCTCCCAAACGACGCCGGATCAGCAGAGCGATTCCACCCAGGTACAGACCATCAGCCTTGGCAGGGGAGAGTCGCTGAATATGGGGGGCTACCAGTTCGACTTTTCCGATTACACGCCCGCGGACCCGGAATCCCTGCCCGACAGTACACTCATTGCCGTGCGCGCCGATCTCGATGTTATTCACCGGGCCACCGGGGTCAGGGATACACTCAATCCGCTGTTCGCAATTTACAAAAAGGATGGAAAAAGCTGGACGTACGCTCCGCCCATGCAGGTTCCCGGGCGGGATATGTTTGTCCAGTTTACGAGCGTGGATCCCTCTACCGGCAAAATCGAGCTTAAAGTCCATGGTATTGAGGGAGAGCCGCAGGACGAATGGGTGCTGATTGTGGCCGAGGAAAAACCGTTTGTTTCGGTTGTGTGGCTCGGTACATTTATCCTGATGGCGGGATTCAGCGTCTCTATATTTCGGCATTGGGACCGGGACCGCAAAAAAAACTAATTACAGATCGGAAATCCCGTGTACAGATGAAATGGTTCCTGCCGATTATACTGGTTTTGGGGTTGTCAGGCAGTGCTGTTTCCCAGGACCTGGATAGTGAAGCCTCCGCTCCCCGACTGGATTCCGATCCCAAAATCGCATTTCTCAAGTCGCTGGTTGTCCCCGGGTGGGGGCACCACCACGTGAATCCCTCGGATTGGGAACGGGGACAGTATCACCTGGCGGCAGAGGCGGCGCTTTTGCTCTCCTATGCTGGATTGAAGATACATTCGGGCAATATGCGGCAGAACTGGTTTACCTATGCCCGTGCAGAGGCTGGGGTAGATATTGAGCCGCGCGACCGCGGCTTCCGGCTTGCCGTGGAAGATTACGACAACCTCGATGCCTACAACGATTACCAGGAGCGGAGCCGAAACTGGGATCAACTGTATGAAGATATTTCCGCCAACCGGTGGAACTGGTCGGATACCGGGGCGCGGCACCACTACCGGGATTTGAGATCGCGGTTTGAAACAATGGAACAGCAGTTGCCGGCCCTGCTCTCCCTGATGGTGTTGAACCGGGTGATCAGTGCGGTCAGCGCCTATAACCGGGCGCAGCATTCAAAATCTGCAGGAACCACGTTTTCTCTTGATCCCGTACAGGGAACCCACGGTGTTGTGGCACGAATGAGCTTTCGCTTTTGATGGTTAATCACGCAATATTTCGCCAGTCATCCCCGGGCTTGCGGCGTCAAAATTATTGATCATGCCCCGTTATAAAATACATGTCGAATACGATGGGACCGATTACTACGGCTGGCAGCGACAGCCGGAAGGGCCAACGGTGGAGGGAACGATAGAAGAGGCGTTGTCCCAAATTCTGGGATATCCTGTCGATATAAAAGGGCAGGGGCGCACCGACAGCGGGGTTCATGCCGAGGAGCAGGTTGCCCATTTCGATTACCCGGACGAGCTGGACGCCGACCGACTAATCTATGCGCTGCTTGGCGTACTCCCGCGGAATATATCAGTATACCGCCTGGAACAGGTTCGGGATGACTTTCACGCCCGTTTTGACGCTCGCAGCCGGCGCTACCGGTACCAAATTGTTACGCGCTCCAGTCCGCTCAACCTGCGCTATGCCCAGATGGTGCTGAACCCGCTGGACTTGCAGGCGATGCAGATCTGCGCTTCTTCTGTTCGGGGAGTCCATGACTTCGAAAGCTTTATAAAATCGGACCCTGAACAGGGAAACACCAGCTGCGATATACTGCTCTCAGAGTTTGAACAGCGGGGACATATGCTGGTATATCATATCGAAGCCAATCGCTTTTTGCGACACCTGGTTCGGCGGTTGGTGGGAACAATCCTGCAAGTCGGCAAAGGCAAGAAAACGGTGGATGAATTTATCTATCTGCTGGACCATCCCTCGGCAGACCAAAACGGTCACGGAACCCCCTCAAAGGGGCTGATACTGGAGAAGGTGAGGTACTAAAAAAGTTTTAAATTCGCCTTGACTTGAGTTGCATGAATCCATTATATTTGTCCTCTGTTTGAGACGGTTGAAACAGGTAATCAACTGCTCTATTCCTCGGTAGCTCAGCGGCAGAGCAATCGGCTGTTAACCGATGGGTCGTAGGTTCGAATCCTACCCGGGGAGCCATCACATAATGAAGTGCGAATCTGGTCCTTTCCAGGTTCGCACTTTCTTATTTTGTGCCAGTCTTTTCCCACCTTTTTATCAGCTATACAGTTGATTTCAACTTATCCAGATGCTTGAGGACCTAAAGGGCATACAAGGGAATTACTAAAGTGGAAGGTTAATTTTCACGCGAAATATTGTTTCCCAGAGGCTGGAAAACGTTGGAAAAATTCCTGCCGCTGGGTTCCTGGAAGATATCGAGGTCGAAGAATGCTACCGTAGCATACAGGTGGTCAAAAATATCTGCCTGTATGGTCTCATACTCCAGCCAGGCGGTGGTATTGGTAAAACAGTAGATCTCCAGGGGAATGCCCCGGCTCTCCGTTCCGAGCTGGCGAACCATCACGGTCATATCCTGTTTAATTTGGGGATGGTTTTTCAGGTACAATTCAACATACTTTCTGAACACTCCAAGATTGGTCATTCGCCGTCCATTGATCAATACAGACGTATCCAGGTTATGTTTCTCATTGTATTCTTCAATCTCTTTCTGCCTCGTTTCTAGGTATTCCTTGAGCAGGTGGTATTTTTTGAGCTCCTCGCGCATCTCCGCATCTACAAACTTTACTGTATGGGAATCGATATAAATCGCCCTCTTGATTCTCCGCCCGCCGCTCTGCTGCATGCCTCTCCAGTTTTTAAAGCTGTCGGTGATAAAATAATAGGTCGGAATGGTGGTGATGGTTCGGTCCCAGTTCTGAATTTTAACCGTGTTCAGGTTGATTTCAATCACATCCCCGTCCGCGTTGTATTTGGGCATCTCCACCCAGTCGCCCACCCGCACCATATCATTGGACCACATCTGCACACTGGCCACCAGTCCGAGAATCGTATCTTTAAAGATCAGCAGGACAATTGCTGTCATCGCACCGAAGGCACTAAGGAAATAGACGGGTGACCGCTCCAGGATCAGGGAAAGAACCAGGATACCGGTAATGATATACAGGATGATTCTGGCAAGCTGAAAATAGCTTGCAATCGGTTTATCTTTAAAGATGGGATGGGAAGCAAGTCCGTATTGTGCAACCCTGAGAAAGGCAAAGATGATTGTCATGCCCACAATCAGCAGGTAACTGTCCGTTATTTTAATGACGAACGGAAGGGCCTGCTCAAAGTCGGCGAAAATAACGGGTGCCATGATGCGGACTAAGATCGCGGGAATGATGTGGGCTACGTTGTTGAATACCTTGTGATCGGCCAGGGCATCATCCCAGGTTACGGATGACATCTTTACAAATTTATAGAGATAGTGGATGATAATCCGTTTTGTAGTAACATAAGCGATTCCCGAGAGCAGGATCAGAATCAGGATAAAAAGTAAAAGCCGCAGGTAGACCGCCCACTCTTCAGCGATTCCTGTATTTACCAGTAGCGACTCAATCCAATCCTCAAGGTGATTCATCGTTTTTTATTGTTGTGGTAAAAAATGAGTTGCAGCTCTTCAAATGTTCGATACAATATATCACATCGTCAGCAATATATTTAACAGCACGAAATAGCGCTTCTTAAACTTCATGTTTTTTGTAATTGTCGAATTCCCAGTGCATTCTATCCATGTAGGTCAGCCTGATCGGTGGTATACGTGTTCTGCCAGCAACGGCCGACATCCGGCACACCAGGAGGTAAATTATTTCAGGGCATTTACCATTACCATGGCAAGGAAGCGTTCATGATTTTGGGAGTGGTTTTGAACCGTAGGTGTCATCGCAATGCTGCTTTGTTTTCGTTTTCATAATTGTACTCCATTTTAGTTAGATAGTTAGCAGTGCTCAGGGTGTCGGCATATGGTTTATAATGCTGTAGAGCGCATCCACAAACGCTTCCGGTCGTTCGAGCTTGGGGTCGTCTCGTGTTTTCTCAATAATCTGCAAGGGCCAACCGTACTTTTTGCTTGCGGCTTCTGCAATGTTAAGTTTGTTCGCTTTGTCATGTCGTCCCCATATCAGGGCTGTGGGGACATTAATTTCCCGTAATTCTTTGTCAGGAATCTTTGGGATACCGAGTTTTTTCATCATGAATTGCAAAGCATCGCTCCGCTCTTTATCGCGGGCGCATTCAAGATTATATGCTACAAAGGGATCCCAGTATTTACCCATGCTTTGACGCAGGGTATCCACATCATACATGCAGTGCGGGAAGAAACGGCTAAAGTTTTTCTCGGTTGGCCAGAGCATGAAGCGGAACAGATTAAAAGCAAAGCTGGGTTTTGGCCTGAATTTTCCAAGCCCGAGTGAATTGACGAGCACCAACCGGCTGATCTGATTTCCATGCTCGATCGCGAAGCGGGCTCCAATGGATCCTCCAAGAATGTTACCTGCCAGGATGGGAGGAGAGGGGCAGGTTTGATTGATCAGATCGCTGAGCCAGCCGAATACGAGGCCGGTATCCAGGGACTCTTTATCGACTCTGGATTCCCCGTGTCCGGGCAGGTCGGGTACGATTAGGCGATTGTTTTTTATAAGCTTTGGAATGACACGCATCCACCAGACGGATGACTCACCCGGTCCATGCAGCAGTATCACCGGAGTTCCTTCACCGCCCATAAGTACAGCTGTTGAAATACCCGCTATATTAAGCTGGTGCTCAGTCACGGGAAGAGGTTCCGTAAGCTGCGTGCGATTTTTGGTTGCCGAGGTGTGTTTCTCTTTTTCATGTGCGGAACGTACTGTATTCATCATAATCCCCACCTTCAATTTATAAGTGAGTAGTTTTTATTTGCCGGAAATATAACCGGTAATAGAGGAGGGCGAATCGGAGAGAGTACCCAATTGTTGGAAAAAGTAGATCTGGGTAATATTACCCATTTTTTGATATCGGATTATAAACCTTGGCCGGGGAGCGGTTTTATTTTGTATTCCGAAGACAGCCGGGCTTGATTGTAGGATAGAAAACAGCGTATTAAATCCGTTATATACCAGCTTCACACCATATTATGTTCATAGGCATAGGCAGTAGCGGCAGCCCGGGTTTCTACGTTCAGTTTGCCCAGGATGTTGCTAACATGGCGGTCTACCGTTCGCTCGCTGATATACAGCTCTTTGGCGATATCTTTATTGGTTTTGCCGGTAGCAAGAATGCAGAGCACTTCCAGTTCGCGCGGCGTCAGCCCGTGAGTGTTTTCAGGTCTCTTTTTTTTGATGAGGGAATTGACGTTGGAAAGGTCCGGGGTGGCCCCAAGCTGTTCAAATATCTCCCGGGCGGCATGAAATTCCATCGTGGCAGTGTCTTCATCTCCGAGATTGCGACAGGCAAGTCCGATGAGTACCTGTGTTCGGGCAGATTCGTATGAGGCCTCAACCTGTTTCAGCAGGGACCAGGATTGCCGCATTTTTTTTAATGCCGTACCCGGTTTTGAATTTGCAAGTAGAACACTTCCCTGGGATCGAGCTGCAATGGCCTTCAGGTAAGGAGCTCCGAGCTCAGTGGCAATGTCTGAAAGTTCACTGGCTTTTGCCTTAGCGGTCTGTAATTCCTGCGAGGCCAGCATAATTTCCACGTATGCAGGAAGTATTCTTGATCGGGGCATCCGTTCCTGGATTTCATCTTCCACATGCTGGATGGCCGTTTTGGCGGAGTCGATATCGCCCTGGGCCAGTCTTAACAGAGCCAGCCCCGGTTGTGGACTTCGGCCCCATTTGCTGCTCTGCCGGTATGCTTTTTCCGCCTTGGAATAGTGACCCTGCAACCGGTATAGTTCGGCCTGCCTGTAAAAAGCCTCCCCGGTAGCGGGCGGACTTGATGTTTGCGTGAGCTCACAAGCCCGCTGGACTTCTTCCATGGCATCCGGCCACCTGCCACGCAATTGCAGGATTTCGGCGCGGCGCACCAGGCACTGCCCTCGATAAGGGATCAGGTCCGGCTGAGCATCGCACCACCGGCTCAGGGCATCCGTCCATTCCTGGGCCCGCTGGAGATCATAAATCTTTTGACAGGTTTCGATGATTGCGCAGTACACAATGCCGGCAACAATGGGCGAGAGCTCATCAGAAACAACACCTACCATCGCCTCGTCCAGCAGTGTTGTACCTTCCTCTATTCTTTTTTGCTGGATCAAAGCTTGCCCACAGCCTAGTCTGCCCAGTGTTTGGAGATCTTTATTTTTGAAACGGGTTCCGATTTTCGCAGCTTGATTAAAAAGGTTATAAGCTGCCTCACCGTCCCCTTGGCGAAGTTGTTGAAGTCCACGGGGTATCAGCAGAAGTCCCTGCTCAGCACATTTCTGTTTATAATCTTTAATCAGTCGCTTTGCCCGGGCGATCCAGCCGCTGCCCTGGGCATGTTCACCTCGGTTAAAGAGCACCATCCCCAGCCAGAACGCACTGCAGGCCGCCCGCTCGGTATTATTCTGTTCCAGAAATTTTTGATGGACCCGTGCCCATATTTTGGTACATTTTGATTCCTTGCCGATCAGATATGCAGCTTTCGCCAAAGATTCGAGATCATCAGCATCAAGAACGGTTTCTTCGTCCGCAGCAGACAGAAAGGTATATGCATCAGCCCACGCCTGCTGACGAAATGCTTGACGCCCCTGTTTAAGTGTGTTGTCGCTGGCCATGTGGACCCCCCTTTATAATAGAGCATCCCCTTCCATTAGGATACGGCAAAAAGTTTGAATATTGAAAAACATTTTGTCAGCAGGATGAAGTCAGAGTTTAGTAACTGCTAAATAGTTACACTTTTTTGTAACTGTACTCGACTTATCCCCTGGGTCGGAGATGTATTGTATGGGCCAGCTAATGATATTTAGCTTAAGCGGTAGGCGGAACGACGCAAATTATTTTTCAGAGGTCTTTGCAAAATCGTTGTTTTGGCCGATATCGTCATTTTCGCGGATTTGAACTCCTCATTTATGAGATATAAACTGCGGTTCCAAATCCGCTCAGGGGTTGATCTTGACCAACCCTCCTGGCTTTTCAAAGCCCTCTTATAGTGCAATTTCAGATAGAAAATTTTGTGTAGGCAGCCAGCGGCGAGGCCTGTCGCCCGTTAAGCTCATGTTAGCACTAAATTATTTGTTTTGTCCGGAAAAGTGCTTAACTGTTTCCGTAATAAATTTTTTATTCCTGGTCATTTTTTCATGTTGCGATGATACATATATCGATTTAAAAAGCCCTCCTGTTTTGCAAGAGGGCTTTTTACGTTTATAGAATGAGAGAAAGGATGCCGTTACCGGCTGTCTTTCCCGGTGTTGACATACCGAATACACTGGCCTTGATTTTTGAAACCGAACTCTTCCCAGCCTCCCTTCATGCACTCCTGCCTGGTTTCGGGATTGACGGCTATTTCAAAGTCGAATATCGTGTCGTTGATAGTGATGTAATCTACATGTCCTTTGAATGAACCATTCCAGCCGGAGCCGATACCTGCCTCGATACCTTCTACACTGTATCCATCCAGCCACTCGTCGGTCAGCGAGCGATCAAACTGGAAACAACCGTATGGATCTCCAGCCTCATTACAACCGCTGAAGCCTACCCATTCGCCATTTACATATTGGGGTATTCTCCAGAAATTTCCGTTCAGCAGATTCTCAGTGATCCACTGGTCAGTGGGGGCAGGTGGACCAGTAGTCGGGTACCCATTGTAAACACCCTCCCACTTAAGCAGCCAGGAATTTCCATTACCATCATCTACAAAGATCCCTATGGCCGGTGTCAGGTGGTCCGGAGCGGTGCTGCTGCCATCCCTGTACCAGTCAAAACTAAGGGCATTCAAATTTTCGACCGGTCCAAACGCCTGGACCAAGCGAAAATCTGTTTTTCCCTCACTATCGCTAAAGGACTGTTGCAACGAAGCCATCCCACCGTGCTGGTCCGCTACCGCGTCACTTATTATGCTCTCCCCATCTCCCCGAACATTCAGTTCTTGCCATCCCATAAGGTTATCCGGGGTGACAACAACAAGGCTGGCGGAGCTGTTGGATCCCGCATGCTGGCCTTTTTCCAGGATCAGACCGGCTGATTGCTGCTTCGTTTCTCCGGCTAATTGATCAGTATTTGTTACAGAATCGCAGCTATACAAAACCATCACTGTTACTAAAAAAATACCAAGTGCCAAATAGTTGTTTTTTATCATCTTCCCTCGATTTTATATTGATATTTATTTCCCAGCATCACCTCTTTTTAGTTATTGAAATCGGGGTGTAACCACAAAGAATTATGTTAATATTAATTGAATATAATATTTGTTGGCCTGCCGGTACCGATGCAGATCCAGCCAATATTGATCAGGTACTATTTTGTACTGCCTGCTTTAAATTGGGGTACATCTGGGAGAGGGGTACCAGTAAGCAATAAGGATTCGAAAACGTAACAATTTTCTTCAAAACAGGGAGGCTAATAAATTTAAAAGCCCTCCAGGTCAGTGGAAGGCTTTTGGTGTAGGTTATCTACGTTCAGAAAATCGGGCTGACTTTCTGAACTTGGGATATAATGTAAATTGGATTACCTCGAGCCGAGCGGTGATAAATTTGCAAGAAATGTCACCATAGCTTTGCTCCCATCCCTAACTTAACGGGGGGACCCTTGGCGAAATGTAGTTTGCTTTTTCGTAACAACTCGTGAAAAGTTGCAAAAAAAGAAATAAACTCGTGGATCTCCCGGTTCCCACTCACTCAATGAATCAATCATTCAATCATTCCACGGGCAACCCTTCCATTTTCATGATGGTCAGTGCGTTGGTGGTGGGACAGGGACCCGGCTTCAGCTTGTATTCGAAGCTCATTTTCCCGTCTTTGATCGTCTCCTCGAAATGCCAGTTGGTGAGCTGTGGAATCTCATCTTCCAGCGAGGCCAGTTCAAGATCGTGGGTTGAGACCACACCGACCCCGTCGGTGCCGGCCACATGCTTCAGGAAAGCGGTGCTCCCGATCAGGCGTTCCCGGTTGTTGGTACCACGAAAAATTTCATCCACCAGAAAAAAGAGCGGCCAGGTATCCTCCCGTTCCAGCGCATCCAGCAACCGCCGCAGCTTGCGTACCTCCGCATAGAAATGCGAGAGCCCTTCATCCAGCGAGTCCACCACGTTGATACTGCTAAAGAGCCGAAATGGGATGGCATGGAAGCTTCGGGCATTCACCGGTCCACCGGAGAGACAGAGGCACAGGTTGATACCCAGCGTCCGCAGGAAGGTGCTTTTGCCAGACATATTTGACCCGGTGATGAGAATGAGAGAGCCATTTTTTTCAATCGTCACATCATTTGTCACCTTCTCTTCGTGGGGAATGAGGGGGTGTCCCAGGTCGGTGGCGCTCAGGACCGGCTGTGAGCGATCGGCGGCCGGTGCCGAAAGGATGTAGCCAGGGTTAAGCCACGCAAAGTTGGCCAGCGAACAGAGCGCCTCAAGCTGGTAAAAATGGTCTAGCCAGCGGTTCAGTGGATCTTTGAGCTCCGTTTTGTATTGATCCAGCTTGTACGAAAAGTAGAGATCCCAGGGCAACAGCAGGTTCAGTATAGCCCAGATAATCTCGCTTTTTTGGGATGAAGCCGCCGCGGCCAGGCGGACAATTTTTTTAAGGAACCGGGAGGGCCGGGTTTCCTGCTGTTTGTACAGAGCACAAAACTCTTCAAGCCTGGAGCCTTTCTTGTAGGGGTACTCTTCCAGGTAGATCAGGATGGAGCTGAATCTTGACAACAGTTTTTCCATCTGGTAGGAGGCGTCAAAGAGCCCTTTCACCTTTCCGGAGTTGAAATTATAGGCTAGCAGGTAGATTACAGCACTGAAAATAACATAGGGGGGCACCATTCCCGCCAGGTAAAGGATGCCCAGTATCCAGTTTGCGGCAGCCAGTCCGCCCAACAGTGCAAGGGCACCGGTATAGGATTCCGAGGCCGACCGGTCCAGCCAGCGGAGCAGTGCCGCCATATTCCAGTCCTGCTCCGATTTGTACGATTTGCTGATGGCCGCCCGCAGCTGAAGCCGATCTCGAAAGTGGGCCATCGGCTTGAGTTCCCGCACCAGCTGCTGGCGCTGCAGGATACGGCCGGTATCCGGGGTGTTGTCGAGCAGCCACTGTTTAAGCTGATCGCTGCCCCCGGCGTAGATCGCCGTGTCGATCAGGTGGAGCAGCGAGCGGCGCCCCGTAATGTTGAGGTCGCCGGCATACGGATGGTCCTCTTCCGGCTCCGAGGAAGGGGGAGGGGGAATCTGTTCCCAGTCCAGGTCCATCCGTGCCAGGTGCGTGCCGCGGATCTTTTTCCAGAGCGTCAGCCGCTGTTGTTGCCGCTCCACTTTTTGATGTCGCGATACCAGCCAGAAAAATACGCCCAGCAGAAGCCCCAGGACCAGGAGAGTGATCGCGGGACTCCCGGTTTGGGCGGCGACATAGAGAGCTGCAATGCCCCCGCCAAATACGCCGAGGCGATACCGGGAAATACGGCTGTCCCACCGATTGACGATCTCAATTTTGGATTCTATTCTGCGCAGCTGGTTGGTAATGGCTTCTCGTAATGCGGATCTGTTTTGTGGCATCTCTGGGTATTAACAAATTTTAAAGCGGCGTTGCCGGTTCTCACGTTTGTCACCCAGACCGAGCCCGGTATCCCGCAGGGTCTTGGACTATTGATATCTCCAGCCTTTAATCGACGATCTGAGCCGGGCAGATCCAGCGGTCGGGTGACAGGTTTTCGATTCTGGTTGATTCTGAATATAGGAAAGCGTCAGTGATTTTCCCGAAAGAGTTCGGACAGGAAAATCAGAGGTTTAAAATACTGAGAAGGGACGCTGAAACCAGGCAACTCTTTGTGTGACGGGTGATAGTATTAAAACGATTCCCGGGGTTCCTCCCTCAAATTAACAAGGGTGGCGCCCCAGCCGCTGCGGTCACCTGCCAGCGAATAGCTTTCAACGCGGGGATGCCGGTCCAGGAGGGCATGTACCGATCGGCGGAGGCTCCCCGTTCCCTTCCCGTGGATAATACGGAGAGCGTAGATCTCCCTTTCCAGGCAGGCTTCAATATAGTCGGGAATCAGCGAGCCAAGATCCTCCGGCCGGAAGGTGTGCAGGTCCAGCGTGCCATCAATCGGGAATTCATTGGGTTCACTGTTTGTCATAATAGTGGGAGCAGGCTTCTGTGACCGTGAAGAACAGGGAACAGATCAATTAAAAAATGAGATAAATTCTTCTTCTGTTTTCGAATAGATGAATCCTCCGAGGTTCAGTGCGCTTCGCTGCAGGAATGATCGTTTTTGATCGACATACGAGCGCATCGCCTTGATATTGCCCAGATGCCGGCGGAAATCCTGGTCCACAAGCAGGTCGTCGAGCAGGGCCAGGTCATGCTCCTCCCCGAGGTAATCGGAAAGCTGTGCGAGACTTTTCCCCTTGATATCCAGTTTTCCGGGCCAAAAATATGCCAACACCTGGAAGGCGTTCATAAAATATTTTACCTGCTTGCGCCACTCGTGGAACTGCTCTTTGGTACCCTCCTCGTCTGCCCTGAAGTAGTTTTCGCGCCCTTTTTTGTAGATCTCCTTCAGTCCGGGGAATAAAAGTGACTGTTGGCCTGGCAGCCCCTGTTGTTCTGTGAACGCATTTTGAACCTCTTCGAGCCGGTCGGCCATATCTTCAAAACGGTGCTGATCCCGGGCCTCCTCCAGCAGTTCTTTTTCCTGCTGTTGAAGGATGTTCAGGCCTTCTTCAATATCTTGCGGCCGGACCGAATGAGACTCCCTCGCCACATACTGCATCAGGAGAATGAACACATGCAGGTCCCGAAGTTCCGAGACGAATCGGCCCATGTCGCGAAACATATGGTTTTGTTGCTCATACGCCTCCGGTTCCAGGGAGAACTTGATCAGCCGGATCAAGGCGCGCATAAACTTGAAGCCCCTGCGCGCATCGTGGATCGCCTCGTGCAGGTTCTGGTGAGGAGGCCGGATAGTCGGTATAATCTGCTGCAGCCGGTCCGTGTAGATCCGCTTTATTCCCTCGTCGATCGATTCATCTGTAGCCAGTGCATAATCCATAATGTCACAAAAATAGCGAACCCATGGAAGGAAGCAATTCAAATTATATAAAAATTGGTCAGCCCGAAAATCGGGCGGCGTCAAGTATCGACCACAGGTGGATGATCCATCCCAGCCAGATTAGCCAGAGGAGACCCGCCAGCAGAAAGTGGGTAAGAGACATTAAAAACCGTCCCTGCAACAGCTGTCCGAGTCCCGGTACAAAAAAGCTTGCGAGGGCGGCAATTACATTTCCGGTTGATCCTTGTCCACTCATTTACCTATTCCATTTGATTTGCGTTTATGTTCATCCGATTACGAAAATAAAGGTAAAAAGTTTAAGGAATGAAAAGCAGTTCCGGTTCGGCATTATGTACGGGATATAAAGCTGCGGGTTTGAATTTGTTTAGGTTTTGATCTTGGGTAAAATCCCTGATTTTGCAACGTCCACTGGTACGTGATTCCTTCATTTTTACGCTTATCCCGGCTAACTCCTCGATTTATTGAGGAAAATACGATACCGGTTGCCAATTTAGTTGATTTTGAAGAAAAGGAAAGCTTTTTTGTAATTTATATTCATGATAAATTTCTCCCCGCGGAGATACTGTTGTTTTTTTTAGGGAGTTGCCAGGCAGCAGGAAGTCAATTCTTATTGGCAATACTGCCAGGAAAGTTGTTATATAGAACTAGCCACTAACTAACTTAATAATAAGGGATATACTATGCTAAAACGTCTTAAATCAAGTAAGCTGTCAGAATTTGTCGATATCGGGATATCACTCCTTATACTACGGGTGGTCGCCTCTTTTGCCATGATCTATGGGCACGGCTGGGGTAAATTGATGAACGTGTTCAGTGGCAATTTCCAGTTTGCCGATCCCATCGGGTTGGGGCCGACCATTTCTCTGATTCTTGCGGCATTTGCCGAAGCGATTTGTGCTTTCCTGGTCATGATCGGTTACTATACCCGCGCTGCCGCTTTGGTGCTGGTGATTAACATGACGGTGGCCTTCCTTTTTGTCCACCTGTTCAACGATCCCTTTAGCGGTATGGAAAAAGCAGTATTATTCCTCACTATCTATCTCACTATTTTCCTTACCGGTCCCGGCAAATATTCGCTGGACAGTGAATAGAAAGTGATATTTTTTATTATCCTTAAGCATCAAGGGCGACATAAACGGTCGCCCTTTTTTAATTCATGATTGACGAGCCACCAGTTCGATCCCGGGCCGGGATGTTACGTGCTGGCCATCGGTTTCGGTTTGATATTCTGATTCATGTGGAAAAGATTTTCAGGGTCAAACTTTTGCTTTAATACCACCAGCCGTTCGTAGTTGGCACCATAGGCCGAGGCAACGGCATTGTTCTCATCTTCCGTCATAAAATTGACATATGCTCCCCCGGCAGCATACGGTTTGGTCGCATTGTACACTTCTCTGGCCCAGCCGATCAGCCTGTCATCGTCGGACTCATCCTCCCACCTTCCATGGACATTCATGATATATCTTGCATGACGCAACGGGTAGGCGGTGGCTTCCGCGGGTATTTCATTCTGAAGACCTGATATGGATCCCAGGAAAATTTCAGTGTGCGGAGAAGGGATGGTTCCGGCAAATTTTACCAGGCTTCCAATAAGCTCGTCAGTTACGGTTTCAAAGTTATGCGATTTCCAGTAGTTGCGCAGTCCCGGTGTGAGCAGCGGGTCGAACGCCTGCTGCCACTGGGTATAGGGCTGCATCCCGGTATGTTCGCCAACCGGATTTCCAAATCCCCTTAGAAAATCCACAAGTTTTTCTCCCTTGTCGGCCTCCCCGTTGTAAAATATTGCAAGCACCAGCACCATTTTACCGTGTACGTCGTCGGGGAGGAAGGGCAGCGGCGGGGCGTGACGCAGCACTACCCAGACATTAAGTTCGCGGGGAGCGGACTGGGAAAATTCATTATACTGCCTGAGTACGTTTTTAGCCTGGTGGAACGGGAAAACCATCAGGCCGGCAAAAACTTCCGGTCCCATGTTGTGCAGGTTGAATTCGAATCCGGTAACGACTCCAAAATTTCCACCGCCGCCACGAAGAGCCCAGAAAAGGTCGGGATTTTCCTCCTCGCTCGCCTTTATTGCCTTACCGCCGGCACTCACAACATCTGCTGAAACCAGGTTATCGACTGTCAGTCCGTACTGGCGGGTCAGCCAGCCGAACCCGCCACCCAGTGTCAACCCGGCCATACCTGTCGTGGAATTGATGCCGGTGGGGGTTGCCAGGCCGTGAGCCTGCGTGGCTTTGTCAAAATCTGCCAGCGTGGCTCCGGGCTCCACGTAGGCACGCCGCTTTTCTGGATCCACCTGAACTTTCTTCATATTGGAAAAATCGATGGTTAGTCCATTTTCAGCCAGCGAATTTCCGGCGATGTGGTGTCCACCACCCAGTACCGAGAGTTCAAGCCTGTTTTTACGGGCAAAATTAACAGCAACAGGTACATCTTGTGTATCGGCTACCTGGACAATAAGTGCAGGTTTTTTGTCAATCATCCCGTTCCAGATAGTGCGGGCTTTATTGTAGGTGGGATCGTCCGGCAGGATAATAGTACCGGCTATCGTACTTTTTAATTCTTCGATCAATTTTTTTTCTAAATGTAGCATGGCGTATCCATTATTTATAGGTTGGAAATGGAAATCCACCCCGTTTTAGGGTGTTGTCTTGCAGGATAACAGGCAGGCAAATGACTATTCAATGTACTGCAAAAACAATTAAAAACAACTATTTAGAAATAATAGTTAAAAGGATTTCGGCACTATTGACCGCCGGATTAGGTCACAGTTAAAATACTTGATAAGCTCCTTCCTGTTACGTTCGGACTATACTGCCAGGGAACCGCTCCGAATACTTCCGGGGTGACATTCACCTGTCAGTGAATGCGTTATTTTGAAGAGGAGAAAGAAAAAGCAAGATCAATTGACAAGAGAATATTGGAAATACTAAACTTTCTACGTTTTACTTTCTACCTTCTGTTGAAGAAATGACTTCTTTCCACCAAAGAGAACTCTTAATCTAAGAGGCTTTTGCAGCACCTGATGCTTAGTTGGGGGGTGGTTGTATTACCGATCTCATATAGCACATAAAGCGGGAGTGCAACTCCCTGCGAACGATGATTCGGATGTTTTGCAAAGTCCTCACTAAAGCTTAAATCCATAAATGGAATTGATTTCTATCGTATTTATTCTCATTGGCCTGGTCCTCGGCTACCTCATCGCTCACTACAAATTCAAAAGCAGTCGGGCCCTTGGCAAAGAGGAGGCCGAGCTACTGGAGCGCGAGCACGCGGAGGCGATGCAGGATGTCAGCCGGCTGGAGGAGCGCAACAGTAACCTGGCTGGGCAGCTGGAGTCGACCCGGCAGGAGCTGAAGCAGGCTGAATCCAGGGCCGGTGAAGCTGAGAAGGAGAATGTACGACTCCGCTCGGTGAACGGGACCCTGAGAGAAAAACTGGAAGAGCAAAAGGAGGAGATGCAGAACCTGCAGGATCGATTTAAGGATGAGTTTGAAAACCTGGCGAACAAGATCCTGGAGGAGAAGTCCCAGAAATTTACCGAGCAGAACCGGGAGAAGCTGGACCAGCTGTTGAAGCCGCTGGGTGAAAAGATGGAGGAGTTTAAACAAAAGGTGGAGGAGACCCACAAAGAAGATCTCAAAGGACGCAGTTCTCTGGAACAGCACCTGAAACACCTGCAGGAGCTCAACCAGCAGATGGCCAGGGAGGCCAAGGATCTGACAAAAGCCCTCAAGGGGGAATCCCAGACGCAGGGAAGCTGGGGCGAGGTGATCCTGCAGCGTATCCTGGAGAAATCGGGACTTACCAGGGGGCGCGAGTACGAGATCCAGGAGCACCATCAAACCGAGGATGGTCGTCGCCTTTACCCGGATGTGGTGGTGTACCTGCCCGACAACAAGCGGCTGGTAATCGATTCCAAAGTATCGTTGACAGCCTATGAGCGATTTGCTTCTGCCGAGGACGATGCGGAGCGGCAGGCGGCCTTGAAACAGCATGTCAGCTCGCTGCGAAGTCACGTCAAGGGACTCAGCAGCAAGAATTATGAGCAGCTGCATGGCGGCAACAGTCCCGATTTCGTGCTGATGTTCGTACCGATCGAATCGGCGTTTGGAGTTGCCCTTCAGCAGGACAGCAGCCTCTACTATGAGGCCTTTGACAAAAATGTCGTTATCGTCAGTCCCTCTACGCTGCTGGCCACCCTGGCTACGATCGACAGCGTGTGGAAACAGGAGTACCAGAACCGGAACGCGCAGGAGATCGCAGACCGTGGAGGCAAACTGTATGACAAGTTTGTGAATTTTGTAGAGAGCATGCAGGATATCGGTCAACGGATACGGCAGACCCAGGAGAGCTACAATGAAGCGATGAATCGTCTTTCCACCGGGCATGGCAACCTGACCCGCCAGGTCGAGATGCTTCGGGAGCTGGGAGCCAAGACGAGCAAGCAGCTGCCGGAAAACATGACCGGGCCATCCCCGGAATCTCTGCTCGAACATGAGGAGCCGGACAACAGGCACGAAGATGATCGTGATACGTAATACAGAGGTGCGGCGACCATTTTATCTCTACTGCCCATGTACAACACAGCACGGTAGATAATGACATTTATTGTTCTCATATTCTGCCTTATGAATTCGATTAGTTTATTATCTACAGTTGTACTTGCGCTCTCTATCTTTGCAGCCGCATCTGTGGCCCGGGCCCAGCCGGAAACCGGTGGATTCATGCCGGACGGGCAGGTGCGATCAGAGAATCAAGCGGTCAGCCAGGCGCTGATTAATACCATTATGCCCATTGGCGTGGGATATGGTGCCGTCAAACTGTTTGATGGAAACACCGCTGAAACCCTTGGCGCCTCGCTGGCGATCTATGGGCTGGTTGTGGGCCCTTCAAGCGGAAATTTTTATGCCAATGATTATCTGCGCGGCGGACTGGGAGCGTTGACACGACTGGGCGCGGCGTTTTTGCTGCAGGATGCCACCAGCGAGGTTTTTGGCCGCGAATTTGCCGATGCCCTCGGCGTGGATAACAGCTCAGTCTCATTCAGTGAAACCAATATTGTTGTTGGCAGCACCCTGATGGTCGGAACAATCGCCTACAATATTATTACAGCCCCGGTATCTGTCAGGGAGTACAACCGGGAGATGGGCTACACCATGGAAATTCAGTCCCTTCCCGGTACAGGTCGCGCTGCGCCCGTAATTACCGCACGCATTCATCTTTAGAGGATTTGGTTAAACCAGGAGATTTTCTGCAAGTTCAAAAAAATGATTGAATTTAAAACCGCAGTGGTGGGCCAAATAACGGCTTTGCGAAAGGTTCTTTTAAAGAGGAAGTACCGGCCTTAAAAAGGAATGAAACCAATATTTTATAGGGGGCTTTGCAAAACCCCTGGTTTTTAAAAGTCCTCTTATAGTGAGCAAGACACTTGGTTGCCACCCCCCTGTTCAATTAGTAAACCCGACCCTCCAATCAATTATTAACTCCGAGGGGCTCTACAAGCGAGGCCAGCGTTTGGCCATCGTGATTGGAGATTGCGGCGTACCATGTGTCATCCCATTTCCAGGAGACGACATGCTTGCCGTTGACATCCCGGACGTGAAAATCTTTTGAGCGGATACAGGAGTTGACCGCTTCCTCGCTGCGCTTAAGCTCATCAAACTGTTTAAGCTGTTCAATATTAAAGGCAAAAATATAGATGTACTGGTCTTCCGAGGGCAGGTAGTACTCCATCATTGGAGTTTCGAAACCGGGAACAAAGTCGCTCAGCACCACCCCTTTGAAATCAGCATTTTTTAGCGCGGGAATTGTGACCGGCATATTAAATGAAGAGGCCAGTTCCAGCTCGGCGTTTGCCGGGCTGGCGGTCGCGATCGTCGGCTGCACCATTTGACCGTTGTGTTTTACAAAGTGGGCGTAGGCATACTCTTCTACGTTATAAGACTCGGAGGAGGACTGCATATACAGGAATCCACCTAAAATAACTGCGGCGATCAGGAGCGTTGCCGCGGCCGCATATTTCCACAGGTAGGCGCGGTTGTCGACAGGAGACGTGGAGGCATCTTCAGCCTGGATGGTATGGGCGGGAGGCATGTCATAGATCGGCGCCTGCTGGTCATCTCCATCCGCCTGCTGTTGATGCAAAAATTGCCGGATACGTTTTTTCAGATGATCAGGAGCGCTGGCACAGGGGCACCGGGTGGATACAATATTTTTGAGCCGTTTGGCGGACTCATACTTGGATTTTACGGATTCATCCTGCTGTATATACGCAAAAAATGCGATACGAGTATCTTCGTCAACCTCCTCATCTACAACCGGTGTGATAAGTTCTAACGCTTCTTTCCTGGTAAGATTACTTCCAGACATCCTTCTGACCCCTCAGTAGATCTAATGCTGACTTTTTAATATAGCCTGTCTTATTTGTGTTTGTCTAATACCTATCTGTCAACATCAACTGGTTATTGAGTGTTCCAATCACAAATAAAAATCTATTTTTCGCTGAACGAGAGATAAAATCCGTTCAATACGGATCGGTCGACATGACGAGGTGCTGGCAGTTTTTGCAGCATGTTCGTAGAATCGATCGCCCGGGTGGGAGTAAAAGAGGCTGCCGCCAGCATGGATTCAAACTCATTTTTTGACAGGTGCAGACGAATCTTTTCTCCCACCATCCGGACGCCGGCGGTGAAGATGGCCCGCCGTGCGGCGGAAAGCTCGTCAAGGGCAAATATGGTGCTGATCAACTGGACCCTGTTCCGGAAAAACGTTTCCAGATCTTCAAGAATCTGTTGGCTCTGATGTTGATCCAGGTAATCAAAAAAGCCCTCTGCCACGATGACGGTATCCCGGTTCGGATCGAGCTGTTCAAGGTTGAGACCGCTGCCCCGGGAGCTGAAATGGTGGCTTATGATGTGGAGGTCCGTATTCTGCATCCCCTGTTGTGTCACGAAGTTCTGCTTTATGGAGGACATCCGCGGGGCGTCGATCTCAAAGCACGGGATACGGCCTTGCGAATGGAAGGCCGCCAGGTGATCAAAGCCCGCTCCCATTACGAGCAGTTGTGTATAGTCCCGCGAGAGGAGCTGTTCCACCTTCTGCCCGATAATATATTTGCGCATAAGAATGTGCATGAGGTCTCCGGGCAGCAGCAGTTCTTCTGAGATGATGAAAAATTTGCGAAGCCAGGATTTCTGCAGTGCCTGGTGGTACCAGTTCAGGGGTGGCGGCAGGTACTGAACAAGACGCTCGTAAAATTGGATAATTTCCTGGTCGAACCAGTCGTGATAGGGGGGGATGCGTGTCAGCCCATAGAATTTAATGGCAACAAAGGCGGCGGTCCGGCTTATCTGGTCGGGTCTCATGGGCGCTCTTCTCTGTTCATTTTTTGAATTGGCTCCAGGGAGAATGGCCGGGAAACGGGAGAGCAACATGCACCTCCTTATTATGTATGGGGTGTTCGAATCTCAATTCCACCGCCCGTAAGGCCATGGTGCGTCCCTCGGGCTGCTGAATTCCGTATTTATAGTCGCCCCATACCGGGTAACCTTCTTCAGCCAGCTGCACGCGAATCTGGTGCGGGCGCCCGGTCTGCAGGTGAATTGCCAGCAACGCCAGCTCGTCTTCTTGATCCTGTTTTTGGAATGAAAGAACCGCCTTTTTACTCTCCGGGTTAGTGGAGGCGGTGGCCCTCACCCGGTTTCGATTCCTGTTTTTCACCAGGTGGTGGATAAGCAGCCCGTTGGCGGGAGGCGTGCCCTGAACGATGGCATGGTAGGTCTTCTGGATCGTACGGTCCCGCAGCTGATCGCTGAGTCGCCCGGCGGCTTTGGAACTTTTGGCCAGCAGCATCAGCCCGCCAACAGGACGGTCGAGGCGGTGAACCAACCCGAGATAGGGATCGCTGTCGCTGCCGGATTCCTGCTTGAGATACTGCTTGCAGAGGGTCACCACGTCAGGGTCACCGGTATGGTCCTCCTGCGAGAGAAGTTCATGGGGCTTATCGATGATGAGGAGATGATGATCCTCAAAAACGATCGGGATCTGCGGGGTTGTGCTTGTATATTTTTTTGCCATTACGGAAATATGCATGTTACAGAGGGTTTTGCAAAGGTCCCGTTACAGTCATATGTCGGGCCGGAACCCGGGAGCTGGCAAGTGATTGCGCCACGGTTGCCGCCGCCCAGCCAGCTCCATGCCTGTGCTGACCACCGCCCGTTTGCACGGGGAGGAATATCGGAAAAAAATGGGGTTAGCCATTAAAAATATGACAAATAGATTTTTCCGGTCACCCCCGATTCAGTCCGGCAGGAGTATTATAACGGAATCAGCTGTCAAGGAAAAGGATCCCGTTTGAGGGAACAAAAATAAATCCCAAAATCACCGGTTGGGATCAGGATTGTAGAATGAAGAATTATTAATTTCGAAGGAGGAGGTTGTATTTATGATTTATAGCACTATGTCTGACCGGTGAATTTCGGTCTGTAGGGGAGTGGGTTACAAAACACACTTCGCTTTCCCGGCCCTGATGGGGCGCGGAAGCCGGAGCAGGTTCCAGTACAGACGCGACATGTCGCGTCTCAACGAGCTCCTACGACCGCTGCAGGCTGGACGGGTGGGTTATCCGTAACAAATGTAATGTAAGTGAAGGAGTTGGCGAAAAATTGTGCATCTGAATGACCCGGTTTAATCCTGCAAAATAGGAGTATATCGTGGTTTGGAACCTGTCTGGGGATACCCTGATTAGCAGATCGCTGACATCAAATAATGAATAATGAGCCCGTGATGATTGTGGCAAAATGTTTCTATATTTTGGATCTGAACGAAGGACATGACAATTCTATTCTCGTACATCCTGTGCACAGATATAAATTTGCCAATTTCTCCAGATGAGCAGTGAAACTACAGATATTGATCTCCGGGAAAAGGTTGACCACCTGCCGATGTCTCCCGGGGTTTACATGTTTAAAGACGATGGCGGCAACCACCTGTATATCGGGAAGGCAAAGCGGCTTCGCGACCGGGTACGCTCCTATTTCCAGGATTCACGGGGACACGACGGGCGCATCAAAGTGATGGTCTCGAAGATTGATGATCTCGAGGTCATCGTCACCGATTCCGATTCCGAGGCGCTGATACTGGAAAACAACCTTATCAAAAAGCATCAACCCCGGTATAACATTATGTACCGGGATGACAAGTCGTATCCCTATATCTGTATTACAAATGAAGAACGTCCCCGGGTGTTTCCCACGCGCACCGTAATCAGCGACGGCAGCAAGTATATCGGTCCCTATGACAGCGTAATGCATATGCGCCGGATGCTGGAGACGATCAGAAAAACTTTTGGCCTCTGTACCTGTGCCATCTCATCCAAGAATATCAACCGCACCAGGGGCGCTCCCAAATGGGGATCCTGCCTTGATGACTATCTCGATCGCTGCTCCGAGGAGATGGACCTGGAGGAGTATAACGCCAACATCCAAAAAGTGGAACGGATGCTCAACGGGCGCACCGACGAGCTGATGCGCGACCTGAAAGATGAGATGGAGATCGCCTCGGAGGCACTTGAATTTGAGAAAGCCGCCCGTATTCGCGACAGTCTGAAAGCGGTTGAAAAATACAGCAAAAAGATGAAGATGGTGGCCGACAAGAAAGTAGACCGCGATGTGTATGCGGTTACGGTTGATGAAGAGCTCTCTGAGGCCTGTGGCGTGTTATTCAAGGTCAGGGAGGGCAAGCTGATCGGGAAGTTCCACCGTTTCCTGAAGAATATTTCTCACCTGGAGGAGGGAGCAATGCTGCAGTCCTTTATCGAGGATTATTATACGGGACAATTTGCCGGAGCTATCCCCGATGAGGTTTACGTTAGCCACGATCTCCCTGAAGATGAACCGTTGCTGGAGTATTTGTGGGAGGAGAGGGGACGGAAAGTGCCGATCCACCGGCCGCAACGGGGTGAAAAAGCGCAGCTTATGCGCATGGCGATCTCGAACGCCGAGCTGTTGCTGGGCGAACGCAAGCTGGAAAAGGAGAAGGCCGACCGAAAACGTATTCCCAACTCGGTGGAGGAGCTGAAAGAGCATCTGCAGCTCGATCGGCTGCCCCGTCGCATTGAGTGCTTTGATAATTCGAATATTCAGGGCTCCGATCCGGTCGCATCCATGGTTTGTTTTGTGGATGCCCGCCCGCGCAAAAGCGAGTACAAGCGGTTTCATATCAAGACGGTAGAGGGACCCGACGATTTCGCCTCGATGAAAGAGGTGATCTCTCGCCGCTACAAGCGGGTGATGAAGGAAGAGCAGCACATTCCCGATCTGATTGTCGTAGATGGAGGCAAGGGACAGCTGAATGCGGCGATATCTGCACTCAGGGAGATCGGGTTTTACGGCGAATGCGAAATAGTGGGCCTGGCCAAGCGCCTGGAGGAGGTCTTTTTACCCGGAAAATCGGATCCGGTGATGATTCCCAAGACCTCATCCGCACTGAAGCTGCTGCAGCAGGTACGGGATGAAGCCCACCGTTTTGCCATCAATTTTCACCGCAATACCCGGGCTAAACGGACCATCAAAACCGAATTGACAGAAATTAAGGGTATCGGGCAGAAAACAGCTCAGAAACTCCTGAACCATTTTGGATCGGTAAAAAAGATAAAAGAGGCCCACAAGGGGGAGATCCAGGCGGAAGTAGGCCAAAAAACGGGAGAAGCGGTCTATGAGTATTTTGAGCAGCAAAACGGGCACCCGGAAGAGGAGTAAGTCGGGAACTGGGAACTGGTTTCTGTTGCTGGTGCGGCTTGTTGTGCTGAAAAACCTCCTGTAAAGACTGAATGAAACCAAACAGGGAGAAATATCGTATAAAAATAGTTGTTGAGATTGTTGCTCGTGTATTGAGACTGTATCACATTATCATGTGATATTTATTGTCTGCCTCAGCAGATACCATTTATGGTAAGATGGGAAAACTTTTATTTACGTGAAACTTTTACAGCTTAAAATAGTCTGTATAAATAATTCAGTATAAAAGGAAGCCCAACTACAGGTGCAGTTGACTAGCTTTACTGTTTTGTTAATGGCGAATCGATTTAGCCTGATTTTTTGTTATTGGGAAGAGCAAAGGAAAAACAGGCATCAATTTTTAACAAATTCAGCCGGTTCAGTTGCATTGACGTCGAAAAATTTGTAATAACAGGCGTGAGGAAAAGTTTATGAAATTTGAGAAAGCAGAACATATCAGCTCTAAATATCAACAGCTGGACGACAAAGATCTGGTCCGGTTCTACCGGCAGAATGGCGATGAAATGGCGTTCAGCGAATTGATGAATCGTCATCAGGCCAAAATCTATTCCTATATTTACAGCATGGTGGGTAGTGGCGATGTGGCCGATGATATTTTCCAGGAGACCTTTACGAAGGTCATCACCAAGATGGACGACACGTACAATGAACAGGGCAAATGGATCGCGTGGGTTATGCGGATTGCCCATAACGCAACAATCGATTATTTAAGAAAACAAAAACGGTTTGTTGACGTTAGTTCTAACTACGACGAGGAATCAGGTACCGATTTCTACGAACGGCTGCCTGACGAGGATATGGCGAGTGCAGAAGAGCAGCTTGAGAAAGAGGAAGCCAAAAGCAGCCTGATGAAGCACATCGCCGAGCTCCCCGAGGAGCAGCGAACAGTGGTCATGCTTCGTCATTATTACGAAATGCCGTTTAAGGAAATCGCTGAATTAACCGATGTTTCCATAAATACCGCACTAGGTCGCATGCGGTATGCGTTAATAAATCTTCGTAAACTCTTTGACCAGGAAAAAGAACAAGAAGAAAACAATTATGCCGAACGACGATAATGCCTCGATTCGCTATCTGATGAAGGAGATGGATCCTTCTGAAGAAGTACTCATGGAGCGTTCGATGATGGAAGATGAGGATCTGCTGATCGAAGTGGAGTGTATGCGTCAGACACTCAAGCAGCTGGATGAAAATTTACCGGTGATGGATCCTCCCGCTCACGTAACCAGCAATGTATTACGAAAAGCATCCGAACATAAACCGAATAACAACTCCGGTTTTATTCCGTCTTTAGGGGGGAACAGAGTTGGATATGTGGCCGCTGCCGCAGTTGTAGCAGCGGGCCTGATTTCCGGTGTTCTGCTATACCAGGATGGATTGGATGGGGCCGGACCGAATGCGCAGGAAAATACGACGTCTGCGGCGGTTTCCTCTTCTCCTTCGATGGAAGTTGACCAGCCTGGAGTCGCCAACGCGGAAATGGAAGCTGAACCGGTGGATGTGCGTGATGTAGAGCCGTGGGTGGATCGAGACGAGATTCTGAGGTTTCAGGACCAGTTCGGGGAGCAGAACCAGGCGGAATTCGATTCTATCCTGAATACAATGACACGGAAGCTGAAGCCGATTGACGATCCCCTTGATATGAATTCAAATACCCGATCGCTCCAGTTGACCGGTTCTGAGCAATAACGTGATTCTGAAATATTTTGAATAAAAAATGCAGCTTAGGGGCTGCATTTTTTATTTTAGGGTATAATTTAGGAGTGTGTCAGTGAGCAGTGATTAATGAACCGTGAATATAATGCATAGCGCTGCTTCACAAAACGAAATTCAAAGCAGTGCTACGAGTTAACTATAAATTTGATGGGGTGAGAGGGAGTTGCACCCCCGACCGATACGTAGTGTTTTATTTGTGATAGAAAAGAATAGGATTATCGTTAGTTTTAAAAAAATATGCGTCACGTATTATTTATGTAAGCAAGCAATATAGATATTTGACTCAGACCACAGAACTAAGCAGCCTCAGACAACAGACAATGTGATTGTACACACCTCGGCCATAGTATTTCGAACCGTTGACTACTCGGAATCGAGCAAAATAGTTACGCTTTTTACCGAGGCTCACGGCAAAATTGCGGTGATGGTGCGCGGGGTAAAGAAACCCAAAAGCAAGTTTTCCGGGTTGATGGAGGTGGGGAATCTGCTGGATGTGGTTTATTACTATAAAGCGTCGCGGTCGGTGCAGACGCTTTCGGAGGCGAGTTATCTGGAAAAAACATTTTCGATTCGGTCGGACTTTGAAAAAATGGCAACGCTGACTTCTTCGGTGGAGCTGATGGGGCAGCTGCTGCATGAAGAGGAGGTTAATGAACCGATGTTTGAGGTGGGAAAGCGGTTTGTCCTGTGGCTGAACCAAACGGATCAACCTCCGCAGCAGATCTTTCCCTACCTGCAGATCCGGCTTGCTGAACTGGCGGGTCACGGGCTGCAACTGCATCTGAAAAACGGGAACGAGGAAACGCCGCAGCCTCAATATTACTTTAATTTAGAAACGGGGCTTATTTCTACGGAAAGTGCGGCCTCGTACTCCTACAAATTGACGCAAAACCAGTTCAGATATGTGCGACTGGCCCTGCAAGCCCGAAGTTCCCGGTTGTTGAAACTGGATTTTGCAACCGGGGAACTGAAACAGCTGGTTGAACACCTGGATCGCTACTTCAAATTTCATGTTGAAGGATTCCGGGATCGGAAATCGGATGCTATTTTTGAACAATTACTGCAGGATTAATTATGACTTCCCGTAACAGATATCTCACCGGTTTGTTACTGCTGTTGACTGGCATTCTTATCGGTACGATCTTTTCGCTCTACCAGCAGGGGGTCTGGATCAACGATCATGCACAGGTGAATGTGACGGAGGTAAAGCGCAGCAGCGAGCCGCTGATCCCCGAACAGCAGCTGGAGCGCATGGATGCGCGTTTCCTATTTAAATCGGTGGCTGAACGGGTCAAGCCCACGGTAGTCTATATCGAGACGGTCATTCCGATCAATGGGTCCAATATCCCCGACGATGAGGATCACGATCGTGATGAAGGATTTTGGGATCGGTTTATGCCGCACCAGGCGCGCACCGTCGGGTCGGGGGTCCTGATCTCCGGGGACGGCTATATATTGACCAATAACCACGTTATTGATGATGCGGTGCAGGATGGAATTGAAGTGACCCTGAATGACAAGCGTATGTATGAAGCGCGGGTGGTGGGGCAGGACCCGACGACCGATTTGGCAGTGATCAAGATTGACGGTAAGGAGTTGGCTTCCATCACCGTCGGAAATTCCGACCATGTGAATGTGGGGGAATGGGTGCTGGCCATTGGCAATCCTTTTGGCAGTCTTCGTTCCACGGTGACAGCCGGTATCGTAAGCGCGGTGGGACGGGGTAACCTGCAGGTAATCAACGATCAGCTGGGTGTGGAAAGTTTTATACAGACCGATGCAGCCATAAACAAAGGCAACAGCGGGGGGGCGCTGGTCAACACCAGTGGTGAGCTTATTGGTATCAACACTGCTATAGCTTCACAGAGTGGAACTTACCAGGGGTATGGATTTGCCGTTCCGGTCAACCTGGCAATAAAGGTGGCCCGGGACCTTATCCAGTACGGGGAAGTGCATCGCGCCATGCTGGGAGTGAGTATACGGGGCGTAGATCACCGGCTGGCCGAGGAGTTGGGGATGGAACAAATCCGCGGGGTGATGCTCTCTGCTGTGCCCGAGGGCGGGGCTGCAGGAAAGTTTGGACTTGAAGTGCGGGATGTGGTGCTGGCAGTAGACGGCGAGGAAGTAAATGAGTCAAATGAACTGCAGGAAAAGATCGCCGTATTGAGTCCCGGAGATATCGTGAAGCTTAAAATCTGGCGTGACGGGGATGAATTCGATCGTAACGTGAAGCTCGGAAGCATGGAATCGGCCGGCCGAAGCTTCTTTTCTGACTCCGACAGCAGCCCGGAGGTTGAGCCTGAAGAGGAGGAACAGGGCCGCCGATATGGCAACGGGGTGGAGTTCGGTTCGTTTTCTCTCGGTTTTAAAGTGATGGCGCTCTCCAAGCCGGAAGATGCCCGCAGATTTGATTTAATCATTACTGAAGTGGAGGAGCAGTCGGAAGCCGGGCGGCGCGGGTTGAAGGAAGGGTATGAAATCCTGGAAGTAAATGAAACGAAAGTTGAAGATCTGGAAACTTTAAAGGATCTTATCGACCGCAGCCTGCAGAGGCGGGGTTCAGTTCTGCTTCAGGTTGAAACAGCGGACGGTGCTGTCGGCTATTATGAATTGAAAGAGTAATGGATAATTTTTTTGGAATGCCCGATTTTCGCATTTATGTATCACTTTTGATCGCGGCGGTTTTTGCCGTTTCATGTTCAACTCCCCAGCCGGTATCCGAATCGTCGGAGGAACCGGACCCCGAACCTCAAACCGAGTCGATTTATCCGACGTGGTTTTCAGGTACCAGTGAGTTTGTAGAGAGTGATTCCACCTTTACTGCATATGGTATGGCTGTCGATATGGATTCAACCGCTGCCACCCGGAGTGCGGTGACAAAAGCAAAGGCTAATTTTGAGCAACATCTCTCCATACGGCTCGAATCGATCCGCGAGAGTGCGGCCCGGGAACAGGATAACAGTGAGATGGAATCGCCGGAATTTATTTTTGCCCTCCGTAATGCAGAAGCATCGCTTTCCGGTATTGTGAAGGTTTCGGATAAAGTGGCGAACCGGAGTCGGAATCTGAACAGCCACCTGGGATTTGCCGCAGTCACGATTTCAAAAGAGGAGCTGGTTCGCAACCTGGAGAGCCGGATGGACTCGAACCGGGAAGCCTGGAGGACACTCCGAAATTCGGCGGCCTTTGAACAGTGGTAGTATCATTCTTCATCATCTATCTGCCAGCATTTTCTTCTTTCAGGATTAGCTCTCCCCAATCATTAAAATATTTATATGTAAATTAGTCATGCGGGGCAGCGTTTTTCCGGGCTTGGGGCTGCCGGTCCCCCCCCTCCGTCATTTGATTTCTGAGCCGCCCGGGACAAGCGCAACGCAGGCGTGGAAGCTCGTTGAGACGCGACATGTCGCGTCTGTACTGGATTTTGCTTCGGATTCCGCCCCCCCCCATTCAAGGCCGGGAAAAACCGATCTGTATTTTTTGTCCTATCTGCTGCTCCTTGGAAATTCTACATTCTTAATTCCGAACCAGGACTTTTTGAAGAAGAAAGTCTCAATAAAAAAAGGTGCAAGAATGTTGGAATGACACTCTTGCACCCAGGATAGGCAAAGGTTTGTTTGGACCTACATGTTTTCAACGATCTTGTCCCCGAATTCGGAGCATTTCAGGAGCGTGGCATCGTCCATCAGGCGTTCAAAATCATAGGTTACCTGTTTCTGGCTGATCGATTTCTCGATGCCGTTGACCACCAGTTCTGCCGCTTCATCCCAGCCCATATAGTTGAGCATGATAACGGCCGACAGAATCAGGGAGCCGGGATTCACCTTGTCTTGGCCGGCATATTTCGGAGCAGTTCCGTGGGTTGCCTCAAATACCGCGTATCCGGTGTTGTAATTGATATTAGCTCCCGGTGCGATGCCGATACCGCCTACGCAGGCTGCCAGTGCGTCTGATATGTAGTCTCCGTTCAGGTTCAGGGTGGCGATGACGTCGTATTCGTCGGGGCGGGTCAGGATCTGCTGCAGGAAGGCATCCGCAATTACATCTTTCACAACAATACCGTTGGGCAGTTTGCACCAGGGACCGCCGCCAAACTCTTCGGCGTCAAATTCCTCTTTGGCCACCTCGTATCCCCAGTTTTTGAAGCTGCCTTCGGTGAACTTCATGATGTTGCCTTTGTGAACCAGCGTTACGCTGTCGCGGTCGTTGTCAATGGCGTACTGGATGGCAGAGCGCACCAGCCGCTTTGTTCCCTCTATGGAAACCGGCTTGATACCCAAAGAAGTGGTGTCCGGGAAACGGATCTGTGTAACGCCCATCTCTTCGAGCAGGAATTTCTTCAGCTTTTCATTTTCTTCCGTGCCGGTCTGGTATTCAATGCCGGCGTAAATATCTTCGGTATTTTCCCTGAAGATGACCATGTCGGTTTTTTCGGGCTCTTTAACCGGGCTCGGGGTACCTTTAAAATAGCGCACGGGCCGTACACACGCATAGAGATCCATTTTTTGACGGATTGCCACATTGAGCGAACGAATTCCACCACCAACGGGAGTCGTAAGGGGACCTTTAATCGCTACCAGGTAATCTTCGATGGCGTTCAGCGTATCTTCGGGCAGCCACTCGTCATCTCCGTAGAACTTCACGGCTTTTTCACCGGCATAAATTTCGAACCATTCGATCTGTTTTTCCCCGTCATAGGCCTTTTCAACGGCGCTGTCGATTACGTGACGCATCGTGGGCGTGATATCAACACCGATGCCGTCACCTTCAATAAATGGGATAACAGGATTGTCGGGAACATTAAGCGTCCCGTCAGATTCTTTTTTGACTTTTTGACCTTTGTCAGGTGGAGTAATTTTGTCGTAACTCATGGGCAATGTTAAATATTTAAGGGTTCAAATTCGGATGTAAAGTATACCAAAAATTTGGCGCAGGTGCACGAGGGTATATCGGGATCGATTATGAACACCGAATGAGGATATTTTAGTTAAATTGGTTTATGCTTGCCGGCTGCGCTGCAGTGAGTACGAGACCAGGTATCACCTTTCGATTTGGCACGATATGCTGTATCTTTGCGTTAGAGTCTAAAAACGGAGGTTTGTTATGCTAAAATCGATGTTCGGGCACAGGCCCAATCCCAAAAAATTTGACTATCAATTTCGGTATTACGATCCCAAGAAGGAGGAGCGAAAAAAACGGCGGATAAAGATCAAGCGACCACGCAAGAAAAGCCATCAGGGCCGGTCGGTAATGCTTTACGCGCTGTTGCTCTCGTTTGTGGTTTGGCTTATTTCAGCATTGTAGTATTTGATTGTGGGTTGAAGTTGTTTAAGGGCGAAAGTTTTTGCTACCTTTTCGCCTATAATTGATCCGTCTGTCTGAACCATAATACGTTAAGATCCCAATACACATATCCCAGATATATTGAGCGAAACCAGTGAGACTTCCCAATCTATAATTCACCAGCTCCCGCCCGAAATCTCAAATAAAATTGCCGCCGGAGAGGTTATCCAGCGTCCCGCCTCGGTGGTCAAGGAGCTGCTCGACAATGCGATCGATGCCGGGGCCGACCAGATCAAGATCGTCATCCAAAATGCGGGGCGAACCCTGATCCAGGTGATCGATAACGGCTGTGGCATGGGAGAGGAGGATATCCGTCTTTGCTTTGAGCAGCATGCTACCTCTAAAATAAATTCAGTGGATGATCTGTTCCGCGTGCGCACGCTGGGATTCCGCGGGGAAGCGATGGCTTCAATCGCATCCGTATCACAGGTCACCTTGAAGAGCAAGCGGCCCGGAGATGAGATGGGATACGAATATGAGATATGGGGAGGAGAAGAGAAGGAGTTCAAGCCGGCGGCCGTCGATGACGGGACCTCTGTGGCCGTTCGGAATATATTTTACAACGTGCCGGCCCGCCGCCAGTTTTTAAAGACAGATGCCACCGAATTCCGTCATATCCTCAAGACGATTCAGCAGGCGGCGCTTGGACATCCGGATATCGGGTTTATCGTGATCGCCGACACCGATGAAATTTATGATCTGACCGCCGGTCAGCCGATTAAGGAGCGCATTGCGGCGATGTTTGGCAAGGGATACAAGGCCAGCTTGCTGGAATTTGAAGAGCAGACCAGCTATGTGACGGTTCGCGGGGTGCTTTCAGATCCCAAGCTTACCAAGAAAAGCCGGGGAGAGCAGTTTCTTTTTGTCAATAATCGCCCGTTTCAGCACCGGTATCTTACGCATGTGGTGCTCAGTATTTACGATCCCTGGATGGGAGAGAAGGAGTATCCTTTTTTTGCAATATTTTTAGACATCGACCCAAAGCAGGTGGATGTGAATGTGCATCCCGCCAAAGAGGAGGTCAAGTTCGAGGACGAGCGGAGTGTGATCAAACTGGTCAAATCGGTGGTAAAAAAGGCGTTGAACGAGCATTTTATGGTGCCCGAGGTAGATCGGGATGAAGGAAAAGCGAGACGCTCTGATTTTGATAGCGGCTTCAGCAGCGATTTTAATTTTAAAAGTGGAAGTGGGCGATCCCAAAGCAGGCAATCGACCGGGGGAGGCCCGGTACGGTTTCCGTCTCGAATCAACTATGAATCGACCGGCCGCCAGAAAGAGGGCGACCAGTTGGCCCGGCAGCTCTACCAGCAGGAAAGCGGGAGCAGCGGGGAAAAGGAAAAGCAGCCGGGAAAATCAGGGAAGCCCGATCGTACGGAAGATGGAAACTTCTGGCAGCTTCACAACAGCTATATCCTCACCCAAACGCGGTCTGGCCTATGCATGATAGATCAGCACGCCGCCCACAAGCGTATTATTTATGAAAAGGCGCTGCACGCTACCGAATCGGCCCTTCCGAGCACCCAGCAACTGCTTTTTGCCCAGACAGTAGAGCTCTCGGCTACCGATTTTTCTCTCCTCAAAGAGCTGCACGGCATCCTGCAGCGAATGGGGTTCAACATCCAGCTGATGAGCGGCAACACGGCGATGATCAACGGCGTACCGGCGGATATCGATATCGGGGATGAGCAGTCGGTGCTGAAATCGATGCTGCATCAATACCGTGACCTGGAGGGAACGTTTGATCTGGATGAGCGCCACAAGCTGGCCGTGGCTTTTGCCTCCAAGACCGCCATCAACAAGGGAAAGCATCTCACCAACGAAGAGATGGAGGGACTGATCGACCAGCTGTTTGCCTGCCAGGAACCTTACAAGGATCCTTTGAATAAGGCTACAATCGTTTATATTGGGCTCGAAGATATCGAATCGCGTTTCAGGTAGCAGGGAATTTTCAGTCTGCTGACCGAGCAAGAATATTGATTGGCACTCGCTCAATCACTGAATCTCTCAATCATTCAATGAATGAATATACTGGCAGTAGAACCATTTTACAGCGGATCCCACAAAGCGTTTCTGCAGGGTCTCAAGGAGCATTCGCGCCACAATATTATACCTGTCAGCCTCAGCTATAAAGGATGGAAATGGCGGATGCACGGCGATTCGGTGGCTCTCGCCGGTATGGTTAAAGAGGTGGAGGAGGAGATCGACCTGCTGTTCGTAAGCAGTATGACCAACCTGCCCGCTTTTTTGGCGCTGACCAACCCCCGGTTTGCCGAGGTCCCGAAAATTATGTACATGCATGAAAACCAATTTACCCAGCCGATCCCCGAGGATGAAGAACGGGATTTAACCTATTGCTACATCAACTACCTGAGCATGCTCGCGGCCGACCGTCTGATCTTTTCCTCAAAATTTCACAAAGATGATGTGATGCGGGCCCTGCCGGATTTCCTGGAAAACCATCCCGAAGACAAGCACTACAATACGCTTGACAAGATTGCGAAAAAAAGCATGGTTTTGTACCCGGGACTCGATCTGAAGCGGTTCGACTCGGAGCCGGACACGCGGGAAACGAATGAGCACCCGGTGATTGTCTGGAACCAGCGCTGGCAGTTTGACCGCAACCCGGCGATGTTTTTCAGGGTCCTCAACCGGCTAAACGACATTGATCTTAAATTTGATCTGATATTGGCGGGCGATACCCAGCATGAGAAGCCGGAAGAGTTCGAAAAAGCGTGGCAGCGCTATGGTCGGCATATCACTCATTTTGGCTATGTTGAAAACAAAAAAAACTACAGCAGGCTGCTGCACAGCGGAGATATCGTGGTGTCGACTGCTACCTACGAGTTTTTCTGTGTCGCCATCATGGAGGCGATCTACTGCGGGTGCCACCCGCTGCTGCCCAACCGCCTGCACTACCCGGAACTGATCCCCAAAAGCCTGCAAAAACCGCTGTTGCACGCTCCGGTACTGTACGACACTGAAGACGACCTGTTCCACTATCTCAAGGATCTGATCACCGGAAACACCAAGCCGCTGCCCAAAAATTCACTGCAAACGATTAATACATATTTGGACTGGGACAACAAAATTGCCGAATATGATCGGGTATTTGAAGAGTTTGCCCAGGAGGAAATCAGGCAACCACTCTGATTCAAACCTGGCAACAAACTGCTCGAATTGGGCGGGGTATGTTCAGAAGGTTTTAAACCCACTTGTTGGTTCTGATAGCGGTAATTTTGTGGATTTCAAATTCCTAATTTATAGTATATAAATGACCGTTTCGCATATGCCCCGGTTTAAAACCCCCGGTTTGTCAGATCCCGGGTTCAGTGACTACCTGTCGGGGACGAGGATGGATCGAACGTATTAATAGAGCGGGATTAAATTCTACAAGAGGTTTTTGCAAAACCGTTGTTTAGGCCAATATCGTTATTTTCGCGGATTCGAAATCCTCATTTATAAGATATAAACTGCGATTTCGAACCCCATCAGGGATTGATCTTGACCAACATTCCTGGTTTTTCAAAAGCCCTCTACAACTTAAAGGGAAAAACAGATGAAAATGAAAAAATCAGCATTGCTTTTAAAAACGGTAACACTGGTTCTTGTTTTTGCAGGAATATGGACCTCCGCGTCAGCCCAGGAACAGCTTACGGATCAGGAAATATTGGACCTGTACGAAGGGCTCCGGGTGGCTGATGTCTCTGACGGTATGGATATGGTGGGGCTGCCGGACGTGGGACTCATGGATCAAAAGATTGAAGCGTTGTGGAAAGATATCGATGATTTTTCCCACATTGCGCAGGGTATCGCCGTAACGGCGCGGTATGTTCCGACCAACAAGGTGGTGAAAAACCCGATGTCGAAAGAGGAGTTCCAGGAGTGGGAAGGCGACTGGTACACCAATATTTCGCCGGAACCGTTCGTGGATTCGCTGAAGGAAGGCTCCATGCTGGTCATCGATGCCGGCGGGGATGGCGATACGGGAACAATGGGATCCTATAACGGGCTGCTGTGGAAAAGTCTGGGAACCAGGGCGGTTATCTCCAACGGGGCGGTGCGAGACACCGATGAGATTATCAAGCAAAAGATACCGGTCTACCTGGATCATGCCAACCGCGGGCGCGGTATCCGTCCCGGGCGCAATGAGATTGAATCGGTGAATAAGCCGGTGGTTGTGGGCGGCGTGCTGGTGAATCCCGGAGATGTGGTTGTTGCCGACGGAGATGGTGTTATAGTGGTGCCCCGGAAGCACGCCCGCCAGGTGGCTGAGTATGCCCGCGAGATATTGAAGGGCGACAAACAGGCCCGCCGAAACCTTTATAAAAAGCTGGGAATTCCGCTGGATCACACCGTTCAGCCGGAACGGGAAGATCAGTAATTGCGAGTGCCTGTTTTGGCGCCCGATCTGTGAAAAACGATGCACAATGTCAATTTAAATGATCATCTCACAATGAATAATACAATACATAGACGATTACAACAGGAGTCGGGCATATTCATGCTTGTTCTGCTTTTGCTGGCCGGCTGTCAGGTCCGGGAAAACAGCCAGAATGAATCCGAACTGAACTCGCTTGCCCGGGCGTACCAAGACCAGTTTAACATAGGCGTCGCGCTAAACAGGTTCCAGGTGGAGGGTGAAACTCCGGAGGCCACTCCGCTGATCACCAACCATTTTAACTCCATCACCCCGGAAAATCTGCTCAAGTGGGAGCGGGTACATCCCCAACCGGATGAATATAATTTTGGCCCGGCAGACTGCTTTGTCGAGTTCGGGGAGAAAAATGAGATGTTTATCGTCGGGCATACCCTTGTGTGGCACTCTCAGGTGCCCGACTGGGTGTTTAAAGATGAAAATGGTGAAGATCTCGGGCGGGAGGCCTTGCTGCAGCGGATGAAAGCTCACATCGATTCGGTGGCCGGTCGCTACCGGGGGCGCATCGATGGATGGGATGTGGTCAATGAAGCGGTGCTGGATGAAGGAGGCATGCGTGAAACGAAGTGGTACCAAATTATCGGGGAAGATTATGTGGAGAAGGCGTTCGAGTACGCTGACCAGGCTGCTCCCGACGCAGAGCTGTATTACAACGATTACAACCTCTGGAAGCCGGAAAAACGGCAGGCGGCCATCGATCTTGTGAAGCGCCTGCAGGAGAAGGGAATTCGTATCGATGGGATAGGTATGCAGGCCCACCTGAAGATAGACCATCCTCCCGTTCAGATGGTGGAAGAGAGCATCGAGGCGTTTGCCGGGCTGGGAGTTAAGGTGATGATTACCGAGCTGGATATCGATGTGCTGCCGGGAAAGGGAGAGGTAAGCGCGGATGTGGGATCAGCGGAGGATGCCGGCGATACGGTTCCCGAGGCACTCAATCCCTACCGCGAAGGCCTGCCCGACTCGGTGCAGCAACAGCTCACCGACCGGTATGTGGAGCTGTTTGAACTGTTCAAAAAACACCGGAACAAGATTAGCCGGGTAACATTTTGGGGACTGAACGACGGGCAATCCTGGTTAAACAATTTTCCGATTCCGGGCCGCACAAATTATCCGCTGTTGTTTGATCGTGAGTACCAACCGAAGCCTGCGCTGGAGGCGGTCCTGGACGTAGCGAATGAATAGGTCCCGGGTGTATTTGTGCCGGATCATTGTATAAACGCTCCGGGAATATTATATATGGAGTGAAACTTTCAAGAATAATGCTCATTGGCTGGTTATGATTCGAATGGGTTCTGATGCTGTCGTTGCTTCAACAGGATACCGCGATAAGAACTACAATCATCGGATGTATTACACCACCACCCGTGATTTTAAAAGTTTTTCCGATACCAGGTTGCGGTATGACCAGGGCCTTAACGTTATTGATGCGACCATAAAGCCGGACGGCGACCGGTATGTGATGTTTCTGAAAAATGAGACCCGCTGGCCGCCGGGAAAAAATATACGCATAGCGTACGGGCGATACCTGACCGGTCCCTATGGAAAAGCAAGTGGTCCCATTACCGGGGAGTATTGGGCGGAGGGTCCCACAGCGTTGAAGCTGGAGGACCGCTGGATCGTCTATTCCGACAAGTATCGAAAGGGAGAGATGGGAGCCGTCTCATCACCCGATCTAAAAAAATGGAAAGACATTTCAGGCCAGGTCTCCTTTACGGAAGAGATGCGCCACGGTACCGTGTTTAAGGTATCAGGAACGGAGTTTGAACGATTAAAGCAGCCCCTGGAAAGTGAAGCGGGGGAATGATTGGATTGCAGGTATTGTGTACTAACCCGGATTACCTCACCAACATATTCGTGAGAAATCCGGGCTAACTGGACAGATCAATTATTAAGAACAAAATATTTAAGTATATGAATTATCGTTCATTTAAAGGAACATCGGTATCAGAAGTGGGACTTGGAACCTGGCAGCTGGGCAGCAGCGAGTGGGGGGATGTCAGCGAGGAAGAAGCCTTTGCCATACTCCAGGCATACGTGGATAATGGGGGCAATTTTATTGATACCGCCGATATCTACGGGATGGGGGTAAGCGAGCGTAAAATTGGCAAATTTTTAAAGCAGGTGGAAAGTGATCGCGATATTTATGTGGCAACAAAACTGGGGCGGCGCGAAGATGACGGCTACGGCTGGCCGCAGAATTTTACCTACGATGTGATGCGGGAGCACGTGGAGAGTTCCCTTGAGAACCTGGGTCTCGATCAGCTGTTCCTGGATCAATTTCACTGCATTCCCACCGAGCAGCTGAAAAAGGGCGATGTGTTTGATCATTTCCGCAAAATACAGGATGAAGGCCTGATCAGACACTGGGGCGTAAGCGTCGAGACTGCCGAGGAAGCCCGGATCTGCCTGGAGCAGGAGGGGCTCGGGTCACTGCAGATTATTTTCAACCTGTTTCGCCAGCACCTGGCGGATGATTTCTTTGAACAGGCCGCTGAAAAAGATGTGGCACTGATTGTGCGGGTACCCCTGGCCAGCGGCCTCCTGACCGGCAAATTTGATGAGGACACCACATTCCCCGAAGATGACCACCGCAACTTTAACGCGGATGGCGAAGCGTTCAATGTGGGAGAAACGTTCTCTGGAATTGAATTCAACAAAGGGGTGGAGCTGGTCGAAAAAATTAAGCAGATCATGCCGGAAGGCGAGATGCCGCAACTGGCCCTGCGCTGGATCCTGGATCATCCGCAGGTTACGACGGTAATACCGGGTGCTACCAGGAAGGTCCATGTCGAAAGCAATACCGGCGCCTCTTCACTCGACCCGCTGAGCGGGGATATTCATCGGCGGCTGCGGGCGCTGTACGATTCCGAGATTCGTCCTAATATCCGGGGCCGTTATTAACCCGCTTCACCGGTTTACATCGACCGCTCCTTGAAGTGTGTGTGTCCTTTCACATCATACCGGGCGATCCCGTGATGGACTGTATCCGGTCCGAAGCGGTTGTTGAGGTAATCCATCGCCTGATACAGCCGCTTGAGCCTGGTCTCTTCCCGGAAAAAGAGCTCGGTCTGGGTGGTCATATCCAGCTCCGTGGTGCTGAGCATGATGGACCGGAACCTGCGGCCGAATTTCCGGTAGTGAAAAAGTCTCGGCACTACCTTTTCCAGGCAGTGCTTGATCACGTAGCGGTCGAGGTTGGTATGACCCGGCGCGCGGAAGGCAAACGAGAATCCCTCTTTTTCGGTACCCTGGAAACGGACCGTCCCCATAAACTTGTCTGACTTTTTGCCGTAGCCCCGCAGCCGGTAGCATACCTGCTTGGCGGCCTTGGCAAATTCTCCTGCTACCCTCCACGGATCGTCGGTCCACGTGGAGAAGGTGTGCCCGTATCCCACCCGCCTGGGAACGTACTCCGTTTGATCCATCACCACTGCCTGGTCTTTGCCCGCCACCGTCATCCACAGAATTTTCCCGAAGTAGTCCCCGAATATTTTTTGAAAGGCTGGATAACCGTTGTCAATTCCATCTTTAATGGTATAAAGGCCCTTAAGTTTTAGCTTGGCGTACCGCCGCCGCCCGATACCCCAAACCTCGTCAAGAGGGAGCGGCCAGATATGTTTTTGTATCTCCCTTTTCTCCGTCAGAACGGTAAGTCCGTTGGGCTTTTTCAGATCTGAAGCCAGCTTTGCATAGGTTTTTGAAGTTGATATACCCAGGCTGCAGCGGAGGTGAGTATCTTCATGGATCGCTTCCTTGATCGCCCTGCCAAACTCCATCAGCTCTTCCCGGGATTCCCGCCTTTTCCAGGTGATATCCATAAAAAACTCATCCATGCTGTAGGCCTCCACGTCAGGCGAAAAGGTATCGAGCACCGCCTTGATGCGCTTGCTGTAGGCGCGGTATTTTTCATAATCCACCTGCTTGAATACTACGTAGGGACACAATTTGCAGGCTTCAAGCGCGCTCATGCCTGTTTTTACGCCCCACGCACGGGCCTCGTAGGAGCTGGTGGCCACAATGCCCTTGACCGTCCCGTCCGGTTTGCGCCAGCCCCCCACCACTACCGGGATGCCGTAGAGATTATAGCACATCTGTTCCACCTGCGCGTAAAATGCGTTCATGTCCACATGTACGTAGAGGCGCGGTTTGGAGCTGACGTGCTGCATGTCGGCGGCAATCGTCTGGTAGCGCGTGATGTTGTGCACATTTCTCCGGAGCTGGTACCGGCCGGGATCCGGAAGCGCGGGAAGCGGGGTATGGGAGATGGAATTCATGTTGACAGGCAACCGGGTTTGTGATAATTTATTTATGTACATTTGTACATAAATTATAAAACCACCCATGATTATCAAACAGAATTTCCAATGATCAGCAAAAGGGGCGTATATGAACCAACAAAATTCGCAGGAGCAGAAAAAAGAGCCGAAACCGCTGGTTGTCATCACCACCGTGGCGTCGTTTGGGGATAAAAACCGCGGCATCACCCACCGTCTGCAGCCGATCCGCATTCTAGAGGAAAACGGGCGGAAACATCGCGTGCAGAGCGTGCGTGCCTGTCACGAAGAGCCCGTGGGACACGGCCACAAGCAGGTCCACGTAACGCTGGTCACCGAAGAGGAGCGATACATGAATATCGTGTTTGACACCCGCAAGATCGGCTGGTTTTTACTGAGCAGCAGGGATGAGATGATACTGGATGGTGGAGGCTAATACGGAGATTTGATCAATCCCTGGTCGTTCAGATGTCCCACATATTTGCCCAGAATTCGAACCTCCTCCGATTCGCCCGGCTCGATGATGATATCGTCGTATTCGGGATTGGCGGGTTTCAGTCGGAGCCTGTTCTGCTCTTTGTGCACTTTTTTAAGCGTGGTCTCCCCGTTGTAGAGCACGGCACCCACATCCCCGTTGCGCAGCTCCGTCTTGGAAAGCAGCACGTAGTCACCGTCGGTGATATCGAGCTCCTTCATGCTCATCCCCTTTACGCGCAGGGCAAAAAGGTTGTCTACGCTGGGGAAGAGGTAGTCAAAGGTCAGTTCCCCGAGATCCGACTCCACGGCCTCCTGCATGGTGCCGGCCGTAATTTCGCCGAGCACCGGAATGACGGCGCTGTCCGGGTTGCCGCCGGGCCACACGTCGAGCGGGGAGGAAAAGATGTAGTTGCCGTTTTCATCCTTCTTCAGCAGTCCCTCCTCGGCAAGCGCCTGGTGATACTGCACCGAGCTGTTGGCGGATTTGAGTCCGTTGCGCCGGGCCGCCTCCCGGTGGGTGGGCATCCGCAGGTGCTGCCGGAAGAAGGAGAGGAGGCTGTCGTAAAACCGTTGTCGTTTTTCGGTAAGTGCCATAACTCAGGATCAGGGTATGTATATTTGTACATAAATATAGGGATTGGAGCATCCAGATCAAAAGATATGGATGGAACTCCTTGTAATCAGCAGGTGAAAATCATATGCTTTTCCCTTATCATTCTTACCTACTTCAAGAAGTAACGTTTATGATCCCCGATTCCAAAAAAGAAGAAATTCGCGAGGCGGCCGACATTGTGGAGGTAGTGGAAGACTATGTGAAGCTGAAGCGATCCGGACGCAGCTACAAGGGACTTTGCCCGTTTCATGACGAAAATACGCCTTCCTTTCACGTAACGCCCGACCTGGGTATCTATAAATGTTTTGGGTGCGGGGAGTCCGGCGATGTATTCAATTTTGTGATGGAGATGGACGGCATCGGTTTTGTGGAGGCGATGCGTACCCTGGCCGAGCGGTTCGGCGTTTCGCTGCCTGAAGAGGAGGCCCAGGAATTTGACGAGGAGCACAACCTGCGCGAAGGGATCTATCACGCGCTCCGCTATGCCGGCGTCTACTATTACCGGCAGCTCGTCGAAAGCGATGAGGCGGAGCAGGCACGGCAGTACCTCCAGAACCGGGGCTATAACCGCCATATCATGCAGAAGTTCGGGCTGGGATATGCCCCGCGCGGCGGAGAAAAGCTGTATAAGGCCGCCGTCGATTCCGGCTTGAACGATGAATACCTGCTGGAAGCCGGACTTATCAAGCCCAGCAAGCGGGGATCGGGGTATTACGATACCTTCCGGGGCCGGCTGATGTTCCCGATTTTTAATCCCTCGGGCAAAGTGATCGCTTTTGCGGGACGTGTGTTGGGAAATGAAAAGACGGCCAAATATATCAACTCTCCCCAGACCAAAGTCTACAATAAAAGTGAGGTGCTCTATGGGGTGAACTTCGCCAAGGGCGGCATCCGCAAGACCGGGAATGTGCTGCTGGTGGAGGGTTATACCGATGTGATCACACTCCATCAACACGATATTGAAAATGTGGTCGCCTCCAGCGGTACCTCGCTGACCAGGGGACAGATGCACCTGCTGCACCGCTACGGGGATGCCATCACGATGCTGTACGACTCGGACAGTGCGGGCCAGCGGGCGATGAAGCGCGGAATTAACATCGCGCTGGCCGAAGGTATGGATGTAAAGCTGCTGGAACTGCCGGAGGGAGAAGATCCCGATTCGTTCGTTCGCCAGTTTGGGAAAGAGTCGTTCCTGGAGTTGAAACAGGAAAATTCGGAAGATTTTTTGAGCTACCTGATTCAAAAAGCGCAGCAGGAGGGACGCTGGGAGGATCCCGGGGAAAAAAAGAAAGTGATTACAGAAGCCCTGGAGAGCATCGCCCACATGCCCGATCCGGTATCCCGCGAAACCTATGTACAACATCTGAATAAACTGGCAAAAGTGGGGGATCGGGCCCTTTTTGAGGAACTCGGGAAAATCCTGCAAGAGGTGAAGAAGCAAAAGGAGCGTGCCCGCAAGCGCAGAAAACGCCAGGAGGAGCGGGAACGCCGGCAACAGCGGGAGACTCCGCCACCTCCACATCAACCTGATGATCATACGCGGGCATTTGAACAGCAGGTTAACCAAGCCGAATCCCGGGAAAAACCTCGTAAAAGCACCCCTGTTGGCAAAAAGCCCAACTATGAAAAAGAGCTGATCCGCCTGATGCTGATGTATGAACGCCCCATGATCGATTACATCGGCTCGCTCTGCAACGAACAGCAGTTTGAAGATGAAGAGCTTAAAGCGTTCTACCTGGATATCATTGAACGATACAAGGAGGAGAAGGAGATTTCGGTGCAGGTCTATGCCGACCGCGAGCACCCCTATCCGCAGCTGGTGGGCGAAATTGCCCTGGAGGAACATTCGGTCAGTGAGCGACACTCCGAGAAAACCGGCGTTCAGTATAAACGGGATAAAAATCCCTACATGACGGCCAAAGGGGCTCTTAAAGCATTGAAGATTCATTACCTGGATCGCCTCCAGCGGGAACTATATGAAAAATACCAAGCGTGCGAGACGGCCGGGGAGCGGAAAAAAGTGATGCGCACTATGAAGGAGGTGGGAAGGCAGCGAACGCTGCTGCAGCAGTCAACCCTGGATGAACTGTTCCCGGATCCTGAGTCCGACGAGGGCAAAAGCCTGACGAAAAAAACGTTTGAGTACAAGATGAAGGGGGAGAAATAGGCTGTTTCCAGGTTCACTTGCCCACCTGAAAATCATCATTTTTATTCCTTCAACCTTCACCTGTAACCTGTAACCTGTAACCTGTAACCTGTAACCTGCAACCTTCAACCTCTAATTAATGACCGATTATTCAAAGGAACTGGAAATTGCGAAACAGGCTGCCCAAAAAGGGAGCGAAATTATTAGGAATTATACCTCGAACCAGAATTTTAATATCGAACTCAAGGGCAAAAACGATCTGGTCACCGATGCTGACCTGGAAACTGAAAAGGTGATTTTAACCCATATTCGCAATGTTTTTCCGGAGGACCAGATCATGGCGGAGGAGAGTGCCGGGGAACGCCGGGTGCCGGAAGCCCGTACCTGGCTGGTCGATCCCATTGACGGCACCACCAATTTTGCTCACGGTTTTCCCATCTACTGTGTATCGGTGGCGATGTGGGAGCATGGAGAGCCGAAAGTGGGCGTGGTGCTGGAGGTCGGTCGCGACCAGCTTTTTACCGCTCAGAAGGGGCGGGGTGCCCGGTTGAATGGATCCCCGATTTATATTTCCAGGATCACGGACCCGGCAGACTCGCTTATAGGCACGGGATTCCCGTACCGGGACCTGCACATGGTTGAGCACTACCTGGACCTGTTTGAATACCTGATACACAACACGCACGGGGTGCGGCGGCCGGGATCTGCGGCCTATGATTTGTGCTGCGTGGCGGCCGGGTATTTTGACGGTTTCTACGAATACTCCCTCAATGCTTGGGATGTAGCCGCGGCCAGCCTGATTATCCAGGAGGCCGGGGGCGAAATATCTGACTGGGAGGGCGACGACAACTGGCTGTTTGGCAAGCGGATCCTGGCGGGGAATAAGGTGATTCACGATTTTCTTCTAAACGCCGTGGAAGAGCACTTTACGCCGGAAGAGCGGAAAGCGGAGAAGTAAATTCGTATTGCGTACTGCGTATTCGAAACCGTCTAATCAATAACCTTCCGGCACAAGCAACACGGATTACGCAGTACGCAATACGTAACGTAGTATGCCTTATCGAAACGGGTCCGAATCAAACAGTTCGCCAAGCGATGTAAAAGGGATCGGTCCGTTGTAATATTTAAACGGCTCTCCATATTCGGCGCCGATCAGGTGGCCATAGTGGCGGGCCCGGGCTTCAACATTTTTGAAAAAGCGCTCTGAGGAGATATAACTTTTCGGCTCGTCGCCATGATCGCTGACGTTGAACTGCGTCTCGAAAGCCAGGATCGCTTTCTTCTTCAGCTCAAACGTGTCGGAAATATCGAAGACCAGGTCCGGCTCAAACGGGCGATCCTGCATGTAATGCAAAATATGGGAGGGCCGCCACCGCTGCTGTTCATCCCCGTCGGCATTATGCGTTTTAATTTTGGTGAGTCCGCTGTAGAACAGGGCGTCAAGTTCCAGCCTGGTGGCATCCCCGTGGTCGGGGTGCCGGTCGCCCGGGGCCCCGACAAAGCAGATATGGGGACGGTACGACCGGACGACCCGGATGATCTTTTCCCGGTATTCCGGGATGTTTTCAAGTTCGGTATCAGGGAGCCCAATATTGATACGGACTTCAAGGCCAAGAAGGTCGGCGGCATGTTCGGATTCCCGAAGGCGGTCTTCCGGGGTACCGCGGGTGGCCATCTCTCCCCGGGTCAGATCGAGGACGCCCACCTTTTTGCCCTGCTGAACCAGCCTGGCCAGGGTTCCCCCGCAGCAGAGGTCGGTGTCGTCGGGGTGGGCGGCTAATGCGAGAACATCTAGTTTCTTTTGAGACACAGCGGATCTGGGTTTATGTATTGGTTGATAATTGGGGTTTATATATCGGAGCAAAATGATAATGAACTATCAGCAGATTCTGAAATGTGAAGGGAAATTGTCGCTGTTCCAGCTCTCCTGAATAAATGAGTTGTCTATTGTCAAAACGGGACCGATATTACCTAAATACCGGGTTTTTGTAACCGAGGAGATCTCTTCCCGTAATAGTCAACATGGCTAACGATCAATGACCGCAGAGATATGTCAAAATTTTATCGGATTGCAAACAGCGTGTGGGAGAGCCTGAAAATTTCGCTGAGGGCGCTGGGAATCAACAAGACCCGTTCCGTTTTAACAGCCACCTGCATCGTAATTGGTATTGTCTCCGTAACCACCATGTCGACGACCATCGACGGTATCGACCGTTCGTTTGAAAATAGCATGAGCATGCTTGGACAGAACGTGATTTATGTGGAAAAATGGCCCTGGGGACTCGGCAGCGGGGAGTATCGGTGGTGGGAATATCGAAATCGCCCGGATATGAAGATCGACTATGCGGATCAGCTCGAGGAAACCAGCCGGTTTGCGAGTGCAGTTTCAGCCAGCTCAAACAGAAATGTGACGGTGCGGTTTGAGGATACGTATGCTAACGGGGTGATGCTCCAGGGAGCGACCGAGACGATCACCCAGACAAGCACGATGGATATTGCGGAGGGTCGTTTTTTTACGGTGGAGGAGGAGCGAACGGGAGCCAATGTCGTGGTTATGGGCCAAAGCGTTTCTGATGCTCTTTTTGACCTTGAATACCCGCTTGGCAAGCAGGTGCGCATTGCCGGCCAGCGATTTTTGGTAATCGGGCTGCTTGAGCGGCAGGGTTCTTTTTTGGGACTTGAAGATATCGATAACCAGGTTATTATCCCGATGAGTGCTTTCCAGGAAATTTATGGCACCAGGACGGGTGTTCGCCTGATCGTAAAATTCCCCAGTGAGGAGGCACAGCTCGAAGGGGAATACGAAATTGAGGGCCTCATGCGCCGGATCCGCCAGCTGGACCCGATGGAGGAGAACGATTTTGCCATCAACAAGCCCGAAGCCTTTCGCCAGCAGTATGAATCGATGACCTTTGCAATCTACGGGATCGGTATATTCCTGACCTCGCTGGCTTTGTTTATCGGGGGCATCGGGGTGATGAATATTATGTTCGTGTCGGTTCGGGAGCGCACCAAGGAGATCGGTATCCGCAAGGCGGTGGGGGCCAAAGCCTGGGAGATACTGGGCCAGTTCCTGGTCGAAGCCACTATTATCTGCATGGTCGGGGGGCTGATCGGGGTGGCGCTGTCCGTGATTACGACACAGGTCATCAACCAGTTTTTTGTGGCCTACATGAGCTGGCAGACGGTGGCACTGGCATTTGGAATCTGTACGCTTGTGGGACTGGCTTTTGGCTTTTTACCAGCCTACCGCGCGGCAAAATCTGACCCGATCGAGTCGCTCCGATATGAATAACCAACGCTGTTCGCATTATGAATATAATTGAAGTAGTAAAACAGGCTTTTTCATCGCTGGCAGCCAATAAATTGCGTTCCGCCCTGACACTTCTGGCTATCGTTGTGGGGGTATTTGCCATCATCAGTGCGTCTACTGCGGTGCTGGTGCTCGACACTTTTTTCAAGGAAACCCTTACGCTGATGGGCGGAAATGTTATTAACATCTCGAAATATCCCTCAGTCCGCATGGGCGGCGACTGGCAGCAGTATCGCAACCGGAAAGACATCACCTTTGAAACGCTGGAGGAGCTGCAGGAACGAGTGAGGCTGGTCAGCGACATCAATCCCGATGAGACATTCAGCCAGACGAACGTGCTGTATGGCGACCAGGAGACGGAGCCCAATGTACCGATCCGGGGAAGCAATCAATACTATCTTTCAAACAATGCATATGAGCTGGCCGACGGCCGCAACTTCACCAGTGAGGATATCCAGTATAGACGGCCGGTGGCTATTATCGGGAAAGATGTGAGGGAGACGCTGTTCGAAGTGGAATATCCGCTGGGAAAGACCATCCGGATTGACGGGCGGCCGTACCGGGTTATCGGGCTGGTGGAGGAGAAGGGGAGCGTGTTTGGCAACTCCCTGGACAATTTTGTGCTTATTCCCTACACCACCGCCATGAATGTGTACGGCTCGGAACGCAACATTGACATCCAGGTCAGGGCCCCGTCCATGATGTCGGTCAATGCTTCGATGGACGAACTTACAGGGCTGCTGCGTACCATCCGGAAGGTTCCGCCCGGAGAACAGAACGATTTTGAGATCGAAACCAACGAATCTCTCTCCGGCGTCTTCGATCAGTTTACGGGCGTGCTGTACATCTTTGGAGTGGTGGTCGGCGGCATTGCACTGCTGGGGGCGGGCATCGGGGTGATGAATATTATGCTGGTATCGGTGACGGAGCGAACCCGCGAGATCGGTATCCGCAAGGCCGTGGGGGCAACAAAAAAAGCGATTACCTCCCAATTTTTAATGGAAGCGGTTGTGATCTGCCAGATCGGGGGGATCGTGGGCATGTTCATCGGTATTGCGGGAGGGAACCTGCTGGCCTTCTGGATGGAGTCGAGCGTGGTCTTTCCCTGGATGGCGGCCGGGGCCGGAATTGTCGGGATGACGATTATCGGCGTGATGTTTGGGGTATACCCGGCATTCAAGGCCGCGAAACTTGATCCCATAGAAAGCCTGCGGTACGAGTAGCAGAAGGTCGCGGAGGATCATGCGTTTTTTATAATTTTTTGAGTCCGGACACGGAAAATGCCTGCAATTGCAGGGGCGGGAGCTAGCGCGAATAGATCCTGATCAGAAAAACAGCGGACCTCCTTCAGATTCTCTTCAAATTGCATGGCTATGTTGAAGCAGTACAGGCAGCAGTGGAACTGGAATTGATGTACTTTCTCATTTTAACTTAGCAGAAAAATTCTTTAGTTAGTTTTTCAAGGATATCTATTAACCCCAATCACAAGCTCGATGAACGAAGAAATTCTCGAAAACCTGAACAAACGGCTCGACGACGCCCTGGACCGCGGGCGGCAGATCGTTGATGACGATGAACTGGCAGAACGGATCGAAGAACTGAAACTGCGTGCAGAGTCCGTCATACGGGAGAATCCCATAAAAAGCGTAGCCGGGGGACTGCTGATAGGCTATATAATCGGCAAAATGCTAAGTTCCGGTGAGGAATAAATATGTCACAAAAGAAAGAGGACCCTCTTGGGAACCGTCTGAAAGCAATTTCGGGCGATCTCAAGCGATATGTTGAAAAACGGGTGGAACTGTTATTGCTCAATGTCGGAGAGCATTTTTCCCGCATGATGGCGGAATCTGTCCAAAAAGTGGCTGGAATTCTGATGCTTTCGGGGGCCCTGGTCTTTCTGCTGGTGGCCCTGGCACTGTTTCTGGGAGACCTGCTGAATAACGAGAGCCTGGGATATATCCTGGTTTCGATACCTATGCTTGTAGCGGGCCTGCTGTTTTACTCCCTGAAGCCCAAAAGTATGGCTGAAGGTCTGCAAAGTCATTTCGAAAAGGAAATTATCAGGGCTATATCGGCGAATGAGGAACAAAAAAAAGAGCAATTAACGCCCGGGCCCGAACAGCAGCAAATGGATGAACAGACTAAATAAAACGAACGGTTACAATATGTCGAAAGAGGAACTGGACGAACTGAAAGCGAAAAAAGAGGAGCTTGAGGCCGAACTTAACCGGATTCAACATGAACTGGACAGTAATATTGATGAGGTTCGCGCCGATGTTAGCGAAAAGCTGAAGCCCTCTGAAATTATAAAAAACTACCCGATTCCCGTGGTGGGATTATCGGTGTTTGTCGGATTTTTGGCCGGGCATACCCCCAAACGAAAAGGCAGTTCCCGGCCAGGCTCGCATAGCTCCGGGGATGGATTTGCCGCTCTTCTGATATCCGAGCTAAAAAAGATAGCTACCCGCAAGGCAGTATCGGCGGCAACCGACTATTTTGATAATTTTATAGAATCCCGAAAAGGGGACCTGTTGAATCATATGGAAGAGACGCCGGAACAGGAGTCGTAGAGGGGAGCATTTTCAAATCTCCGTTTGTACAAGTGAAACTAATCGAAATGAGATTCGTGTACCTCCACGAGTCGCCAAACAGAAATGCTAAAATATCTAACCGAAGTTATATGAAACGTGGGATAATTCTACTACTCATCGTTGGGATGCCTCTCTTGCTGCACGCTCAAGACACCAGTCCCGAAATGATCTCTCTTGAAGAAGCGATAGAACTCGCCATAGAAAATAATTATCAGCTTAAACAGGCGCGCAACGACCTGGATTTGGCAGAATACCAGGAGTTTAGCGCCAAAGCCGATTTCCTGCCTTCGGTCTCGGCAAGTCTCAGTGGCAACAAGCGGGTTGGTCGCCAGTTCAACCAGACGACGGGTGATTTTGGTGATTTTACCATTAACGGGTTCAGCAGTAACCTGAATACCAGTATCCCGCTGTTTACCGGGTTTCAAAATATCAACAATTTAAGAAGCAGCCAGTATTCGTCCGAATCGCAGGAGGAGACCGTCCAGCGGGTAAAAGAAAATGTCATCTTTGATACCGCATCCCGCTACCTGCAGGTACTGCTCGACAAGGAGTTGCTGCAGATAGCGAACGAAAACCTGGCTTCCTCCCGCAAGCAGCTCGAGCAGGTTCAGGCCCAGGTTGAGGTGGGGTCGAGACCTTCGGTTGATCTATATAACCAGGAGGCGACTGTGGCCAATAACGAACTTGAAGTAACCAACCGGGAAAATGCCCTGCAGATAAGCCGGCTTCAACTGATCCGCACGCTGCAGATCGACCCGCTGGGACAGTACGAATTTTCAATTCCTGACATTGGCGCCGAGGATCTGACGCCCCGGGAATACCAGCTGCAGGCACTGGTTGATGCCGCTCTCGAAAACCGTTCGGACCTGCAAAGTGCCCGGCTCAATATCAAGGCCATTGAACACCAGCTGAAGGCCACCAAAGGAAGTCTTTACCCATCGCTGAACTTTAGCGCGAGCTTGTCGAGCAACTACAATGATCAGAACTTCGACCGCGCTACCGGGGAGCTCGTTGGGTTCCAGGACCAGTTTTTTGATCAAAACCTCAACCGGTCGCTCGGACTTTCAGTGAATATCCCGATTTTTGACAATTTTAATCGCCGTACCAATGTACAGTCGCAGCTAATCAGCTATCGGAACCAGCAACTCTCGCTGGAAAATACTGAGCTGCAGGTCGTGCAGGAGGTCAACCAGGCGTATACCGACTACCAGGCAGTCATAAAACAGCTGGAGGCCACAGAGAAATCACTGCGTGCCGCTGAGCGTTCCTACGAGACTGAAAGGGAGCGTTACAATGTTGGAGCCACCACCCTGATTGAGCTGAGCAATGCCAACGCACAGTATGTCCAGGCACAATCTGACCGAGCACGGGCCGTTTTTAACTTTGTATTTCAACAAAAATTACTGGATTACTACATCGGGCGGCTGGACCAAAATATTTCGTTAAATCAGTAAGCCAATGACCGTACATTTTTCACACATGAGGGGATAAGAGAGGGGATGCGTTATGGCCGGAAAGACCAAAAAATCGCCGACAAAAAAACTGATGATGGCAGGGGGAGTCCTCATTATTGTAGTGGTTCTCGGGGCCCTGGCCGCCAAATCGATGGGCTGGCTCGGCGGGGAGGGCGAAGGCATTACGGTAGAAACGTCGACAGCCAAATTGAAAACAATTACACAGGTCGTTTCCGCATCCGGCAAGATACAGCCCGAGGTGGAAGTCATCCTCCGTCCCGAAGTTTCAGGTGAGATTATTGAGCTGCCGGTGAAGGAGGGCGACTATGTTGAAAAGGGCGACCTGCTGCTGCGCATAAAACCGGATATTTATGAAGCACGGATTGAGGAGATTAACGCCACGCTGCTGACGCAGAAGGCGCGCCAGGAACAAGCGAAAGCCAACCTGCTGGAAGCGGAATCGAACTATAACCAGCAACAGCAGTTATACGAAAAGGAAGCGATCTCCCAGGCGCAGTATGTGCAGGCAAAAACTGCGTATGAGGCGCAAAAAGCCAATTACAAGGCCGCTGAATACCAGGTTCAAAGTATTGAGGCCCAGCTCGACCAGGCGGAGGAGGAGCTTGAAAAAACGACTATTCGTTCGCCCCGGGACGGTACAATCAGTGCCCTGGCCGTAGAAACGGGCGAACGCGTCTTGGGACAGACCCAGATGACCGGCACGGAGCTGATGCGCATCGCCAAAATGGACCAGATGGAAGTGGTCGTTCAGGTCAATGAAAACGACATTGTGAATGTCGAACCCGGAGATACGACCAGGATTGAAGTGGACGCCTATCCTGAACGCATCTTTGACGGCCTTGTCACGGAGATTGCAAACTCTGCTGAAATCACCGCGTCGGGGACGAATGAGCAGGTCACGAACTACGAGGTTAAAATACGGATCACAACCCCCCATAACCTGGATATGGCGGGGGGAGAGCAGATCGTGCAGGAGGCATCGCAGGAACTGCCCGGCAGCGAATTTGTACCCAGTTTCAAGCCGGGGATGTCGGCCACCGTGGATGTGGAGACCGAAACCGTGTACAACGTGGTGTCGGTGCCGATCCAGGCTGTGACGGTCCGCGACTTCGCCCTGGACCGCAGCAGCCGCACTGATACAAGCGCCACGACCCCGGAAACGGGTACAGATTCGGATACAGCAGATACCGGGGAAGAGATGATTATCCCCGAGGAAGACCTGCGCAAAGTGGTATTCCAGGTTGAAGATGGGATCGCCAAACGCCGTGAAGTAGAAACCGGGATCAGCGACAACAGCCATATCCAGATTCTTTCCGGGATTTCCGCCGGAGATAAGATTGTGATCGGAAGTTATCGAACCCTATCCCGGGATTTAAAGGATGGAGACAAGGTGAAGGTGGACAACAATCAATTTCAACGATTCGCACAAAACTAACCTGATTATGAAACGAGCAATAATTGAGATCCGGGATCTCACAAAAATATACCTGATGGGAAACAACGAGGTGCGGGCCCTTGACGGCGTCTCGTTTGACGTACTGGAAAATGAATATATCGCCATTATGGGGCCTTCCGGTTCCGGGAAGTCTACCCTGATGAACCTGATCGGCTGCCTGGACACTCCCACTTCCGGGACCTATATCCTGAACAACCAGGATGTGAGCGAGCTGGAGGATTCCGAGCTGGCCGAAGTGCGAAATCGCGAAATCGGATTTGTGTTTCAGACCTTTAACCTGCTGCCCCGCACCGACTGCCTGGCCAATGTTGAACTGCCGCTGATCTATTCCGGGGTAAAGGCTTCGGAACGGCACGAACGGGCCACAAGTACGTTGACCCGGGTGGGCCTGGGAGACCGCATCGACCACAAGCCGAACGAGCTTTCCGGCGGACAGCGGCAGCGGGTAGCCATTGCGCGGGCCCTGGTCAATAACCCCTCCATCCTGCTGGCCGACGAGCCGACGGGAAACCTTGACACCAAAACGGGAGAGGAGATCATGCGACTGTTTGAGGAGCTCCACCGCATGGGAAATACGATTCTGCTGGTTACCCACGAAGATGAGATCGCCAATCACGCGCGGCGTATCATCCGCCTGCGGGATGGAAAGATTGAGAGTGATCAAAAGGTGGAAAATCCTGAACTGGCCAATTTGGAGATCAACGTAGCCCCGGCTTAGCACAGACATTCGGCCGCCGGGTGATCCTCTCAGAGCAGGAACAGGATATTGTTTATCAGAGGACTTTGCAAAACCCTCAATTCCTCGTTCTGAGGGAGTTTACTCCCGTTAAAGGTCCCCAAGGTCGGTAGTACAGGTACCTCCCAACAAATGGCAGGCTCTGCAAAGGTTCCTAGCAGAATATTCTGCACCTGTACTCAGCTGCTCCGTGCAAAACCGGTGTTGCACAGCCCTCTCCATATTGAATTCCGTGCGTTGATTATATCCGTCAACTTTTTTACCGGGAGAAACGGTATATTATCCCCGATCTTTTATTTTAATAAATCAATCTATTCTGTTTTATTACTGCCGAGTGGATCGGCACAACAGTTCACCATGTTAACAGATTAATCACAAGCTTCTGCATTTTGAGTTATTATTCCAATAATTACAGTCCCAATACAGCCTTTTCCATATTTCCGCCTGCCGTAAAGCATCTTTTGATTATAAACGGGTTGTTTTTTGTGGGATTAAGCACCCCGGTTGTGGGACAGTTTTTATTCCAGTACGGGGCTCTTTGGCCCATAGGATCCGGGTTGTTTCAGCCCTGGCAGCTGATTACCTATATGTTTTTGCACGGTGGATTCGGCCATATTTTTATGAACCTGTTTGCCCTCTGGATGTTCGGACAGTCAATAGAAAACTACTGGGGGACCAGGCGGTTTGTCTGGTATTATTTTTTAACCGGCATCGGGGCGGCCCTGCTGCATATGTTTATCGGAGGGGGAGGAGCCCCTACTGTCGGAGCTTCGGGCGCGGTCTACGGGATATTGCTCGCCTTTGGCATGATGTTTCCTGAACGTCCCATTATGCTGCTGTTTCCGCCGATCCCTATAAAAGCCAAGTATTTTGTTGCTATTTTCGGCGGCCTTGAATTAATGAACGGGGTCATGGGTACCGCCACGGGGGTCGCTCACTTTGCTCACCTCGGTGGAATGATCGTCGGCTATTTCCTGATCAAATACTGGGGATTAAAGGGAGAACAGTACTATTAGGGAGGTCTCTGCAAAACCCTCAATTTCTCGTTCAGAGGGAGTTATACTCCCGTTTAAAGATCAATAAGTTCGGTGGGATAACCACTTCCCAACAACGTAGCAGGTTCTGCAAAGGTCCCTGTTAGTTCCGTGTCCTTCACACCAGGGACACCTTGCAAAACCAGGAGTTTTAGTCCAGGTCGTCTAACAGACATACCATTTTGTTGATGAAGAAATCCGGGCTGGAACGTCCATCGGTTAACAAGTGAATTGGTTTTCTGTACACAACGTTTCAGCCTCTTTCCCAGGGGCGACTTGTAACAAAAGTGGGAGGAACCATCATGGTGATCTCATCATTTTCCAAACGCCCGGTCATAGTCCTCCATCGCGGCGTCGATCACCTTAATCGCCTTTTTCTTGTCATAGACTTCTTCCACCGTCACGGTTTTATCTTCACCCTGCACCAGCTTGTAGGTGGCAAAGTAGTGCCTCAGACGGTCTCTTATATTGTCCGGCAGGTCAGAGATATCGTGGGCGTCAGCCCAGAACTTGTCGTTGTTCAGCACGGCAATGATTTTGTCATCTGCTTCTCCGTTGTCGATCATATGAATACCTCCGACAACCCGTGCTGTCAAAATGACCTCCGATTTACTGATGGGGCGCTCACTCAAAACGCATACATCGAGCGGATCGTGGTCCCCCTCGTCGGTATAGTCGGAGAGCGCTCCCACCCGGTTCCCGCAATAGGTACGGGGGATAAATCCGTAAAGCGATGGCGGGAGCGAGGAGCTCTGCTGGGGGCGGTCAACACGGAGATATCCCGTGGCTTTGTCCACTTCATATTTGACCAGGTCAAATGGAGTGATTTCAATAAAAGCGTTAATAATACCGGAATCTACATCACCGGGTTCGAGTCCGTGCCAGGGGTGCGGGCGCCAGCGGTAAAAAGGGTCGGGAAAGCTCATTGGCTTTATTTATTCGGTTAAGGGGTCTTTGTCACAAGAAAATAAGATAACCTGTTAATTTTACAAGACATCCTGAAGTAAAACCAATATCTTTGGCTCTAATTCGAACCAACAATATATTACATGATTGACCGATATTCGCGTAAGGAGATGGCAGAAATATGGACCGAGGAAAGCCAGTTTCAGGCGTGGCTGGATGTGGAGCTGGCCGCCTGCTGGGCCTGGAGCCAACTGGGGCATATTCCCGAAGAAGATGTCGAAAAACTCTACCAGAAGGCCACCTTTGATGTGGAACGGATTAAAGAGATCGAAAAAGAAACCCGTCACGATGTCGTGGCTTTCACCCGTTCTGTATCAGAGTCGCTCGGTGAGGAGAAAAAGTGGGTACACTACGGCTTAACATCCACCGATGTCGTTGACACAGCCCAGGGAGTACGCCTGAAGCGGGCGAATAAAATTTTGCGTGATGATATCGAGCACATTATTGATGTGCTGGCCGCCAAGGCCAAAGAGCATAAATACACGGTGATGATGGGACGAACCCACGGCGTGCATGCCGAGCCGACGACGTTTGGCCTCAAGTGTGCTCTCTGGTATGCAGAAATGAAGCGGAACCTCGAGCGTTTTGAGAAGGCGGCGCGCGATGTCGAATTCGGAAAAATGAGTGGGTCTGTGGGCACGTTTGCCAACATTCCGCCGGAGGTGGAAGAGCTGGTTTGCGAGCGACTGGGCCTTCAGCCGGCGCCCATCTCCACGCAGACGCTCCAGCGCGACCGCCACGCCCATTATATCGCGACGCTGGCTCTTGTAGGTTCCACGCTCGAAAAAATGGCGGTGGAGGTGCGTCACCTGCAGCGCAGCGAAGTTCGTGAAGCCGAAGAGTTTTTCCGCAAGGGACAGAAAGGCTCCTCCTCCATGCCGCATAAACGGAACCCCGTGGGATCGGAAAATATCAGTGGCTGTTCGCGCGTACTCCGGGGTTACATGCTCACTTCGTATGAGAATATTCCCCTTTGGCACGAGCGCGATATCTCTCATTCCTCTGTCGAGCGGATCGTCTTTCCCGATGCCACAATCCTGCTTGATTACATGCTGAAACGGTTTTCCGGGATCATTGAGAAGCTGACGGTTTACGAGGACAACATGGAGGAAAATATCTACAAAACGTACGGCCTGACATTTTCGCAGCGCCTGCTCCACCTGCTGATTGACAAGGGGATGTCGCGCGAAAAAGCCTATGACACGGTCCAACCGCTGGCGATGCAGTCGTGGGAGGAAAAACGGATGTTCCGTGAACTGGTGGAGGAGGACCCCGCGATCATCGAATATCTCACCACGGAAGAGATCGAGAAGGCGTTTGATCTCGAACATCACACCAAAAATGTGGACCGGATTTTTAGCCGGGTCGGATTGGAGTAATGAATCTCAATATTTTTATAACTGATAGCCATAAATCACAGCATCATGAAAAAAATAATACGTGTTACACTGGTCGTCTTGTTTGGGGTGGCCGCTTTTGCCGTGCAACAGGGAGTAAACTCCACGGGTGAGCGCCAGGAATGGATCCCGATCTTTAATGGAGAAAACCTGGACGGCTGGACGCCAAAATTTGCAGGGCATGAACTCGGGGTAAATTACAAGAATACCTTCCGGGTCGAGGACGGGCTGCTGAAGGCCTCCTACGAAAATTATGATCAGTTTGACGGGGCGTTCGGCCACCTGTATTACAAGACGCCCTATTCACATTATAAAATCAGGGCGGAATACCGGTTTGTGGGAGAGCAGGTTCCGGGAGCCCCCGACTGGGCCTGGCGCAACAGTGGACTCAAGCTGCACAGCCAGCCCCCGGAAACGATGGGAAAAGACCAGATGTCACCGGTATCCGTGGAGGTACAGCTGCTGGGTGGAAACGGCACGGATGAGCGTCCCACGGCGAATATGTGCTCTATGGGAACCCATATTGAGATGGATGGGGAATTGGTTACCCAGCACTGCGTGAATTCCAGCTCCGAAACGTTTCATGGCGACCAGTGGGTTACCGTGGAGGCAGAAGTGCGGGGTAGTGAACTTTTCCGACATTTTGTGAATGGCAGGAAGGTGCTGGAATACACCAACCTTCAGTATGATTCGGAAGATGCCAACGCACAAAAGCTGATCAAAGAGGGACAGCAAAATTTACTGATCGATCACGGATACATATCGCTGCAGGCCGAAAGCCACCCTGTTCATTTTAGATCCGTGGAGATTTTACCGTTGGAGAAGTAGAAATTTTTAAAATGTATGCGAGCCCGTTTCAACGAACGGCGCGCATGTTGAATTTGTCCCTGTTATGACCGACTGGAACGAGCTGATCTTTGATGACGAGGTGGACTTCTCGGCGAAGCTGGAGAACGTGTTCACGTACCAGTATAGAGAGAACAAGGTTTACCGGCGGTTTTGTGATGCGCTCTCCTATTCGTTTGATCCGGATACCGAACCGCCTCTGCTGCCGATCCGGGCGTTCAAGGATGCGGTGGTGACCTGCAAGCCCGATAAAAAACCGGATCTCGTTTTTCAAAGCAGTGGCACCTCCGGCATGGATCGAAGCCGGCACCTGGTGGCTGATGAAACGTTGTACCGGCAATCGCTGCTTCGTGGTTTCCGCCAGTTTTATGAGCTGGATCGATCGGTAATATGGGCGTATACGCCCGGCTATTCCGACAATCCGGTTTCTTCACTCATCTGGATGCTGCATGAGCTGATTGAGCAGGAGCAATCCGGACTGAGCCGCTTTCTCCCCTTGGGTGAACCGCTGGATCGGGCCGATATAAGCCAGGTCGAAAAGACGGGCAAGCAGCTTATACTCTTTGGAGCTGCTTTTGGATTGTTGGACCTGCTGGATATGGGGGCACCTCAACTTCCGGGCAACAGTATCGTCATAGAAACGGGTGGAATGAAAACGCACCGCCGGGAGATCGGCAAAGAGGAACTGCACAGACGGCTGGCGGCCGGTTTCGGGCTGGATCAAAGTCGGGTCCATTCGGAGTACGGCATGTGCGAGCTGCTCAGCCAGGCCTACACCACCGGTGGTCAGTGGTTTAAGACGGTGCCCTGGATGAAGGTGTCAATCCGAAATCCCGACGACCCGCGGTCAGAGATGCCGCCATTCCAGGAGGGGCTGATCGGTGTCATCGATTTGGCCAATGTGCACTCCTGCTCCTTTTTGTTGACCGGGGACAAGGGAATTCGTCACAAGGATGGCCGGTTTAAAATTCACGGCCGATGGAATCCAAAAGACCTGCGCGGGTGTAATTTTTTGATCGATGAGGATTAGAAGATAAACGTAAAGCACACATATTTTAATCCAGGTACTTGAATCGTCATAACCCTTAACCCGGATTATTCACCAGGAAATTCGGTTGTGAACGAGGTGAAGGAAAAAAGACGGCGGAAAGGCACGGTTGTACCTTGAGTACGTCATTTTTCCTCCAACGAAGTGCACGGCCCAATTTCGCAGCCGTTGCAGCTATCTTCTATAAATTTGGGGCATAAACAATTTTCGATATGCAGAGTAATAACAATGACTTACCCATCCATTGTCAGCATTTCGTGAATAATCCGGTTAAAGAAACCATCCGGGGACACTTGTTATTCCCGTTTTGGATTATTTGATTGAGAGCTTTGCAACCCCCCCAATTCCTTGTTTATAGGGAGTTGTACTCCCGTTTAACGGACAATAAGGTCGGTGGTACAATCACCTCCAACAACATAGCAGGTTCTGCAAACGTCCCTAATAATCAGATTTTTTTGTTGAAGGAATAAAACTAAAAATTATCAGTATGCATTTGGAAAAACGGATATCGGCTCTTCTGGAAGCCACTCAAAACTGGCTGAACAAGGATAACGAGTATCTCAGTACCGCGTATGACCAGACGGTTCGGGAGGGTTTTTTTAGTTTTGAAGATGTGAAATACGCCCTCCTGGCAATCAGGGAAGCAGTCAGTGAGACAGCCGTCCGAGATTGGGTCCAACGGGCCGGACTCTCCGATACAAGCAGCGCAGAAGGGCAGAATGTGCTCTGCCTGCATGCCGGAAATATTCCGTTGGTCGGGTTTCAGGACGCTTTTGCCGCGATTCTCAGCGGAGCAACCTATTACGGTAAAATATCGCGAAAAGATCCCTACCTGCTACCTACTTTTTTGAATGAGGTGAAAAAGACCGGGGTTTTTTCAGATATCGATATCCAGTGGGTCCACAGCCTGAAGCACCTGGAAGGCTTGCAGACGGATAAAATCCTGTTCGCGGGTTCCGAAGACTCGGTGCCCGGCGTCAAACAGAGGATTGAGGAACTCCACCTGGCCAGCAGCAAAACCCGGTACCTGGTTCGCACGGCCCACTTTTCGATAGCTTGCCTGGCAAACCCGCAGGATTTACGGATGGAGGAGCTTGTGGAAGCAGTGTTTCGATACGGAGGCAAAGGATGCCGTTCGGTTGCGATCGTTGTGGCTCCTGTTGGACTCGATGAGGTGAAAAGTGAACTGACCGATCATGTCCGCGACTTCTGGTCAAAAAATCCACAACAGGAGTCGCCGGGTCCCCGCCTGAAGTACCGTTATGCCTACAACAGGGCGATAACACGAACCCAGGTGTGGCTGAATGATTTCCTGCTGCAGGAAGGAGGATTGGAGATGGACCAGGATTTTATCTGTTACTGGGTGCAGGGAGATGAGCAGAAGGCTGCTGAATTGGCAGCCGGGGCCGGCGATCGGCTGCAGAGCGTGTATGTGACGGACTCTGAAACCAGGATTCCCGGTTTCGAAGAGCGAACGGAGCTGCTGTCTGTGGCCCAGGCTCCCCCGCTCGACTGGAAACCCGACGGTACGGACACGCTGGAGTGGTTAACAGAAAGGTAACGTGTTGTCCCGCCTGTACTTCCCTTCGACTTGCTGAGGAATAAATTTCTTGATGAGAAATTTGCGCTGGTTCCGGTAAGTCCGTGAAAAAACTCCTGTAAAAAGCCTGCTTGAAGCATATTCAGATTGTATTAACAGTAAAACAGCCCTAATCGGGATATTCTCCCCGTAACATACGCAGAAATGCATTTCGGATCTCGGGACTTGCATCCCGGTAGGTTTTGAATTCGACATGCTGTTTGGCCCGGGTGGTGTCGGCTACAATACCCCACAGTGGCGTTACTGAAGTAGGAAGCATGGCATAGCGCCCGTCGCCGATCACCTGTGGACGGTCCGGGTGCGCCACGAGGAGTCCTTCCGAGAGCGTGCTGAATCGTTTAATATCGTTGTAGAGCGTTGTTCCCTTGTAATGGGCATAGGTTTGCTGCCAGGGAATAAGCTGGGTCGACCGCCCCCGGAATACCTGGGGTTTGGAAAAGGGAATGATCCGCACCCCGTCGGCATATATGCGGTTGCCGCTCACATAGCGGGTGCTCCACAACAGCTGATTGGCAATGGTTGGCTTTACGACAAGTCGCTCGACAAAGTGGTTGCGCTGACTGGCCAGTGCCCGGGCCGTCAGCCGGGCCTGTTGCTGCTGGGTTATCGCAAAAAGCAGGTAAACCGTGATCCAGATAAAAGAGATTCGGGCAACTCCCTTTTGCTTCCGGTACAGGGCAAGTCCGACGGTAAGGATTAAACCGAGAGAGAAAAGCGGGTCAAATACGGAGACAAGATTCCAGGCAAAGCGCTCGTCGGTCAGTGGCCACAGCAGCTGAACACCGTAGCTGGTGAAAACGTCAGCAATGCCGGCCGTTGCAGTACCCAGCAGGGTGAAGCTATATGTTTCTTTAAAGCTCAGTTTCTTTTTGACCAGCCACCAGCAGGCGACAGCGGCGAGCAGGGCACCGACCGGAATAAAGAGGAGGGCGTGGGTAAATTGACGGTGGAACTCCAGGGTGAGCAGCGGATCCGAAGAGGTGCCGATCAATATATCGAGGTCCGGCAGCATGGCACCGGTGGCTCCAGCCAGTGCAGCAAGTCGCAGCTTCTCCTTGTCAGCAAAAGACTGGGAGGCAGAAGCCCCGATAAGGCCGTGAGTAACGGGATCCATTTGGCAGAACGTTTGTTATATGATCGTTATTGAGATGCCTTTATTCCGGCAGTTCACAAAAGATAAACGCATGAAGATAAAGATATTGGATGCTGAGTCCCCAGAAATCGGCAAGTTTTACCCCCTATGATTCCTTGATTAACCCAGACCGATATGCTTCCAGCAGTTGCTTAAGATCCTCAATCTTTCGCTGGATCTCGCGACCGTTGTCGGTATCGCGTACACGGATACGTTCCGTATTTTGTTCCAGTATTCTTGTATTGGAGTGGATGTCGATCTCTTCTTCAATGGCTTTCTGGCGCGACTCAAACGGCTCGTGGGCGGCCAGTATCAAACCGTACGAATTAAAGATGAGGGTATAGCCGGCGATGCCCGTCTTTTCCTGGTAGGCCTTGGCAAATCCCCCGTCGATAACCAGCAGTTTTCCGCCTCCCTTTACCGGGCTTTCACCCCGGGTGACTTTTACCGGAACGTGACCGTTTATGATATGGCCGTTTTCCGTATCTGCGCCAAACTCTTCCAGGATCTTTACGGCTACCTCTTCGTCGCCCCTGTAGTCGTAGTAGGGATTCATCTGCTCTTTGTGGGTAGAGGGATCTTCAATAAAATAGCGTTCAAATGTAGCCATCTTGTCTTTCCCGAAAAGCGGAGACTGGGATCCGCTCCACAGGTACCACATCGTGTCCATGCCGTACTGTTTTTTTTCAGGATTGTCTTTGGCAAAGTATCCCTGGCGGGCCAGCCGGTCCAGTCGATCCATAAAGCTGCTGGGGCTGTGCGCCACCCCGTCAAACGTAAAGTGGCGCAGGCGGCCGTTTTGTGTCATCGGGATACAGCCGTGATACAGGAGGTTGCCGTTATACGCAAGATACATGCTGCCTTTGGAGAACAGGAACCGTACATGCTCCTGCAATCGCTCGCTGTTCTGGAACGAGAGGCGGATTTTATCCATTACCGACTTCTCCTGGGCCGAAAGTGCATATGGATTTTCAGGATCAACTGTGGGAAAATGGGTATCAAGCAGCGGGTAGGATTGATCACCGACCCGGACAGTGCCCTGCTGGAAATCGATCTTGTCGAGCAGCAGCCGATCCTGCATCTGGTATTGAGGCCGCCGCTGTATAATCTGTCCCTCCAGTTTGAGCTGTATCATGGTAATCGCCTTCTGCATCTGGGCCATCAGCAGCTGCTCGTTTTCCGTGAACTCCTCATCAGCATCTTTGGGACGGAACTGCTCGCATGGGTCGTCACCATACACATCCACGGCAAGTGAAATCAGCGGGAGCATGCTGATGCCATAGCCATTTTCCAGGGTTTCCATATTGGAATATCGGAGGGAGACACGAATTACATTCGCAATACAGGCTTCGCTACCGGCCGCCGCGCCCATCCACACGATGTCGTGGTTGCCCCATTGAAAATCGACGGCGTGATGTTCCATCAATTTATCCATGATGATATGCGCCCCGGGACCGCGATCGTAGACATCCCCGATGACATGCAGCCGGGCTATGGTGAGCTGCTGAATCAGGCGGGCCAGGGCGACGATAAAGGCACCTGCCCGGTCGGTCTCAATGATCGATTCAATGATACTGGTGTAATACTGTTCCCGGTTTTTAATGCTCTCCTGTTCGTGCAGCAGCTCCTCAATAATGTAGCTGAAATCTTTCGGCAGGGCCTTGCGAACTTTGTTACGCGTATATTTCGAGGAGTACACCCGGCAAAGCTTTATAAGCTGAAACAGGGTCTTCCGATACCACTGCTTCGGATTTGAGATCTTTTTTAAAATAATGGCCATCTTTTCCTCGGGATAGTAGATGAGGGTGGCCAGGTTTTGTTTCTCCTGTTCATTTAGCGAATATTCGAATATTTCGTCGATCCTTCGTTTAATCGACCCCGACCCGTTGCGAAGTACATGTAAAAATGATTCGTACTCTCCGTGGATGTCAGAAATGAAGTGCTCGGTCCCTTTTGGTAGTTCCAGGATTGCACTGAGATTTATAATCTCAGTTGATGCCGCCTCGATAGAAGGATATTGCCTGGAAAGCAATTTGAGGTAGCGCATTTGACTTTCGGATGCCTGCATGAAATACTCCCGGTGGCTGTTTTTATAAATTGATGCGCAGCGCGGCCGCGTGAAATCCCGTTGTCTTTGTACTGTCAAATCTGATGATTGAGCGTACGGCTGCACTGTTGAATGTACCCCGACATTGAGATGAATTCAATCGATAAAACGGATCTCCCGCTAAGACAGGGGGACAGACCATTAATTCAGACTCCCGCAGCTGCTGCCGTGCCCGATCCCTAAACCGGACCAACATTATGTTGAAGGGACCTTTCTTCTGGTTTCTGCAATAACGATGAACCCGAGCCCGAGGAACGAAAAGGCGATCATGCTAACCGGGAACCAGTCGCCCCAGCGGGCGTAAATTGTTTGTTTTACGAGAATGGGAACAGCGTAGCGAAAGGCGGTTTTTTCCCAGTAGTCGGTCTTAATCTCGATATTTCCGTGGGGATTGATGATACCGGAGATCCCGTTGTTGGCACTGCGGACCACCCACCGCCGGAACTCGATCGCCCGCAGCCGGGCAAAGGCAAAGTGTTGATGGTGCCCGCTGGTATTGCCCCACCACCCGTCGTTGGTGATAATGCTGATAAAGCCGGAACCCTGCTCTACATATTGGCGAACCCAGTTGGGGAAGACCGAATCGTAGCAGACCAGTGCCGGTGTTGCGGTGCCATTGACCTGGAACTGCTGGGCGGTGGTCCCTTTCCCATAGCCCTGAACATCAGCCCAGTTCACCATCCCAAAAATGTCAAGCTGATGGAGCGAGTGGACAAAGGGAACGCGTTCTACGATGGGGACCAGGTTGTATTTCCGGTACACCTCGTATGGCTGATCGGGGTAAAACGCCAATGCCGCATTATAATAAAGGTAATGGGAGTCGCCCGACGTTCGCGCCAGCGGGGGGATGCTGTCCGGCGGAAAGTAGTCGAAGTAGGTGGACCCGGTTATCAGGGTGCTGTTCCACTGTTGGGCAGTATTGCGAAGCTGGTTCTTGATTTCAAGAGCGGTTGACCCCTCCACTTCCCGGGATGTCAATGAGGTGCGCACTGCATTTTCCGGCCAGAGGAGGAGATCTGTGGAGTCGGTCCGGAGTGAATCCGAAAGTTCCAGCAACACTTGCTGGGTTTGAAAAATGTTCTCATAGCCCCCATAGGTTTGGTAGGTGTCAAAGTTGGGCTGCACTACTACCGCTTCAATTTTTTGATCAGAAGAAAAATTGGCTGAATGGTACTGTATTAATGAAAGGGCGGGGAACAGGAAAGCGGCGGTCGCCGCCCCGATAGTGAGCCGGTTGTCATTCGTCCTGATCGCCTGCCACGCCAGGCTTGCCGTAACCAGTATCCAGAAGGAGATACTCCAGTAGCCGGTCAGCGAAATGTACTGGACCAGTCCCGGAACGTTGGACCAGGCGTTGCCGAGGGTCAGCCAGGGCCACGCCAGGTCCCAGTTGTGATGCAGGAACTCGTAGCTGATCCAGGCGGCGGCGTGCAGGGGAGCAGTCAGCCAGGGCGATGCAAGCTTTGCCTGGAACTGCCGCTGGATTACGAAGGGGATCGTCATGACCGCCGAATTGGCCAGTATGGCCGCTATTCCACCGGCCAGGGTCGCCATCATCAGCCAGTAGGTAGTGATCAGGTTCCATATTACGAACGAGATGTAGCTCCAGAAGGCGGCTCCGCGGTTGCTTTCACATAGCTCTGCCAGCCGGAACAGCAGGATCCAGGCCGGAAAGACCAGGAACGGAAAGGGCAGGGGAGGAAAACTGAGTCCCAGCAGCAATCCGGCCAGGATACTTAATCCCCATTTACTGGACCATATATTGGTGGTGATTTTGGTCAGACTACTCATCATATCCCTTTGGTGCCAGGACAATAACAAATTCTCCCTTCAGTTCTGAACGACTGCCAAATTCCCCCAGCAGATCTTTCAGACGCCCCCTGACCACTTCCTCAAACTTTTTGGTCAGTTCGCGGCAGACGGCTGCCCACTGGTTCTCGTCAAAATACTCAACCAGTTCTTCCAGCAGCTTAACTACCCGGTAGGGGCTTTCATAAAATACAATGGTGCGATCTTCGTCCACCAGCTGCTTCAACTGTTTTTGGCGCCCCTTTTTGTGGGGAAGGAACCCCTCATACACGTAGCGGTCGCAGGGCAGGCCGCTGGCCACCAGGGCCGTAGTGGCGGCATCGGGACCAGGAATGACGGAGACGGTATGGCCCTGCTGGTGAGCGGCGCGTACTGCCAAAAAACCGGGATCGGAAATGCCGGGCATTCCTGCATCGGATATCAGCGCTACGGGTTGGTTGGCATCCAAAAGCTGAATAAGATGCTCCACTTTTTGATGCTCATTGTGCTGATGGAATGAAAAAGTGGGTGTATCTATGCCGTAGCGATTCAATAGTACCCCCGAGTTCCGGGTATCTTCACAGGCGATATAGGAAACCGAATTCAGTACCTCGGCCGCACGGGGAGAAAAATCATCCAGATTTCCGATCGGGGTTGCAACGATATAAAGTGTAGACACGGTGGCTCACAGTTGAGGTTCAAGATCTGGATGAAGATAAGAGCTAAAAACGTTATTATCAGGGCTAATGAAGAAAGAGTGAATGACGGACAAATGATTTTGATACGAACAATGTATCCATTTCCTTTGGAAGTAAGAGAGCTTTGCAAAACCAGGGTTTGGTTCAGGGTCAAAGCATAAGCGAATTCGAATCCGCAGTTTATATCTCATAAATGAGGATTTCGAATCCGCGAAAATACAGAGATTGGACAAGACAACGGTTTTGCAAAGATTTCAGTAATTACAGGCAGCCCCGGAGTTCGATGAGGGGTTTACAATACATTCAACATATTAATTTCGATCACAAATAGAAGAATATGGCAAAATTTAATCCTTCAGGACTGAATCACATAACAATCAGGGTGAATGACATTGAGAGAGCTGAAGAATTCTACGGTGAGATTCTTGGCTTTGAGCTGGTTCGAAAAATGGGTAAAAGCATGGCGGTCTACCAGGTGGGTGAAGAAGATACCCTTGTACTGGTGGAAGCTGAAACCAGCTATGATCCCAATTCCCGTGATTACCGCGTGGACCATTTTGGATTTTATGTCGATTCCCCAGAAGAGGTGGATGAAATGGCAGAATATTTCAAAGAACAGGAAGTCAGTATTTTGAGCGGACCCGCGAACCGGAAAAGGGGACGATTTGTCTTTATCTCTGATCCTGATGGCAACATGATTGAAGTTTTTTACGAAGAGGATGAAGACTGAAGCCAGGCAAACAGCCGGACTGGGTAGCCTGGAGACAGGCTCCCGGCGGTTCACTTTTCTGGCCCCGAGCCCGGGAAACATCCGGTATCCCCACAACAGGTTGATGTTTGCCGGCAAGTACGATACTGCGAAACTTTGGCAGTAAAACGGGGTTCAAAACCGGGTGGCATGTTATTTGCATAAAAAGATAGCAGTGCATGAAGCGATTTATTGAATTTTTTAAAAATGACAAGGATATGAGCGACACGAATGAAAAGGTGAAAAAGGACCAGGAAACCCAGGATGAGCCGGAAGAGCTGGATACTGCAGAAGGCAAACAGTCTGCCGACAAAGAAGAAAGTAAATACGCCGATTGGCAAAGGGAAGAGCTGATCGAGAAGCTGGAAGAACAGGACCTGCTTATCGAAGAGCTCCAGAAGGAGATGGAAACAGCCAAAGAAAATCATCTCCGGAAAGCCGCTGAACTGGAAAATGTACGAAAACGGTTCAAACGCGAGCGAACCCAGCTTTTCGAGACAGCCCGCGCCAAGGCCCTTGAAGATTTCCTGCCGATCAATGACGACTTGCACCGGACCCTGAAAGCGTTTGAAGAATCGGAAGTAAATGAGAACTTTATGGATGGAGTGGAGCTGGTTGCCAGTAAGTTCGAAGAGGTATTACATAAATACGATGTGGAGCGAATTGATGAAGAGATGGTCCCGTTCGATGTAGATCTGCACGATGCGATGATGCGCCAAAAACCGGAAGATGACAGCATCGACAGTGATATGGTTTTGAAGGTTGTTGAAAACGGGTACCGCATGGGCGACCGCACCATCCGACATGCAAAAGTAATTGTAAGCGAATAACGGAAGGACATAACTTAGTATGCCCCGCGATTATTACGAAATTCTTGGAGTGACAAAAGATGCCAGCCAGGACGAAATAAAAAAAGCCTATCGAAAGCTGGCCATGAAATATCATCCGGACCGAAACACGGATGATCCCAAAGCAGAAGAAAAATTTAAGGAGGCCTCTGAAGCGTACGAGGTGCTCCGCGACGAGCAGCAGCGTGCCAAATACGACAAATTCGGCCACCAGGGCGTAAACGGTGGCGCAGGATTTGGCGGCCGTGGCCAGTACCAGGATGTTGGATTTGATGATATCTTCAGCCGGTTCAGCGAAATTTTCGGATCTGATTTCTTCGGCGGAGAGTTCAGCGGCGGCGGTCGTGGTCGCTCGCGGGGGCGCCGTTCGTCGGGCCAGCCGGGCTCCGACATGAAGCTCCGTGTTAAGCTCAGCCTGGAGGATATCGCCTTTGGTACCGAAAAAAAATTGAAGGTAAAAAAGCAGGTCAAGTGTGATGAGTGCAACGGAACCGGCGCTGAGACCGAGCACGACTTTGAAACCTGCAGCACCTGCGACGGCATGGGGGAAGTGCGGCAGGTACACCGCACGATGCTCGGACAGATGGTTAACGTGCAGCGATGCCCCGACTGTAACGGGGAGGGACGAATAGTCAAGAACAAATGCTCCAAATGCCACGGCGAAGGTCGCTACAAGGGAAAAGAGACCGTCAAGATTCGCATTCCCGCCGGAGTTTCGGAGGGTAACTACATCACGATGCGCGGCCAGGGGAACGCCGGTATCCGCGGAGGTGAAGCAGGCGACCTGATTGTATTAATTGAGGAGGAAGAGCACGAGGATTTCGAGCGCGACGGCAACGATATTTACTATGACCTGGTCTTGAGCGTCCCCGACGCCATCCTGGGCACCGAGGTGGAAGTGCCAACCCTGAAAGGCAGGGCAAAAATCAAGATTGAGCCCGGTACGCAACCCGGCAAGTTGTTGCGGATGAAGGACAAGGGAATTCAGAAGCTGAACAGTTCGCAGACCGGAGACCAGTTTATCCGGGTCAATGTTTATATCCCGGGCAGTCTTACCAAGGAGGAGCGCGAGCATGTGGAAGCGCTCAGGGGACAAGATCATTTTGCCGCCACCAACAAGGAGGATGACGGCAAAGGCTTTTTCTCAAAAATAAAAGATGTATTTACCTAGCCTGTATTACCGGGCAATCAGATGATTAACCTGGTTCGTGATTCCACCTCATTTCCGGGGTAAATAGCTGGTTCAGGATTATATCCAGGATGTGATTGCTGTTTCTGATTCCCCCGCAATACCGGGGCTCTGTTGCCAGCGTGATCCCTTCCAGGCGTTCCTGCAGAAAGATGAATAAGCGGCTGTTGGGATCGATCAGGCTTTTGATCTCCTCATCCCCGTAGAGCTCGACCTTTTCACGCTGATAGGGAGCGACTTTGTTTTTGATGAAGTAGTCGAGGTCGATGTCGAGGAAAAACCGCTCGTTGTCCCGGCTCACAATCTCTGACTGAAATCTGCTGGGATCCCTGAATTCCAGGATCTGATGGGCATTATCCAGCTGATCAGGCCAGACATCCTGCTGTTCCATCCCGTAATTTTTAAGCAGTATGATGTCCCCCACCAGGTTCAGCCATGCCGCCGAAAGAATTTGCCCGTCGTTGTGGGGATCAAGCCCGTTGGTGGTAAACTCCACGACTGTTTGCAGATTCTGTTGGTGAAGGTCGTTTAACATCCGTTTTTCAGCTTCCGAAGGAGGAGCGAGGTCGCGGTGCCAGTCAATGGTCACGAGCGTGGGTGGCGGGGTATTCCAGCCGTTTTGGAGCTTCCTGGTCCACTTCAGCCAGTAAAAAAAGGAATAACGGTGATCGTTGAAAATCGCCAGTTCAATCTGCCGTCCTGAATCTTCACACGGGAGAATGATATCCTCAGCATATGTCCCGGGGGGAGCGGGGTCCGATATTTTGGGATCTTTATGCATAGGCTGGGCCAATCATAACATTTCTCAATCACTCATTCTTTCAAGTATCAAGTCACTCAATCACCAAATCAGAAACCTTCCACACGTCATCCTCGGTTTGATGGACTGATGCAGTGAAATGCGCTTTGACGGTATCACCAGACCGGGTTTGGTATTCGGCATAACTTTCTACCCGGTAGGTCTGTTTTTTGCCGGTTCGACGGATGCTGACAGCCGAATTCCAGGGAAATTCTACCGGTCCGGTGTCCTTGAGTTGTTCCCGAACTTTGTCCTGAACGGCCAGGTATGCGCCCATCCAGTCATCCTCGTTGCGGAACTCTTTGGCCTGTGACTCCACCTCTTGTTTTTGGGAAACGGTGGAGTCCGTTTGAGTGGTTTGCGAAGAGGGGTTAAATGAAAAGTCACTGCTGTTGATATACTGCATCGCCCACAGGGCCAGCAAGCCCAGTCCGAGGCTGATTACAATTTTTTTAACAGGGTATTGTCTCATGATTTTATCGCTTTTTCATGGTGACTCCCATGCCGGCGCCATGCATCAGCAAGAACATGGTTTCGAGCACGGGATTTTGTGTAATTGCTTCAATATAATCGGGGTCTGGACTGGGATACCGCATGTTGTGGGCGATAACCAGTCTGCCGGGCAACACCGGAAAAGAGACAGCAACAAGCATAAAAAAGGTCGTCAAAAAAATCATTGAATATTTCATGCTATTCTCCCCGGTTTTAACACATGGACGTTGCACAAGACATAACGAACAAGGTATACATTCAAATTTATATTTATTGGTTGCGGCCTATTATTATTCAATTTCCAGTCACTCATTCACTCATTCACTAAATCATTCATTTTCGCCTGTCTTTAATATAGATCGCTTTCGACTGCCCTTCGCCCACGGGACGCTCCTCCATCTCAAAAAGCCTGGTGGCCTGTACCAGTTCACCCAGTTTTTGATACCCGTAATTCCGGGGATCGAAATCGGGTGACTGCTTGGCAATATAGCTGCCCACCGGCCCCAGGTGCGCCCAGTTTGTTTCGTCGGACGAGGCCTCTACGGCATTGCGGAGCAGGTTAACCAGCTTGGTATCCTGCTTCAGCTCGTTGGTGGAGCGGCGCTTCATCTGGGGCTTGTCGTCCTCTTCGTCGCGCAGTACCTCGGTATACACAAATTTGTCGCAGGCCGCTACAAAAGGTTCGGGCGTTTTTTGTTCGCCGAATCCATATACCACCAGGCCGGATTCACGAAGCCGGGCCGCCAGCTTGGTGAAATCACTGTCACTGGAAACCAGGCAGAACCCGTCAAACTTGTCTGAGTAGAGCAGGTCCATCGCATCGATGATCATGGCACTGTCGGTGGCATTTTTCCCCTTCGTATAGCCAAACTGCTGGATCGGCTGTATTGAGTGCTGAAGCAGCACCTCTTTCCAGCTGCTGAGTCGCGGGGAGGTCCAGTCGCCGTAGATCCGTTTTACGTTGGCCGTTCCAAATTTGGCCACTTCTGCAAGCAATCCCTCAACGATCGAGGGCTGGGCATTGTCAGCATCGATGAGTACCGCCAGTTTATCTGTGGTTTCAGATTCCATATCCCGATATCCTGATGTTTTGTAATGATTGATTACTGCAATATAAGGAAAAGCAACCGACTGAATTACATGAGGCGATATAGCTGTTTCTGTTGCTTTTACATTCAAGGTCGTTAAAAAATGAGAGGCATGCAGACTCCCGGGACTTCTTCAAAAAATCGTGGCAGCTCAACGTCCGGGAAAGTCCCCAGTCACTCAAATGACCGTCCACAGCCGCGGTAGGTTTTGTCATCAACCGTTAACAGGGTGGTAGAAGGAAACTCCTTGCCCGAAGGGGCGATACACTCTTGAGCCGTTATCCTGATCGAGATATGGTGATCCGCCACATTCATCTGGTATACCGTCTCCGTGCTATCCGGGTTGTAATCGGGTTCCGTGGTGGGTGCGGAGAATGAATATTCGCCATAGTCAAGGACAAAGGTAGTGGTGTCTGGAAATAGTTCAAGGTGCCACCCCGGCTCAAACCCGGAAGCCCGAAACGCAGCTCCCCGGAATTTGGCATCCTGCCAGACCGCTTCCTCCGGGTCCAGGTCGCAGTAGCCGTAGCTTTTGTCGTCGATCTCGATGATCGCATCATCGCCTTTCGACCAGTACATATAATCCCCGCCTTCAGACATAAACCGTGCTCCCGAAGCCGACCTGCGCCGGGGGAGATGCACCGTGGTGTCCGGGAGTATCAGCCAGGCATCCCTGGTATCCACTTTCACCACCAGGTCCCACTCCACGAGGCAGTCATAAACCAGGGTTTTGCCGGTGGGCTGCGGAGCTGACGGCGTAACTTCGCCGGGCGGCTGATCTTTTTCAGTACTGCCGGTGCAGCCCGTAAATGAGAGAGAAAACAGGAGCAGGAGGGATAGCAAAAGTCGAGATCGCATAAAATGGTTTTGGATTAACATGTTGCCAGGATTAGGGATTGGCATCTTCATGACCCCAGAGGGAGATTCCTATCCACGACATTCTCACATTTTTTTGGAATAACGGCAAAGCTGGAAAATAAGCTTGTGCCCGGAAAAGCTAAAATGTATTCCTTCCTGTGGCCAGAGAAAATAAAATAACTGGCTGCCTGCAACCTTGCGTATCCCAAAGCCGTAGAGCAGGTATGTTTAATTTGAAAGGGAAGCTCATATCAAAACCCCAACTTTATAATCGACCAAAAGATATCTGATATGAAAAAATGGCTTAAAATTACAATAGGGATCATAGTCATCGGCGCAGTGGGAATGGCTGTCTTTGCGATGGTACAAAACGATAACACCGACCAGGAAGAAGTAAAAACGGTGGAGGTAAACCGCAGCAAGCTGCAGGATATCGCCATTGCAGTGGGAGCCATAGAACCACGAGTAGAGGTGGACGTAAAATCCAAAATATCGGGAGTGGTGGAGAAGCTGTATGCCGAGGCGGGAGAATACATTGAAGCCGGCGAACCGCTGATGGAGATCAAACCGACGCCGACCCCGCAGGAGCTGGTGGACGCCCGCCGGGAGCTGGAACGCATGCAGTTGTCGTTCAACAACGCGGAAACCGAATTTGAGCGGATCTCCAAATTAAAGGAGAAAGGATTGATTGCGGATCGGCTGTATGAGGAAACAGACCAGTCGTACCAGCAGGCCCGGGTAAACCTGCAGGCCGCCCGGGAACGGCTGGACCTGATTGAAAAGGGAAGCATTACGACCTATGGACAGGAGATTAAGTCTGTCGTTACAGCCCCGATTTCCGGCTACATACTGGAGAAAGCCATTGAAATCGGTGATCCTGTGGTGCCGCTTACCTCATACCAGGAAGGGACCGTATTGATGACCATGGCGGATATGGACGACCTTTTGTTCCGGGGAACGGTGGATGAAATAGATGTAGGAAAGCTGCAGGAGGGCATGCAGGCAGATATCAAAATCGGGGCGCTGCCGGATGCCGAGGTACGGGGAGTTCTTTCAAAGATTTCGCTTAAATCCCGTGATGAGGACAACACTATCGTTTTTCCTATTGAAATAATGCTCACCGACCTGGGGGGAAATGTGCTCCGGGCCGGATATTCCGCGAATGCCGAAATTATGGTGGAGGAGCGAGATAACGTACTCACGATCCCGGAACGGCTGATCACCTTTCGGGGAGATACCGCACATGTAAACGTGCTGCTGGCCGACGGTTCCCGGGAAGATCGGGTCATCGAGATGGGACTCAGCGATGCGATCAACGTGGAAGTGAAAGAGGGGCTTGCCGAGGGCGAAAAAGTGATTGAAAAAGAAGCGAAAGAGATTGAGTAACCGGAGATCAACGATGTCGATATGGGCCTTTTTACAGCAGTTTTGGGTGGACCTGAAAGCCCAGAAGTTACGGTCAACGCTGACTATACTCGGAATTACGTGGGGTACCGTTTCCGTGGTGGTGCTGCTTGCGTTCGGGATGGGACTGGAAAAACAGAATCGAAAAAACATGCACGGTATGGGGCAGGGCATCGTAATACTTTTTCCCAACCAGACGACCAAGCCATACAAGGGGTACCCCGACGGGCGAAGAATTCGGTTCACCCCGCGTGATGCCGAAATCCTGGAAGCCCAAATCCCCCATATTACCAGTATCAGCCCGGAGTTCAGGCGCTATGGCACACCGGTTCGCTATAAAAACAATCGAACGCTTCCCAATATTATCGGGGCAAATGAGAAGTACGGGGAGATGCGTAACATTATTCCGGACGACGGAGGACGCTATATTAACCGGCGGGATGTGGAGCTGCGACGCAGGGTGGCCGTAATCGGCGACAAGCTGAAGACGTTGCTGATGGGAGATGCACCCGCTATCGGGGAGACAATATATATTGCCCAGTCTCCCTTTACCATTGTGGGCGTCATGAAGCCCAAAGTGCAGAACTCATCCTATGGCAGTCGCGATGAAGACTGCATCTTCATACCAAATACGACCTACCAGTCGCTCTTTGGGGATGTGTACCTGAACAACCTGATCTTCCGGTACGACGACCCGGAGGCTTCTGAGTTTGTGACCGCCAGCGTATATAATACTCTCAGCACTATTCACACCTTCGACCCCACCGACCAGGATGCCGTATTTATCTGGGATACTAATGAGATGGATAAATTTTTGAACTATTTCTTTATCGGATTTAACCTGTTTATGGGAATCATCGGGGCTTTTACCCTGACCGTCGGGGGGATCGGCGTGGCTAATATCATGTTTGTGGTAGTCAAGGAAAAAACCGGGGAGATCGGCATTAAGCGGGCTATCGGGGCCACGCAAAGGACTATACTGGGCCAGTTTTTCCTGGAGAGTTTCGCTATCGTCATGATCGGCGCCCTGCTGGGATTCCTTATTTCGGTCGGGATGGTCGAACTGGCAGGCCTGCTCCCGATAGAGCAGGAGGTGGGTCAGCCGGAAATCTCTTTTGCGGTGGTTGCGGTTACCGTTGTTCTCCTTTCGGTGATCGCCCTGCTGGCAGGATATTTCCCCGCGCGAAAAGCTGCAAAACTGGAACCAGCCGAATGTCTGCGGCAGATCGCCTGAACCTGATAAAAAGGATAACGATATGTGGAAAGTATTATTCCAGGAATTTATTAATGACTTGCGCATACAGAAACTCCGGTCATTTTTGACGATGTTCTCCATTGCGTGGGGAACAATTGCGGTGGTGTTGCTGCTGGCGTTCGGGGAGGGGGTCAAAAACGTAATGTCGGCCGGTTTTACCAACGCGTATGACAATATTCTGATGGTCTATGGCGGCACCACCAGCAAGGAGTACGAGGGGCTGCCCAAGGGGCGGTCCATACGATACAAGCTGGAAGATGTGGAGATGCTGGAGCGGGCAATACCGGCGATCGAAAAAATAAGTCCTTCGTACGGCAAATGGGGCACGAGCCTGCAGACCGACCTGATGAAGCGCACCACGTATATGGAGGGGGTGTATCCCTCATTTGTAGAATTGCGGTCGATGTATCCGGCGGAGAAAGGACGATTTTTAAACGACCTGGATGAAAAATACCGGCGGCGGGTGGTGTTCCTCGGAAATGACATTGCCGCCCAGCTCTTCGGGGATGAATCGCCTGTGGGCAAGCAGGTAAAACTGGACGGTATGCCGTTTACGGTGATCGGCGTTATGATCCCGAAAATACAGAACAGCATGAACAACGGGCCCGATGCCGACCGCGCCATTATACCGGCTTCCACCTTCAAAGCTGTTTACGGCAGCCAAAATATCAACCACATGCTGATACGCCCGCGTTCAACCCAGGAGGTAGAGCAGGTAAAGCAGGAGGTTACCCGCCTGCTGGCCAATCGCTACAAGTTTGACCCGGCCGACCCCAATGCCATATCCATTTGGGATACCATAGAAACAGCGGCGAATATCCGGATGGTGATGCTGGGCATACAGATTTTTCTGGGCGTAGTCGGTTTATTCACGCTCTGCATTGCGGGGGTGGGTATCGCCAACATCATGTATGTAGTTGTAAAAGAACGAACCCGTGAAATCGGTATTAAACTGGCGGTGGGGGCCCGCCGGCTTCATGTCCAGATTCAATTTATGTTTGAAGCACTTGCAATTTCGCTGGCAGGGGGTGGCATCGGCCTGGCTTTTTCGACAGCTGTTATTGCGGCTGTACGCAGCATTCCCGCCGATGACGGGGCTATGCAGTTTCTCACGCAGCCTGAGCTCTCAACCGCCATAGCACTGCTTTGTGCTGCTGTACTGGTGGCAGTCGGTGTTGCCGCGGGCTTTTTCCCCGCCCGAAAAGCCGCTTCGCTTGACCCCGTTGAGTCATTGCGGTACGAGTGATTTGACGGCTTCTCAAGGTGCTATTTTTGGAGCGAATCCGGGATGGTGAGCACTTCCTGGGTGTTGACTTCATCGGCACCGCGCACTTTGGACCCCGCAGCAATATAAATGTTACCGTCGTAAACCACCGCCTGGGTCCCGTGCCGACCGGTATTCAGTGAGGGAAGAGCGGTCCACTCGCGGGTCTCGGTATTATAGGCTTCTACTTCTGCGTGGGCCTGCTGTTGTGCTCCGCTTTCACCGCCAATAACAATGAGATTGGCTCCCACCGAGATGGCAGTAGTACCGGCCCGTTCGGTCGGAAGGTCACCGGAAGGGGGGAGCGGAGACCAGGTGCCGGTCGCAAAATCATAAACATCCACTTCCGGGATGGTGAGCTGGAACGTCTCACCGGTGGCCTGGGAGGTTCGTCGCCCGCCGGCGGCGTAGAGCTTTCCATCAATAATGGAAACCTGGAAATGATCGCGATAGCGGGGAGCATCAGCCAGCCTGGTCCACTCTCCGGTTTCCGGATCAAACGAATCGAACCAGCGCACATGCCCGTCAATGTGGCCGTTCTGGATGCCGCCTACAAGATAGATTTTCCCATTATGGGCGATCGCTCCCGCAGCCCCCCGCCGTCGATCTTTGGGAATAGCGGGCCCCCTGGTCCACTGGTCCGCTTCAGGATCATAAATATAGACGTTGGGTACGGGGTCTTCATCCGGGTAGCCGCCCGTCAGTGCGCCCATGACGTAGATCTTGCCCTCGTAACTGACCGCCTGGAAGTGGTGCATCGGCAGTGGAGGAGTGGCGCCGGTTGACCAGCTGTCGGTGCCGGGGTCATAGATATCCACGGGGCGTTCTCCCCGTCCCCCCAGCAGGTAGAGCTTGTTGTCGACCGCTGCGTAGGCATTTTCGTGCCGGTGGTGAGGTTCTGTGTCGGAAGAGAGCGTGTGCCACCCGGCTTGCGTTTGTGCGTTAGTCATTGATACCGAGCCAAAGAGCATAAAAAGCAAGATGGCTGTCGAAATTGGGGAAATCAGGTTGAATGCTGGAGTCTTCATGCGTGGACTGTTTTTTCAAAGTTGTGAGCCGGAAAATTGACGGGTTTTGGACAGTTATGCAAGCGCAAGACCATAATTTTATCCCCGGTTTTTGTTTCCCGAGAGATCGATAAAACGTATTCCCTAACTTGTGTGTTAGGTATGTTACATATTCTGATCAACAAAGACGGGAGGTTGTGATGCCATTAAGCAGATTAACAAAATATCTGGATGAGAACGATAAAAAGTATGTCGTAATAAAGCACTCGAAGGCGTTTACGGCCCAGGAGGTCGCGGCCTCGGCCCATATACCGGGTAAAGAGATGGCCAAAACCGTAATGCTGAAGGTGGATGGGGATCTCAAAATGCTGGTGCTACCTTCCACCCACCAGGTGGACTTTGAGCTGGTCAAGCAAGAGCTGCAGGCGGATGAGGTGGAGCTGGCTTCTGAACAGGAATTCAACGGGTTATTCCCGGATTGCGAACTGGGTGCCATGCCCCCTTTTGGCAATCTCTACGATATGGAAACCATAGTAGCTGAATCCCTGACCGAAGATGAGGAAATTGCGTTTAACGCCGGCACACACAGGGAACTTATCCGGATTTCCTTTGATGACTACAAAGAGCTGGTAGCTCCTGAAATAATTCACGTTTCAGTCAAAAAACAGGCTTGACAGCGACCGGTATTTCTGTTTCCGGTGCGTGTGAGTACGGATCATCCCTCACTGGCGCTTACGCTGTTTTCGGGCCGTGCTGTTATCAATTTACCTGGATTATTTAAATTTGGCGGGCTTGCCTCGTCTCAGGGCGGTGAAACGAAAAAATATTCTCGCGCGGGAGGGACTTCCGTTCCAACTGTGTTGTATGACATGGAACGGCAAATACGCGGGACGCATCCCTTGCGCAATATTATAAGGTACAGAACCAAGCAAGAGTCTGGATAAGGTTTCAAGACAAAGCAGTTCTTGTCTTCTCAAAAATAATTTCTAACATTTGGGTAGCCTTTACAGGTGGTCCTGGCTCATTTGTTGCGATAGTATATTTTCATAGACGGAATTTATCAGAGCAAAATAACTCAGACAAAAGGGGTAAATCAGAATGCAGCATTCTTTATTCAAGTTTTACGGGAACGTATTGTGTGCCACAATAATTATTTGCGCAGTATCTGCTCCGGGTATGGATCTTTTTGCCCAGCAGCGGGTAATTACCAAAGATATTGAGCCGCTCGACGCCCCGTTCCCGATGGCGGAGCTGCAGCGACCGGGATTCCCAGACACTACGTTCAATATTCAGGATTACGGAGCTGTGCCGTTGGAGAAGGATTCTTCCTTTAAAAATACCGGGGCGATTCATCGGGCTATTGAGGCGGCGCACGACATCGGCGGGGGAACGATTGTTATCCCCAAAGGAGGATGGTTGACGGGACCCATTCACTTGATGAGCAATATCAATCTTTATATTGCCGATGGGGCTACCGTGTATTTCAGTACGGATAAAGAGGATTACCTGCCGGTGGTCCCGCAGCGCTATGAAGGAGTTGAAGCGTATAACTACTCTCCGCTGATTTATGCCCGGAATGTAAAAAATGTTGCAGTCATCGGCCGGGGCACGCTGGATGCACAGGGAGCTCACTGGTGGAGCTGGTTTGAAGAGCACGGGGCTCCCCCTCGGGGTATCGCCACGAAAGTGCCGTTGTCGCGCCGTGATTTTGGAAAGGGAGCAGGAAATGAGGGTATGCGTCCCAACTTTATGGTATTCTGGAAATCGGAAGATATCCTGGTGGAAGGGATCACCCTCAATGACAGCCCGATGTGGAATGTACATCTGGTCTACAGCAAGCGGGCGATTATACGGAATATTACCGTCAACAGCCTGGATGCCCCCAATGGAGACGGGGTGGTGCTGGATTCCTCGAGGGATATTCTCGTCGAATACAACCATTTTGAAACCGGCGATGATGCGGTTGTCCTTAAATCAGGGTTTAACGAAGAGGGGTTGCAGATCGATATACCGACAAAAAATGTGGTGGTGCGTAATTTTGAGGCTCGCGATGTCCGCACCGGCAGCGGGGGTATTGTCTTTGGCAGCGAAACTTCGGGTGGTATCAACAATGTATATGTTCACAATGCGTACTTTGAGGGAGCCGACCGCGGAATCCGGTTCAAAACCGAGCGCGGCCGGGGCAACGTCATTGAGGATATTTTTATCCGCAACATCCGGATGCGGGATATCGAAAACCAGGCCATCAATTTCAACACGTTTTATACCGGTCCCGAGGCCACTGGTCCCGCCCCGCTGATTCGCAATATCGAGATACGGGATGTGCAAATTGACAGCGTGCCAACGGCGATATCACTGATTGGCCTGCCGGAAAAGTGGCTTGAGAATATCACCCTGCAAAATATTCAGGTAAGTAATGCGGGTGAGGGCGCAAGAATTGAACGAGTCAAGAACCTGACTCTTCATAATGTTGATATTCAGTCAGAAGAGCGGGCAATGATTGTGAATGACGTGTATGAGATGTATTTCGAAAATGTGGCTCTCAGCGACAGCATGATGGATAATACCGCTCCGATACTGCTCCAGGGCTCCTATACCGGGAGTATTTTTATGCCGAACTTTCCCGCCAGTCAAATTGAATTCGGCGAGGACGTTTCACCCAACATTATAAAAAGGGAGCCTCAGCAACAAGTCTGGTAATATTACCTGCAGAATACGGTCACGATTTTTTACCCTGGGAATCTGCCGGGCTTCACAAGGTTTTGTTCCCTCGGTGAGTGGTTGCTGCCCGATGTTGTGCCGTATTTACAATCCTGATTGACAAAAGATTGAAAAAAATGAACAAATGGTTCTGTAACCGGGTAATAATAATATTAGGAGAGGGGAAGGACCTAGTTAACGGTACTTCCTTTCTTGGCTTCGATATCCTGTTTTCGTTCGCAGGTCTCCGGATCTTCGCAAGCCCCAAAAAAGTGAAGTGAATGCCCTTCAATGTTAAAATTGTGGATCTTCTCCATCATACTCTTGATTTCCTGGATGCGCGGGTCGCAAAACTCCATAACGGTACCACACTCTTTACAGATAATATGATCGTGCTGCTGGTAGGCGTAGGCGCGTTCGTAAAAATACTGGTTTTTCCCAAATTGCTGGCGCTGAACAAGTCCGCACTCCACGAGAAGGTCAAGTGTATTGTAGACGGTGGCACGTGAAACGCGGCTGCCTGAATCTTTCATGTTGAAGAAAATATCATCGGCATCAAAATGGCCGTCGGCGCGGTAGATCTCCTCCAGTACCATAAACCGCTCGGGGGTTTGCCGCTGATTGTGTTCCTTCAGATATGAGCTGAAGATCTCTTTTACGAGGTCAATTGTCTCTTCTTTTGCTGGATGTGCCATAAAAAATTGATCAATTTTTGTTTCAATATAATGAATAACGCCGGGCATTTGAAAAGATTTTGATTAGCAGGGCAGGATGGTGGTCAGCCCAGTCCCAAACGTTACAGTCCAATCGTTTCAATAATTCTACCATTATCACTGCAGAATGTTATATTCATGAATCTTGTAATTGACCAGGGGAATTTAATCTAACATTCAGGTTATTTATGCCTACAGTTGTTGCCTTTGAGACACTGACGGAACTCTTTATAAATCTATCCAAAAAATATGAAGGAAAGCGAAAAACGGCGTTTGGTCGAAAGCCTTCCACGAACGACCGTTACGAAGCGATAACCTGGGAGACGGTCGCGGAGGATGTCCACGCCCTGGCGGCGTATCTCACGGAGCACGGTATCGAAGCGGGAGACCGCGTGGCGATTCTCAGTGAAAACCGGTATGAGTGGGCGGTGGTGGACCTGGCAATTCAGCTGGTGGGGGGCGTCAATGTTTCCCTGTATACTTCGCTGCCACCGGACCAGTGCAAGTATATCCTGCAAAATTCGGAAGCGGAGCTTTTTTTCGTCTCCACGGGAATTCAGCTAAAAAAGGCGATTGAAATTTTTGAAGACTGTGAGCATGTACGCCAGGTAATCGCTTTTGATGCCCCTCGTGTTCAGCGCCAGCTGGAAGAACCCTACGTGGTGCTTTACGAAGATGTGATGAGCGAAGGCTTCAAGCTGTATCCGAAACATGAGGAAGAGATCCATGACCGGAGCAAGCGTATTGAGCCGGAAGACCTGGCAACGCTGATCTATACCTCCGGAACTACGGGCAAGCCGAAAGGGGCGATGCTGACCCATCGAAACATCGTGAGCAATGTGAAAGCGGCGCATCAGCATATTCATATTGATGAGAACGACCGCGCCCTCTCATTCCTGCCGCTCTGCCATTCATTTGAGCGCACAGCCGGGTATTATGCGCTGCTTGCGGGAGGCGGGGAGATTTATTACGCCGAAAGTGTGGATACCGTTGCCAGGAACTTGACTGAAGTGCATCCCACAATTGTGATGAGCGTGCCCCGGCTGTTTGAAAAGATCTATAACCTGGTTGCCAAAAGCGTGGAGGAGGGCAGCGCTGTAAAGAAAAAGATATTTGACTGGGCATTTGATGTAGGCCAACGATACGCCGATGGTGAGCGGGGACTGGTGGCCATGCAAAAAACGGTGGCCGACAAGCTGGTATTTGACAAGCTCAAGGAGCGTACGGGGGGCAATATCCGCTTTTTTGTATCCGGGGGAGCCGCACTGCCGGCAGAGATCGGTCATTTCTTTATGGCGGCGGGGCTCAACATCCTGGAGGGATATGGACTCACGGAAACCTCACCGATTATGGCAGCCAATTCGTATGGCAATGAGCGTATGGGCACGGTGGGACAGATTTTAAACGGCATAACAGTGGCTATACAGCGGCTGGAGGATAACAAAATAATTGCCGAGATCAGTGGTGAGGACTATCCCACCAAGCTGACCAGCGAGCCGGGAGAAATTTTGTGCAAGGGTCCCAACGTGATGAAGGGGTACTGGAAAAATGAAGAGGCCACGCGCGAGATGATCGACGAGGAAGGGTGGCTGCATACCGGCGATGTGGGACGATTTGTGGAGGGCAACCTGCAGATCACCGATCGCATCAAGCATATGATCGTAAACGCAGGAGGCAAGAATATCTACCCCGGACCGATTGAAGATATGTTCAAAACCAGCAAGTGGGTTGATCAGCTGGTGGTTGTGGGGGAACGCCAACCCTTCATGGCCGCGTTGATAGTACCTGATTTTGAAACCCTGGAAAAACATGCGGAAGAACGTGGGCTCAAGTACGATTCGATGGAGGATCTGATCCAAAAGGATGAGATTCAGTCGATCTACAAGAAAGAGATCCGAAACTATTCAAAACAGTTGGCATCCCACGAAAAGATCCGCGATTTTAGGCTGGTCGCAAATGAGTTTTCAGTAGAAAGCGGCGAGCTGACTCCAACACTCAAAGTGAAGCGCCGGGTTATTGAAGATAAGTACGGCCACCTGATTGATGATATTTTCGATAGTGCCGCTGTCTAGTAAAGTCACTGGATCATTCGTTGTGAGATACAGGTGTGTTTTTTCAGCTCAATTAATTCTGATATTCTATCCAAATTAGCACACCTGTTGAATCACGAATGCAGCAGAAATAACACGAGCCAACTAAACATTGAATTTTCACAATATAAATTGATACGTAATGTCATATAATATTTTTTACTGGGTCCACATTGTCTCCTACATAGCATGGTTGCTGGCGTTTGCAGGTAGCTTATACTTTGCCTGGCGGGCGGGCAAGGCGTTTCAAACCGACGATGAACCCAGACTTATGAAGCTGGAGCGTCGTTCAACCAGCATAGGGGCGCATCTGGGGGCACTCGGCATTCTCATCTCGGGTGGGGCGCTGGCCTCCATTCCCTCGGGACCCCAGTGGGGCTGGTTCAATTTTGAACTGTATGGCTGGCTGGCGGTAAAGCAGGCGATCTTTTTTATCATTCTTATCCTGGTCGGATTTTCCATCAAGCGGAGTGTCGCCTTCAAAAAGCAGCTCAAAACGGAAAATGGCAGTCGTGTGGGCGACGATACCCGTCAAAAATGGCGAAAGGCGTATAACATGTCCCTCATCGTCTATATCCTTGTGGTTGTAAATACCCTTCTGGGACTGTTTAAACCGTTTTAGGGCGAGGTGGTTATTCTCTTGCTTCATTATTATCCGCTTCAACCAGCCTGTTTTCCATCTGCTGCAGGAGATGTCGAACCCTCCGCCGGTTCACTCCAAAGTCACTATGTCCTACTCGACTGGCACTTCGGATGTGGAGATAGGTATTGTTATTTTCGGCTTCCTCCAGTTGCAGGGTCAGGTCATCCTGGAAAAAAACAACCATGAAGATCGCATCGATCCGGTAGGTATCGGGGGTGAGCTCGATATTATACGGCTTCATGGCCTGCAATATCTTGAGAGCGATCTCCCAGGTAGCGTCGACAGAAGCGGGGTATTGTTCAGTTAGCCGTACGCAGTTCGGGGATTCCGGGCAGGGAGGAAGGGGATTGTTCAGATCTTTACGCGAAGGAAAATCCGATGATTGCGAACCGCATGCCGAAAAGAAATAGATCATGAGCTGGAATATAAGCAGTTGTGCAGCCGGTATTTTCATAAAGCTCAATCCGGGGAATATTTTTCGTTACTGAAAATCAGGAAGAGGTCAGCAATTCCAGGCATTCATCCACGGTGGATATCACATATATGGCACTCCACTGCTGTTTCGTGATGAATCCCTGGTCTACCGCCTGGTCTATAAAGCTGACCAGGAGATCATAGTACCCGTCCATATTAAAGATTAGAACAGGTTTTTCGTGCAGCCCAAGCTGAACCCAGGTGATCGTTTCCAGCAGTTCCTCGAACGTACCGAAGCCGCCGGGCAGTGCAATAAAGGCATCCGATAGTTCGGCCATCATCGCTTTTCGTTCATGCATGGAATCGGTGACGTGCAGGGCGGTAAGGTTGCCGTGGGCGTGGCTCATAAGGTGTTCCGGGATAACGCCGTGTACGCTGGCTCCGTAGCTGAGTACGGCGTCCGCAATCACATTCATCAGACCAATTGAGCCGCCTCCGTATACCAGGTCGATATGGTTTGTGGCCAGGGCTTTCCCAAGTGTGCGGGCCTGCGTGGCAAAAGCGGGATTCCGCCCCGTTTTTGAACCACAAAATACACATACCCGTTTTATCTTGATCATCAGGCAGTCACCGTTCGCATTCGGTCTACGACAAGCTTCAGCTTTTCAATCAGATAGTCGATTTCCGCTGCCGTGTTGTCTCTTCCCAGGCTGATGCGGATGCTGGAGTTCGCAATATCGTCGGCCATGCCGATGCCGGAAAGCACATGAGAGGGCTCCATGGCGCCGGAGGTACAGGCGGAACCGTTGGAAACACAGATGCCCTCGACATCCAGGTTCAGCAGCAGCATTTCGCCATCCAGTGCCCCACCGGAAGGATTTGTAAATGATAAATTGATAATATGGGGGACGCCGGCACCCGTCTCCGGACCATTGATTTGCACTGTGTCTCCAAACTGTTGATCCAGTCCTTTGATAAGCCTGGCTCTTAATTTTTTGAAATGCTCGTTTTGTTTTGCCCGCTGCTTGTCGATAAGCTCCAGCGCCGTTGCCAACCCCACGATACCGGGCACATTCAGCGTTCCCCCCCGCCGCCGCCGTTCTTGTGAGCCGCCATGCATCCAGGGGATCCAGGCAGAGCCGTGTCGCATGTACAGCACGCCAACACCTTTGGGACCGTAGATTTTGTGGCCGCTTATGCTCAGGAAATCGACTCCAAGTTCGTTTACGTCCACCGGTAGCTTCCCCACGCTTTGCACAGTATCGGAATGGAGCAGGACCTCATGTTCGCGGCAGATTGTACTGATCTCTGAAATCGCGTTGATTGAACCGATCTCGTTGTTCACATGCATAAGGGTAACCAGCGCTGTTTCGTCGGTGATAGCCTCGGCTACTTTCCCGGGCGCAACGGTTCCGTCATCATCCGGCTCGAGATATATCGGTTTGACTCCGCGACGTTTAAGGGCTTCCACCGCGTGAAGCACGGCGTGATGTTCGATCGGCGAGGTGATCACTTCCGTTTTGCCGGTCGCTTCAACCACTCCCTTTATCGCCGTATTGTCGCTCTCGGTACCGCCGCTGGTAAAAATGATCTCAGCGGGCTCTGCGCCAATAATATCGGCGATCGTTTCGCGAGCCTCTTCCACCGCTACTTTGGCACTGCTGCCCAGCTCATGCGTGGAATTGGCGTTGCCGTATTGCTCGGTGAAGAAGGGAAGCATCGCATCCACTACGCGCTCGTCAACCGGTGTCGTGGCTGCGTGATCCAGGTATACTGTTTGCATTATTCAAAAAATTCATTACTGGAAAATTACCTGTGAAAGAGGGCTTTGAACATGCCGGAGTTGGGCAAACCAACGGTTTTGCAAAGCCCATTGAAAGATATTCAAAAAAGCCCAGAATAACAGGCCGGGAAATCAGATTCCACGACCAATCTTGCAAAAATCAGTTTGATTGCGGTCATGACCCGGCCGGCTTTGCCCGGATAGCAGGTACAGGGTTTGGACGATTTGCAATAAGCTGGTAAATTCCGGCTCCGAATTACTTTCAACAAAGACAGGATGTTCACTAATGGAAAAGATGACGCTTAAAGATGTAGATGTAAACGGCAAGAAGGTATTAATGCGGGTAGACTTTAATGTACCGATTGAGGACGGGGAGATCACCGATGACAACCGTATCGTGCAGGCCTTGCCCTCCATCAAGCACGTGGTTGACCAGAACGGGGTGCTTATCCTGATGAGTCATCTTGGACGTCCCGGCGGGGCCCCGGACCCGGAATTGAGCCTGAAACCGGTGGCCGAATACCTGCAAACGCTGCTGGATGCCAAGGTCCATTTCGCTGAAGACTGTGTCGGTGAAAAGGCGAACTCGGTGATTGCAAAGGCCGGTCCCGGAGAAATTGTGGTGCTTGAAAATGTGCGCTTCCATGAGGGTGAAAAGGCTAATGACGAAGGTTTTTGCAAACAGCTGGCCGCGCATGGCGATCTCTTTGTCAATGACGCGTTTGGCAGCAGCCACCGCGCGCATTCGTCGGTTGCAGGAGTTACCCGGTTTTTACAGCCGGCGGTTTCCGGATATCTGCTTGAAAAAGAGATTAAATACCTCAGTGATGCCATTAACAACCCGGTTCATCCCTTTATCGCCATTCTGGGAGGCGCCAAGGTATCTGACAAGATCGGTGTTATTGAAAACCTGCTGGACAAAGTGGATACCATTCTTATCGGCGGAGGCATGACCTATACTTTTTACAAAGCCAAGGGACTGCCGGTCGGAACTTCGCTGGTGGAGGAAGACAAAGTGGAGCTGGCCGGCGAGCTTATCAAGAAAGCCGCAGAACAGGGCGTGGACCTGGCCCTTCCCGTTGATCACGTGGTGGCCACCGAATTCAAGGCGGACGCCGAGTTCAAGGTTGTGGGAGAAGATGAAATAGAGGAGGGCTGGATGGGGCTCGACATCGGTCCCCAAACTACGATCGCCTTTGGCAACAAGATAAAAAATGCGAACACTGTTGTCTGGAATGGACCGATGGGCGTGTTTGAGATGGAAAATTTTGCCGATGGCACATTCTCTATTGCGGAACACCTGGCCCAAACCACCGAAAATGGAGCCACAACGATCATCGGCGGCGGAGACTCGGCCGCCGCAATTAAAAAAGCCGGGCTGGAAGACAAAGTATCACACGTCTCAACCGGCGGCGGCGCCAGCCTGATGTTTCTCGAAGGCAAAGAACTGCCCGGGGTGGTGGCATTAACTGACAAGGAGTGAGCGTCGACTTTTAAAAAGATCTGACACAGTATAAAACCTTCCGGGAAGCTCCCGGAAGGTTTTTTTGTAGATAGAACTTTTGAAAAGCGGAATCCTGTACAGTACAGGTACGCAAAATCCAGCTTTTTTCGAGGGCCCTTCGCAGAACCTGCTATGTTGTAGGTGGTTGTACCACCGACCGTATTGCCCTTCTAAACGGGAGTACAACTTCCTCAGAACGAGAATTCGAATGTTTTGCAAAGCCTTCTTTGATTGTAAAGCACCATTTGATGGAGCTGCAGTACCCGGGGATGGAATAAAAACCCATGTTGAAAGAGGGTAGTAAGCCTGCACATATTCCCCATTCAGCGAACAAATATGGCCGTTAATAACGGCCAGCGCTAAAATATCGGGCGATATCCAAATTTTTCTGTAAGGATTTCCTCTGAAATATATCTTACCTTATGAACGCAAAGCTAAAAAAATAAAATGAGGTAACAGTTATGAGTTCTTTGAACAAAGCTATGATTATCGGGCGCTTGGGTCAGGATCCTGAAGTACGTTACACCCAGTCGAACACGGCTGTAGCCAATCTTTCGGTAGCTACTTCTGAGCGGTATAAAGACAGCTCGGGAGAGTGGAAAGAGAACACCGAATGGCACCGGGTTGTGGCGTGGGGGCGATTGGCTGAGATCTGCCAGGAATACCTCAGGAAAGGGTCACAAGTATATATCGAGGGTCCAATACAAACGCGACAGTGGGAGGATCGCGATGGGCAAACACGCTATACAACGGAAATCAAGGCCCTTACGCTTACGATGCTGGACAGCAAAAGCGACAGGGACGGAGAACCCCGGGTGGTCCCGGACAAACCGGCCTCCTCCAAGCCGGTGGACAGCAAGGTAGAGCTGGACGAGGACTTCGACGATCTTGACGACGATCTCCCGTTCTAGGCATGTGTGAGATCGCGGAAAAGACAGCACGGGGTCTGGATACACAAAAACATATGCAAGACCCCGTGCAGGCGTTCCGTTTGACCTGAAAAAACCTGACAGGTGATGAGGCATCCGCTTCATCACCTTTTTTATTCCGGCCGGATTATTTATGCGGGCTGGTGTTAGAAACAATATGTGGTAGCAGTTGCACCCGATACCATCAATATGTAGCTTTAACATACTAATCAAAGAATGAAGTAACATAATTGGACGATCCCGGCAGTATAGGTTTACATACGATTGCATACCTGTTACAAGAGGCAGCGGTATATCACGAAACGTTCGACCCTGTCGATCTCTCCATCCAGCTGGTGATTGTGGTGGTGGGATTGCTGTTTTCGGCGATATTTTCAGGTTCCGAGGTTGCGTTTTTTTCGATTTCCAACCAGATCGACCTGCTGGATCAGAGTGAAACAGAGGGAGCCGCGGATCAGCTGATCATCCGGATGCTGGAGAAGCCACGCCGGCTGCTGGCCACAATTCTCATCGGAAATACATTTGCCAATATCATAACATCGGTATTGGCAGCGGTGATAACCGGCAACCTGGCGGTATACCTGGGGTATTCCGAAGTCGTCGTCTATATCGTCGAGGTGGTCGTTCTTACGTTCACCATTTTAATCCTCAGCGAGATTACCCCAAAAATTATTGCGATCAACAACCCGCTGAAAAGTTCTCGCCGGCTGGCCCGTTTTATATACGTGTTTTACTGGTTGCTGAAACCGCTCTCCAAGCTTATCGCCGAAAGTACACTCAGCCTGGAAGAACGGCTCCCCAAGCCGGAGAACCGGATGTCCAGCGAAGATATTATGACGATGGCCGAAGTGGGAGAGCTGGAGGGCTCGATCCGCAGCGATGAGCGCGAGATTATCGAAAATGTGATTGAGTTCGGCACCACCTCGGTGCGGGAAATTATGACCTCCCGCGTGAACATTGTCGCCGTTTCGACTGACGATACGCTGGAAAACGTTTTAAAGCAGATCCGCGAAAAGGGGTTTTCCCGCATGCCGCTTTTTGAGAATGACCTTGATAATATTTTAGGTATAATCTATTCAAAAGACGTACTTCCATATATCAATTCCGATATTGAACGGACAACGATTAACTGGCGGACCATCGCCAGAAAGCCGCTTTTTGTTCCCGCAACCAAGAAATTGGATGATCTGCTGCGGGTATTTCAGCAGGAAAAAACCCACATCGCCATCGTGGTGGATGAATATGGCGGCACGGAAGGACTGATTACGCTGGATGACATACTGGAGGAGATCGTGGGAGAGATCTCTGACGACTACGAGACCAGTGATGAGCAGCTGTTTAGAGAGTTTAAAAACGGCGTGTTTATTTTTGACGCCCGTATCGACCTCGATGATATGGAGGAGATTGTGGGGTTTGAACTGACCAGTGACGAAGATGAATATGAGACGCTTGGCGGACTGGTATACCACCTGACAGAGCGGATTCCGAATGTGGGGGAGCGGGTCTATTTCAAGGGACTGGAGCTGACGATTCATTCGGTCCAAAACAACCGGGTCCGGAAGTTGAGGGTAAAATTGAATCCCGATGACACTTCCCACAGAAAACGAACTCCGCTCAAAAACGAGGATTAAGAGTTCAACGGCATGTCTGATACCACCTTGATGCAACTAAAAGAGAATCACAGCCTGAAACCCTACAATACCCTTGGAGTAGAGGCAAAAGCAGAACAATTCATTTCGATCGGGACAGTGGATCAGCTTGTTCAGGTGTTGACCGATCCGAATTTCAGGGATATTGACAAGTGTGTTCTCGGGGGAGGCAGCAATGTGCTTTTCAGGGATGATGTTAAAGGACTTGTACTCCACATCTCGATCAAGGGAATCCATAAGGTCAGGGAAGATAAAAACCATGTGTGGGTCCGTTCGGGAGCGGGAGTGATTTGGCACGATCTGGTCCTGCACTGCGTTGAAAGGGGATGGGGCGGTATCGAAAACCTCTCCCTGATTCCGGGTACCGTCGGGGCGGCTCCCATCCAGAATATTGGTGCGTATGGAGCCGAGCTAAAGGATGTGTTTGAATCGCTGGAAGCGGTGGAGACGGAGACCGGTGAGGTACGGACTTTTACCTACGATGAGTGCCGATTTGGTTACCGCGACAGTATTTTTAAAAATGAGTTGAAGGGGAAATATATTATTACCCATTGTACGCTACGGCTGTCCAGGCATCCGGAGGTGAACACCTCGTACGGGGCGATACAAGCCCGCCTGGAAGAGCGGGGAGTTACAGATCCGACCATCCGGGATATCAGTGAAACCGTTATCGATATACGCAGAAGCAAGCTACCTGACCCAGACGCGCTGGGCAATGCGGGCAGCTTTTTCAAAAATCCCGTTGTGAGTAAGGAGAAATATGATCAACTGAAACGGCGATATCCCGAAATCCCGGGGTATCCGCTTGAGGGACCGGTCGTGAAAGTGCCGGCGGGATGGCTTATTGAGGAAACCGGCTGGAAGGGGAAGGTTGTGGGCAACGCCGGAACCTATCACAACCAGGCACTGGTGATTGTCAATCACGGTGGAGCCACCGGGACGGAGATATTGCAGCTGGCCGAAAAGGTGAAAACGGCTGTGCATGAGAGATTCGGTATAGAACTGGAACCGGAAGTGAATATCATACCGTAAAGGGCCCATGTCCGCGGAAGAATCAGAACAACAATTGTTTACCAGGCACCTTTTCCGCACCGCCTGCACCTGTCCCACCAAGCTGTATTACAAGGCGAATCCTGCCACCTATCCCGAACAGCGGAATATCTGGCCGTTTATCGCCCATATCCGTTATAACAAGCGCCAGTTGAGGTTGCTGCTTCAGCGGTTGTACCCTGAAGGAACAGCGGTGGAGTCCCGGGCATATCATGATGCGGCGGAAGAAACCCGGCGGAGGCTGAAGCAGAACCGCGTTGTACTTTTTAACTCCACTTTTTTGCACGAGCTGTTTGCAGTACGTATTCCGGTACTCGAGAAAGAGGGGAGGCGCGTTCGAGTTTATAACCTGCAGTCGAAGGTATTTGATCCCGATCGCCATTCCCTGTCCGACCGAAACGGCAGAATTCACTCCAGATGGAGAAAGTATTTGCGGGATTTTTCTTTTCAGCTATTTGTAATTCAGCAACAGTTTCCGGAATGGAGACTGGAGGGCTACCTGGTGATGCCTGACAAGAGAGGAACCGCCGCTGTTGACAACCTGGATCAGATGCTGGCCGCGGGAGAGCCGGTGGAGCGGGATGGGTTGTCGAACCTGCTCGCCTTTGTGCCGGCCATGGAACAGATCGAAGCGCTGTGGGAGGGCAAAGAGCCGCTGTTTGAAAAGGGAAATGCGCCGCTCGGGATGGAGTCGTTATCCTTTGAAGAGGTGGTCTGTCAATCCGCCCGTTGGTATGCGGGCGGAGATAAAATTGTGACCCCCCTGGGCAGGAAGTGTGCAAATTGTGAATACAGGGTGGATTCCGACAAGCTGCGCAAAGGAGAAAAAAGCGGTTTTGAGGAATGCTGGCAGCATATTCTGGAAAACCGGGACGGAGAGGCACATATTTTTGACCTTATCGGCGCGGGCAATGGTCAGCTGATCGAAGACCGGGTATTTCTTCAGCAGGAAATTTCGCTGAATGACAAAGTCACTCCCCGGGAGATTGCAGAATCTGAAGGCCGTATAACAGATCTCCACCGGCGCATATTGCAGGTGGCCCAAGCCCGGGGAGAGCCGGTGCCCCGCGAGATTGTCAAGCCGCCGCTGTTCAGGGAGCTTGAAAAGTGGCAATATCCACTCCACTTTCTCGATTTTGAAGCGGGTAGTTTTGCGGTGCCACTCCGGGCCGGACGAAATCCATATCACCAGGTCGTATTTCAATACTCGTGCCACACGCTTCACGTTGATGGTTCACTCGTTCATCATCAATGGGTACATCCCGGGAGGGGAGGATATGCCCATTATCAGCTGGTCTCAGAGTTAAAAAAGATCCCGGGATTTCGAGAGGGCACTATCATCCACTACTCGGGTTTTGAACGGTCCGCATTGAGACGTATCCTGGCGGAATTCAAAGAGGAATCTGAACAGCACACAGAGTACTCGGAGCTAATCAACTGGCTGGAAACGATTGTTCACGACCGATACTCCAGGCCGCTCATGGCCGATATGGGAAGATTGTTGAAAAATTATTATTACAACGAACAGATGGAGGATTCACTGAGCATCAAAGATATCCTGGTGACCGTCATGAAAGTGAGTCCCGCAGTACAAAAACGGTTTTCAACGCCCTATCACAGCAGCAATTTTAAGAATATCGTCTGGTGGCAGTGTGAGGACGGGAGGCTTCGGGATCCCTACGAGATGATACGAGAGCGACAGGAGCATGCCATTGGTCGCGGAACAGAGGCGATGGTGGCATACGGCCAGTTGCGGACGGGCGAAAATGGAGCCGAAAAGCGAGGTCAGCTGATTGACGGACTGCTCAGTTACTGCGAGCTGGATACCCTTGCGATGGTGATGATCTACCTGCACTGGGAAGCGTTGCTGCGTGAGCAACAAACTGAATAATTCAGAATTTCAGGCATTCCCTGTTTTTTTAAAACGCAGGAAAAACGGATGAGTAAATTTCAGAATTAGTTTATTTTCGGCTTCTACAGTGTCATGGAACTATTTATATTGCAACAGCTTTAAATGGATTCACAAATGAGAGCTCATAAAGGAAATAGTATGGTTCGTTTACTTGCGTGGTTTTCAATACCGGTACTGGTAGTTTCGCTAACGGTATCAGCCTGTGTGGTGCAGAAAAACCCGGTGTCAGGCAAAAAACGGGCGTACGGCTACAGCTGGGAAGAGGAGCTCCGCATAGGCAAGGAAGCTGATGGACAGATTCAACAGCAATATGGAGTGTATGATGACGAGGAAATTATCAATTATGTTGAGGAGCTTGGCCAGGAGGTCCTCGCTGTCAGCCATATGCGCCGGGAGGATACCGATCCCAGGTACAGGAATACCGAATTTTACTTCCGGGTGCTGAGCAGCCCGGTAGTCAACGCTTTTGCCCTGCCGGGAGGCTATATTTATGTCACCCGGGGACTTCTTGCGCATCTCAATAATGAGGCGCAGCTTGCCGTGGTATTGGGCCATGAAATTGGTCACGTAGCCGCACGTCATGCCTCCCAGCGGGCGTTTGAGCAACAGATCGGCCAAATTGCGCTGGTGGGGGGCGCCATCGCCGGACAGGAGCTGCTGGGACTGCCGGGGCAGGATCTTTTGAACCTGGGGAGCACTGCCACGCAGCTGATGTTTCTCAAGTACGGGCGGGATGACGAGCGCGAGTCGGACCGCCTGGGAGTGGAGTATGCCGCCAGGAAAAACTATGTGGCGGCCGAAGGAGCCGCCTTTTTTACCTCGCTCAAGCGACTTTCAGAAGATTCCGGTCAGAATATCCCCTCATTTTTGTCGACTCACCCTGAACCCGGAGAACGCGAGAAAACGATTCCTGAGCTGGCAGAGCGCTGGCGCGAGAAGGGTTTTGAGCAGTCCAAGCTGAATAAAGAAACCTACATGAATATACTGGATGGGATTATCTACGGGAATAATCCCAGAGAAGGATTTACCGAAAACAATCGGTTCTACCATCCTGAACTTGAATTCCAGTTCCCGGTCCCGGCAGACTGGCAGGTCATCAATGAACCGAGCCGGGTTGTGATGGCCAATCAGGAGGGGAACGCCGTGATGATTATGCAGATCGATGCTGAAGCGGACGGGGCCCGGCAATCGGTACAGAATTTCGTGAGCCAGGATGGCATAACAGTGGTAGATCAGGCGGAGACCCAAAGTGGCAACCTGCCGGCTTATGAAGCGGAGGCGGAGGCCGTAACCCAGGATGGAACCGAGCTGGGTATTTATGCCTACGGCGTAGAGTACGGCGGCAATATTTACCGATTTATCTCCTACACCACGCTCGCCCAGTACAATGCACAAAAACCCAATTTTACGGCGACTACCGGTCAGTTCAGCCAGCTTACAGATCCTGAAATTTTGAATATACAGCCGGTAAGACTACAGGTTATCAAGGCCGACCGCACCGGTTCTTTTCGTTCGTTTTTGCCGGATGAGCTTCCGATGGATATCACGGTCGATGAAATGGCGATAGTGAACCAGCTGGAGGCCGACGACCAGGTTGAGCAGGGGAGCTATCTTAAGATTCCACGTGAATAGAGTATTCTCTGCAAGTGAAAACGTTGAGTTGAACTGTCAATCCAGTTGCAAAACAGCTTCAATATGGCTGACGTTATTTGTATTTTATAACCATTCATAAACGAATATACGGGAGATGGCGTTAGTAGCCTTCTCCACATCTTTTGCACCCAACTATGAGGCATGTATAACGATTCGTTCGGAAATTCCATGAAGCGCGGATATTTCGGTCTTCCGATCGCTATCCGTACGATAATCACCATCAATGTGGTGATGTTTTTACTACAGGTATTCGGGTTGAACAGTTTCTTCATCCAGGCGATGGCGTTCAATCCCGACCTGCCCACCGCTGTTATTCAGCCCTGGCGCCTGGTCACGTACATGTTTCTGCACGCCGGTGGATTTCACCTGTTGTTCAATATGCTCTGGCTCTGGTGGATGGGGCGTTCTGTCGAGCAGCATCTTGGTCCGCGTACATTTTCTGTGATCTATTTTGGATCGGGCATCGGCGGGGCCCTGCTCGATATAGCGTTTGCGCAGTTTGTGGGCATTAATCTCGTGATCGGGGCGTCCGGTGCGGTGTTTGGAATAATGGTGGCGTTTGCCATGCTTTTTCCACGCATGCCGATCATGCTGTTTCTGCTTCCCCCGATTGAAGCACGGTATGTGGTGGCCGGCCTTATTGCACTGGACCTGCTGTTCCTGGGATCCTCCGACAATACCGCCCGGATTGTTCACCTGGGAGGAGCCGGAATCGGCTACCTGTTGATGCGCTATCACCAGCAGGGTTTTGATCTAAGTGGCCTGGTTCGTCCGCTGGAACAGTTTTGGTATAACCTGAAAGGGACTTACCAGAAAAAGAAGAGTACAAGAAAATCGAGCAACTTGCGTTCTGTATCGGACGTGGAAATTGTGGAAGAAGAATCGGAACAGTCTGAACTGGACAAGATACTTGAAAAAATTTCCAGGAAAGGGTATGACGGCCTGACCAAGGAGGAAAAGCAGAAACTGTTTGAACTCAGCAAAAAAAATTGAATATGTTTGTGTTTGGCGATGCTGAGACACAAGACCGGAAACAGCGGTATTCCCTGCACGGACCGGTTATTTACAACTCAACAATCAGAATTTAGTCTATGTCCAATATCAAACGACGTAAATCTATCCAGGTGATGGTCGGTGACGTCCCTGTCGGCGGCGGTGCACCGATCGTGGTACAGTCGATGACCAACACCGATACGGCCGATGTAGATGCAACGGTAGACCAGATCAGGTATTTACATGAGGCGGGATCAGAACTCGTAAGAATTACAGTCAATAACAAACAGGCGGCAGAGGCGGTACCCTACATCAAGGAAAAGCTGCTCAATCAGGATGTGACGGTTCCGGTTATCGGTGATTTCCATTACAACGGGCATAAACTGCTGCCCGCTTATCCTGAGATGGCCAAGGCTCTGGCCAAGTACAGGATAAACCCCGGGAACGTGGGGACGCGGCAGCGGGATGAAAATTTTTGCACGATTGTGGAACAGGCCATTAAATACGACAAGCCGGTTCGCATCGGCGTCAACTGGGGGTCACTGGACCAACAATTGCTGGCACAAAAGATGGATGAGAACAACGAGCGCGAAATTCCCAAATCTTCCAAGCAGGTGATGCTTGACACCATGGTTGAAAGTGCCCGCCGTTCGGCTGAACTGGCCGAAGAAGTTGGACTAGGCTCCAACAAAATTATTATAAGCTGCAAAATGAGCGGGGTACAGGATGTGATATCGGTGTACCGGCGGATTGCCGAAATTACCGAGTATCCGCTGCATGTAGGTCTGACGGAAGCCGGAATGGGGATGAAGGGCATTGTTGCCAGTAGCACGGCACTTTCAGTGCTCCTGCAAGAGGGCATCGGAGACACGATACGCGTTTCGCTGACCCCGAAACCGGGCGGAGATCGGGCAGAAGAAGTACGTGTGTGCCAACAGATACTGCAATCGCTGGGAATCCGGAACTTCATCCCCCAGGTTACCGCCTGTCCCGGCTGCGGTCGTACGAACAGCACCTATTTCCAGGAACTGGCCGATGAAATCCAGGAGTATTTGCGCGAGATGATGCCTGTCTGGCGCGAGATGTATCCGGGAGTGGAGGAGATGGATGTGGCCGTCATGGGATGCGTGGTCAATGGGCCCGGAGAATCGCGAAACGCCAATATCGGGATTTCACTGCCCGGTACATTTGAGGAACCTGCCGCTCCCGTATACATGGATGGAGAACACTATACCACGCTGAGGGGAGAAGGGATTGGCGAAGAGTTCCGCAGCATCCTGGATGAATACGTGATGCGCAATTACTCCCAAACCCAAGCCAATGGACAGGAAGCAGAGGAGGAAGAGAGCGGAGTGGAGGGATAGCGCCGCTCCCGTAAGGCTCAAGACCCTGCCACGTTAATTTTTGCCACAACCCTGCCTGCGGTACTGAATTTCGAGATCATGCTGATGGAACAAATTTGTTGATCCTTTTTTAACCATTCTATTGAATCCGTTCGAACACCCCGGCAGAGCCATATTACGCATTCTAGTATTAGCGGTTATTTTATTATATTCCGTTCATTTTGAAACCAGGCTTGTGCAACAGGTATGAAATTTTTTTTCATACTTTTCATGGTATTTATGACCGCCACAGGCGTGGCATCTGCGCAGGATACTGCTGCCGATTCGTTACTGGCGAAAGCAGATTCCCTGTACGATCATTTTTATGAAGCTAAGGCATTGGAATTGTATACCTCCATTTTGAATCGTCATCCAGACCATTATACTGCTCTTTGGCGGGCCAGTTTTTTATACTCCAGGATCGGGTTTCGACTTGACAGCAAAGAGCGGCAGCAAGCGTACTACCAGAAGGGGATCGCATTGGCCGGGCATGCCCTGAATGTTGACTCCACGGATACGCACTCCCACTTTGTAATGGCCGCGGCCCTTGGTCGCAAGGCGATGATATCCGGTGCCAAGGAACGGGTGAAAGCCGCACATTCAATCAAGCACCATGCCGAGCGGGCCATCCGCCTGGACAGCACCAACGCCGGGGCCTGGCATGTTCTGGGCCGCCTGCATTTCAGGCTGGCTAACCTGAGTTTTGTAGAACAGCTTGCGGCAAATACGCTCTACGGTGGACTCCCTGAAAGCGATGAGGCCACGGCGGTCCGCTCAGTGGAAAAGGCTATAGAACTGGAACCCGAGCGCCTGCTCTATTATTATGATTTGGCCAGAATGTACAAACACCTCGGGAAGGAACAACAGGCCATTTCAGCTTGCGAGGACGCCCTCCGACGTGATCCTTTATCCCCTGCCGACCCCGGCTGGCTGGATCAATGCCAAAAAATGATCAAGGATTTTCAATAACGTATCTGACAACTATTTAACAAAAAAGTATAACAGTTGAACTATGTCTGAACAAAAACTCCAAAAAATTGGTGTGCTTACTTCCGGCGGAGATGCCCCCGGCATGAATGCCGCCATCCGGGCGGTGGTTAGATCATGTATCTACTACGATGTAACTCCGTACGGCATCCGTGAAGGCTATGAAGGATTGATACAGAACGATATGTATCGAATGGAAGCGGGATCGGTGAAGCATATTATTCACCAGGGGGGTACCATCCTGAAATCGACCCGGAGCCATCAATTCAGAAATAAAAAGGGCCGGGAAAAGGCGCATGAAAACCTGATTAAGCGCGACATCGATGCCCTTGTGGTTATTGGTGGAGACGGAACGTTTAAAGGGGCCGACATTTTTGGCCGCGAGTTTGATTTTCCCGTCCTGGGTATTCCCGGTACCATCGACAACGATATTTCCGGGACCGATTTTACGATCGGGTTTGACACGGCAACCAACACCGTGGTGGAGGCGGTAGACCAGATCCGGGATACGGCCACCTCCCATAATCGCCTGTTTTTTATCGAGGTTATGGGCCGCGATTCCGGGTACATTGCGATACACTCCGGTATCGCCGCCGGGGCTGAAGAGATCTTGATCCCCGAAAAAGATCGCGGCATGGACAAGCTGATAGAGTCGCTGGAAAAGAGTTCGCGCCGCAATAAGACCTCACGGCTGGTGATAGTGGCTGAGGGGGAAAAATCCGGCAGTATCTATGAGCTGGCCGACAGCGTAAAACAAAAGTTCGGCAAAGAGTATGAAATTAAAGTCACCGTGCTTGGCCATATCCAGCGGGGCGGGCGCCCGAGCTGTGCTGACCGGGTGCTGGCGAGTCGCCTGGGAGTGAGTGCTATCGAAGCTCTGCTGAACGGGGAAAGAGGAGTGATGGTAGGTGTTCAGAACCACAAAGTATGCTATACCGACCTGGACAACGCAACCAAGCAACAGCACACAATTGACGAGGACCTGTTGAAAATTGCTGATATCGTATCAATTTGACATGTAATTTAGTCTGAAAATATTTGTAAAATAATAAAGGTTTAAGGCTTTTTCATTTAACGTTATATAGTGGGTTGAGTTATGCAAATGATGCAGCATCCAAGTAAGGATATCACGGTCAAAGAGACCCGTGAGAAGGTTCCCTATAAGACACCGGAGTGGGCCAAACATGTTATCTGGTATCAAATTTTCCCGGAGCGCTTCAGAAACGGTGATCCCACGAATGATCCCACTGCAGACCGCGTGAACGGCCCTGAAGGATGGGAGATAAGTCCGTGGACCGGCGACTGGTACCAGCGGGCCGAATGGGAAAAAAAGCTGGGACCAAAGTTCAGGGACAGCGTTTTTCACCGTCGGTACGGGGGCGATCTCCAGGGAATTCTGGACAAGCTGGATTATATCGAGGAGCTGGGGATCGGTGGAATTTACCTGAATCCCGTTTTTGATGCGGTCTCACTTCATAAGTACGATACCAGCCATTACCACCATGTCGATCGTTTTTTTGGTCCGGATCCGGAGGGCGATGTGGCAATCATGGAGCAGGAAGACCCGGCCGATCCGTCGACATGGCAGTGGACATCAGCGGACAAGCTGTTCCTGGAACTTATTGAGGAGGTACACAGCCGCGGGATGAGGATTATCATAGATGGAGTCTTCAATCACTCGGGAAGCGATTTCTGGGCCTTCCGGGATCTGAAGGAGAACCAGCAGGAGTCACCGTTCAGGGACTGGTACGATGTAATCTCTTTTAATCACCAGGATGGCAGTGAATTTGCATATCACGGCTGGTGGGGTATCAAGGATCTGCCCGAGTTCCAGGCACAGAATGGAACGCTCATTGAGCCGGTCCGTCAGCATATTTTTGATATTACCCGGCGCTGGATGGATCCCAACAGTGACGGCGATCCCTCAGACGGAATCGACGGCTGGCGGCTGGATGTGCCTGAAGAGGTGGGGCAGGATTTCTGGATTGAATGGCACCAGGTTGTCCGGGGAATAAACCCCGAGGCGTTCACTGTCGGGGAGATCTGGACCGATAACGCCGTCAATTACATCAATGCCGAGCAGTTTAATGCCTCCATGAACTACCGGTTTTTCCAGGCAGTGGAGGAATATATGATTGACCGGGATATCGGGGTGGAAGATTTTAGCAACTGGCTGGATGAGATTCGAAACAGCTATCCCGAAGAAGCAAATTATGTGCTGCAGAACCTGATGGAAAGCCATGACACGCCCCGGCTGGCGTCGATCATCGTAAATTCCGGGCGTAAATTTGACCAGTGGGGATTGCCGGCAGATGGTTTTAAGGTACGCAAGCCGAATGCAAAAGAGCGACAGCTGCAAAAGCTGATTGCCCTATTGCAGTACACCTATATCGGGGCACCGATGGTATTTTACGGAACCGAGGCCGGCATGTGGGGTGCCGACGATCCCGATGATCGCAAACCGATGGTGTGGCCTGATATGGAGTATGAGGATGAAACCACGCATCCAATCAAGGGAATGCAGCGCCCGGCAGACAGCAACGAATTTGACCGGGACCTGTTCAACTGGTACAAAAAGCTTGGGCAGATCCGGAACAGACACGAGCTGTTGCGAACCGGGCAGTACCTCAATATTGTGAGCCGGGACGACCTGTTTGCTTTCGGTCGCCATCGAAAGAAGGAAAATCCAATGATTGTCGTCCTCAATCGTTCCGATAAAGATCGGAAAGTGACGCTCGATCTCTCCCCATTCATTGCCACTCCCGACACCTACCGAAACCTGCTGGATGAAACGATGGTGAAGGTGACCCTGGAGAACAAAGTGACGCTCCAGGTCTCTGCACTGTCGGGAGTCATCCTTGAACCGCAATAAGATCGGAAGTTCAATGCGCATTGATCCCCGGCATTTTAACAAATTTATGGCTGGTGTGGCGGTGGTAGCTGCCATTCTTATTGCGATTGCTACGCTCAACTACACCTCCGGCCGGGAGGATGCCTTCCAGCGGCAGATGATGGAAGCGGATTCTCTCGGATTGGTCAAGTTTCCCCGCATAACGAGTGGCGACAGCCTGCAGCTCAACCAGTTCAGGGGGCAGTATCTGCTGCTGGATTTCTGGTCTACATGGTCAGAGGCTTCGACCGAATCGCACGCGCAGCTCGCTGCAGAAACCCGGGGGGATTTAAGTGATTTGGCAGTGATCGCCGCTTCGGTACGCAATAGCCGGAACGAGATCCTGGAGTACCGGCAAACACACAACTACCCGTTTGAATATGTCGACGGGACAGCGTTTTATCGAACAATGAATTTACCGGGTGTTCCCAGCCAGGTTCTGTTTGACAAAGATGGGGAGGTTGTAGCCACGTTTGTCGGATATACGGATTCAACCCGGTATGACAGCCTGAAAGCCCACATTAGGAAATGAACTCCTCTCAACTCAGATGGATGTTGGTGAGTGGCCGTTACTGCAGGCAGGGAGAGCCCGTGCTCGCAGCGGATTCCCGGGCTGTACGCTATGGAGATGGCTGCTTTGAGACCTTTCGTTCCTACAGGGGCCGTTTTTTTTACCTGGGAGAACACCTCGAGCGATTGCGAAATGGACTGCAATACCTGCGCATTAGGCCCCCGTTCGAAATTGAGCGGGAATCTGTCAAGAAGAAAGTTATTACCCTTCTTCAAAAAAATAATCTTTACGATGGAGAGGCGGTGGTACGGATCCAGGTTTGGCGCGAGGGGAAACGGGGATTCCAGGTCTCAACAAGTGCAAAGGCCGGTTACTGTATTACCGCCGATCCGCTGCCAGCGATTTCATCCCCGGTCAGCCTGGCAACCGTTTCTGTACGACGAATCCCGTCTGAAGCAATAGATCCCCGGTACAAGCTCTCCAACAGCATCAATTACATCCAGGCGGCAACCGAAGCCACCGAGCGGGGTGCGGATGATGCGCTCATGCAGACTACGGACGGATATATTTCTGAAACCACGATCGCCAACATATTCTGGATGCGCGGGAAGACAGTTTATACCCCCTCGGAACAGTGTGATATTCTTCCCGGTATCACCCGGGGCAGGATCCTGCACCTGTTGAAAACGGAATTGAATGCACCTGTCTCAGAGGGCGCGTTTTCCCTGGAGCAGCTAAAAAAAGCAGATGCCGCCTGGATCTGTAACTCCGTGCGGGAACTGGTGCCGGTGGCGTCAGTTGACGGACACACGTTTCCAGGTGCTCATCCGTTTGTAAAAGAGCTGAAAAAAAAAATTAAATCCTATAGACAGAAGTTACTGGTTTGAATACCGTTGCCGGTGGCCTGTAGAGCGGGAATCCATTACTCTTATTCAAATTAATAATTTGAGCACAGCTGTAGTTGAAGTCAATTGACAATGATATCGATCTTTTGAGGTTGATTCCACCTCTGCAGGAAGAGGGGGCCGTGGTGCTCCTGGAGTCGCAGTCGTATACCCATCCGGCAGCTCAAAAAACGCTGCTGGCGGCGCGACCCCAAGCGGAAATATTTGCATACGAGAATCGCATTGTTATCCGGAGAGAAGGAGAGTATCAAGAAAAAACCGGGGCCGATGTGTGGGAAGAGCTGAAACAATTTCAGTCTCAGACAGATGGCTGGTTGTTCGGTTACATGGGGTATGACCTCAAAAACCAGGTAGAACAGCTTTGTTCCGGGAATCAAGACCCGGTTCAGGCCCCGGACTTGTATATGATGAACCCGGGATTACTTGTAGAGGATACTTCAACGGGAAGGAGGATGTTGAAGGGAGATATAACCACCGATTCCCAGGTTCTGGATCTGGATCAAATTCCCACCGAATATACTATTGGAGATATTCGGCCGCAGGTTTCGGAGGAGGAGTATCGTGGCATGATCCGGAAGGCCCAGTCCGCCATTCAGGAGGGAACATATTATGAAATTAACTTATCCCACCAGATGAGAGGATCGTTTTCAGGGGCGCCACTCGGACTTTACGAAGATATGAAAAGCGCGGGACCGGTCCCTTTTGGTGCCTTTATCTCATTTAAAGACAGACACCAGGAATTTAGCATCTGCAGCGCTTCCCCGGAGCGTTTTCTGGGCAAACGGGCAAACCGTGTATTTTCCCAGCCGATCAAGGGAACGGTATCGCGGGGAGTTACAGCCGCAGAGGATCGGGACCTGAAAAGATGGCTCTCCTCGTCCGAAAAAAACAGGGCTGAAAACCTGATGATTGTAGACCTGGTTCGCAATGATCTCGGAAAAATTGCAACGCCGGGTTCGGTCAGGGTTTCAAACCTGTTTGAGGTTCAAACCTTTGAGACGGTACACCAGATGGTATCGACTGTTGAGGCGGAGGCGCCCGGCCGGCACCCGGTAGATATTATCAGGGCCTGTTTCCCAATGGGATCGATGACGGGGGCACCCAAAATAAGCGCGATGCGTGGAATTGAGCACCTGGAGAACTACCGGCGGGGGATATATTCCGGGGCTATCGGGTACCTGGCGCCCGAAGGGGATATTGATTTTAACGTTGTTATTCGTACGGCTGTAATTCGCGGGGAAGAGCTTTTCTACTGCGTGGGGGGAGCGATCACCAGTGATTCCGATCCCCGGGAGGAATGGAGGGAAACACTGGTGAAAGCCAAAGCGTTGACGACTGCCGTTTCTCCGGAAAAGTCCGGTGTGGCCAAAGAGCCTGACATATCCCGGTAGTTGCCGGTTCCCGTTTTACCAGTTGTAAGGCAAGAGTATCAATCGCTTAGGATCTGCTCAATCTGTTGCTCCTCATCATCACTGAGCTCCAGGTTTTGCTGGATCGCTGCGGCTTCTTCGATATGGCTGACCTTGCTGGCGCCGATCAGGGCGGAAGTTACCTGCGGTTTTCGCAGCACCCAGGTGAGCGCAAGCTGGGCCATGGTTTGTCCCCGCGCTTTCGCTATCTCATTCAACTTTTTTACCTTGGAAATTTTTTCTTCGGTGACCCCTTCTTTTTTTAGGAATCCACTTTCCCGGGCCGCACGGGATCCTTCCGGAATACCATCGATATATTTATCGGTCAAAATGCCCTGGTCCAGGGGAGAAAAGACGATACTGCCGATGCCCTCTTCTTCAAGTGTTTCCAGCAGGTGATCCTCCTCTACCCAGCGGTCGAACATGCTGTACCGGGGCTGATGGATGAGACAGGGCGTTCCCAGATCCCGCAGAATTTCAGCGGCTTTTTGGGTTCGTTCCGTCCCGTAATTGGAGATTCCAACATAGAGCGCCCGCCCGCTGCGGACGGCATAGTCGAGTGCACGCATCGTTTCTTCGAGCGGGGTATCCGGGTCGGGCCGGTGACTGTAAAAGATATCCACATAATCGAGCCCCATCCGTTTGAGGCTTTGATCCAGGCTGGCAATAAGATATTTGCGGGATCCCCAGTTACCATACGGTCCCGGCCACATCAGGTACCCGGCTTTGCTGGATATAATGAGCTGATCCCGGTAGGAGCTGAGATCCTGGCTTAAGATTTGGCCGAAAGTTTTCTCGGCGGAACCGGGCGGCGGCCCGTAGTTGTTGGCCAGGTCGAAGTGGGTGATCCCCAGGTCAAATGCACGATGAATCATTTTTCGGGCATTTTCAAGGGTATCCACACCACCGAAGTTGTGCCAAAGACCCAGCGAAACCAGGGGCAGTTTGAGCCCGCTTTTTCCGCACCGGTTGTACTTCATTTGTTCATACCGATGGTCGGCGGGAAGATAGCTCATAAGAAATATAACAGTTTTCGTTTCGGTTTTGACTGGAACATCCTAAATAAAAATTCACGGAATGAAAGGCAAAACAGAATACGGGGGGATGTGGCAGGCAAAGCAGGAAATGAAAAAGGGGAAGCACTATTGAATGCTTCCCCGATACACTAACAGGTGACTATGGCAAGTGAAAGATCAGACCCGTTTATAGCTGGAGCACGGTCCTTCTTCCTTACCATTTTTTTCGCAGTCTTCTCTCGTCTCGAAGCCGCGCTGGGAGTGTTCCTTGATTTCCCCCTTTTGTTTGAGTCTCCATCTCCACTGGTCTAACTGATCCTTATAAATTTCACACTTAGGCATAAATCTAACCTACTTTTATATTTTTGTAATTGGCAAATTATTGGTTGGCGCATATAGATATCAAGGCATGATGTTCTATAGCACAATAAATGGTACGAACCTGAATATCTATATACCTGCAGTTGTTTCCAACCTGTTGAAGATAACAATTTTTGAAACCAAAATCGTTGCCGGCTTACCCCGGCATGCTGCGAGAGGATTTAACATATAAGTGGATTTCTTAACCAAGGTAAGAAACGCGGGTGCAAACGTTTTCATAATTTTTAATATTATTACATGCGAAAAAATGAGTGTGCACATGAAAGATCGGTAAACATTAAATAAAACCGGATTACAATGCTTGTACATTATGATACCAGGATGCAGATTATTACACTTTTGTTGTTATCTGTTTTGGGGATGGCGTGCCAGCAGCAGCGTTCCGGCGAAGACCCCGGGACGGCTGAAAATGAGGCTGACACCACCTTGACCTCGGAGATGAGTGATACGCTGGATGCCATCTCGGAGCCGCTGGTCGATCATATGTATACGGCTGACCCGTCGGCGCACGTATTCAACGGAACACTTTATATCTATCCCTCTCACGACATTGAGTCTGGCGTGCCCCAGGATGATATGGGGAGTCATTTCAACATGAAGGACTATCATGTTTTTTCTATGGAAAAAGTGGGGGGAGAGGTTACCGACCACGGAGTTGCCCTCCATGTAGATGACGTACCGTGGGCAGAGCGACAGATGTGGGCACCCGATGCGGCGAAGAAAGGGGATACCTACTACTTCTATTTTCCGGCAAAAGATGAGAACGGGGTGTTCAGAATCGGGGCGGCGACCAGCGATTCGCCCACGGGACCGTTTGAGCCTGAGCCCGAACCTATTGAGGGGAGCTACAGTATCGATCCGGCTGTCTATAAAGATACGGACGGGACCTATTACATGTATTTTGGCGGAATTTGGGGTGGCCAGCTGCAGCGCTGGCAGACAGGTGAGTATGTAGAAGAGGATACCTATCCCGCAGATGATGAGCCCGCACTGGCCCCCAAAGTAGCCAGAATGAGCGAGGAGATGTTGAGTTTTGCCGAACCTCCCAGGGATGTTCAGATCCTGGATGAAGAGGGCAACCCCATAACGGCCGGCGACAATAAACGCCGTTTTTTCGAGGCGGCATGGGTCCACAAGTATAACGGGAAATATTATTTTTCCTACTCTACCGGCGATACGCACTACATTGCCTATGCCATCGGAGACAGCCCGTATGGCCCATTCACGTACCAGGGAAATATTTTAGAACCGGTGATCGGGTGGACCAACCACCACTCCATTGCCGAGTTTAACGGGCAGTGGTATCTTTTTTATCATGATGCAGAGCTTTCCGGCGGGCAAACCCACCTGCGGAATATCAAGATGACTGAATTGACCCATAATCCGGATGGGACGATACAGACGATCGACCCCTACAGGGATTGATGGGAAAGCGTTATTTTCGGAAATATTTCTGTCGGACAGGTGTCTGTACCATGAGCCCGGCAAGGCCGGGAAATCAGGAACCGCAGACGGTTCGCAACGCTTCCCTGTCTTCGGCCGACAACTGTAGGCCGGAGACATCCTGCCGGTCCATCAGGTAATACATCACGGAGCGGGGGTTTTCAACATGTGGGAGTCCCAGTGCGTGGCCCACTTCGTGAGCGAGCACCAGCCGGAGATTGTCGATATCATCAAACTGGTAGATATTGATCTTTTTTTGCTGGCCGGTCTGCATATAGCTGCCCTGGTTGAACTCGTTCATGTGGCTGTATCGTTCATTGTAGTGGTAGACCAGCGTGTTCTGCCGGTCTGCAATACTATTAAGCTGCTCGGACAGGCGATTTACTTGTTCCCCGAGCGCAGTCAGCTCGCGGCGATCCCGATCCAGCTCCCGTTTGTGTACCTGGAGTTCCTGCTGCTCCTCCTTTATGCGGGGTTTTTCGCTTTCGGGAATCCCGCCCGATTGATTCCATTCCGATATTTTGGTATTGAAACTATCCAACTCCTGGTGGTAGAGGTCCACCTTTTGATTGAATGTATCCAACCGCTGCTGATAGGTTTCTGAGTGTTTTGCATACTCCTGTTTCAGGGCTTTAAAACGCTCACGAGCCCGGGCAATTCGGTTCGAAAGCTGTTTTTCATTTTCTGTGAACTGCTGCTCCGAACTGTAGATAAAATTGATGGTCACTTCTCCCTGTTCATGATAGTATACCAGGTCACCTTCTCCGGGAATTGACCAGAGCGCCTCTACCTCCCGCATGATTTTCTCAAGGGTTGGCCGGGCAATATTGAAACGCGAATCGATATCCCCGAAACGGTACGTAACAGGAGCCCGGCAGGGAGTTGAGGAGGGCGTTTGTTGAGTAGCAGAACCTCCTGAGCTGAACAGGGTGATACCTCCTCCTGCAGCCAGGATAAAAAAACTGAGTGCTATAATGTGGGTTCGATTCACCAGCGATTGTTGAGGCAATCAATATGGAAATTGTATCGATCCGCTCACCAAAGTGCCAAAAATTCTGGAATTCCTGATGCCGGAGTCAAATAAGTATATATGGCAGAGATCAGAATCCGGCACCTTTTGCCGGCAAGAGTGAGAATTTGGATCCCGCAAAACCGTTCAGTAAACAGGGGATTTGTAAAATACAAATGCAGCCCCTCGATATATCAACTACGATAATCTCAGTTGAGGTTTTCGGTTTTTTGGCGCGATTCTTCCGCCATCTGCTCGTGGTATTCTTTCAGCCGCGTGGCCAGGTTTTTATTGTGGGTACTCAATATTCGGGCCGCCAGCAATCCGGCATTGGACGCTTTTCCGATCGCCACGGTTGCCACCGGCACCCCGTTGGGCATCTGAACGATGGAGTAGAGGCTGTCAAGTCCGCTGAGTGTGCTCGTTTTTACCGGAACCCCGATGACGGGTAGCGTGGTATAAGCGGCCGTCATTCCGGGCAGGTGGGCAGCTCCCCCCGCACCGGCAATAATAACCTTGAGGCCCCGGTCACGGGCGGTTTTACCGTACTCCGCCATCATATCGGGAGTGCGATGGGCAGAAACCACCTTTTTTTCATAATCAATTCCGAATGCATCCAGGATATCGCACGCTTCGCGCATGGTGGGCCAGTCGCTGTCGCTTCCCATGATAACACCGACTTCGGGATTGGCTTGGCTCATAATGTAATTGCTTGAATTTTGATTTACGTGTTGAATAAAATATTGAGGGTTTTGCCCCCCATACCTCGTATTTAGAGAGTTCTACTCCCGTTTAAACAATCAATAAGGTTGGTGGTATAACCAACTCCCAACAAAATAACAGGTTCTGCAAAGGATCCCTATAGAAAATATGCCGGGGCCGCCGGGCGAAACGTAACGCTAGAGCGTTACTCTGAAAATGAATATTAGCGCCGTCAACATGCCAACATATTTTCCACCTCTGACCCTACGCCTTCGCTTTCAATGTTGTTAGATCCGGATCGGAGCCGTCAGCTTCCCGGCTTTTTCATAGGTCGCATCAAGAATATCTCCCAGCAGAGTGTAGTGTCCCATCTTGCGACCGGGGCGGCTGTCCAGTTTTCCGTACACATGGAGATGTCCATCGCTTGCCTCCAGGGCGTTCAGCACAAAGTCGACCTGCGCGTCACGCCTGTCGGTTCCCAGCAGGTTGATCATCGCCACGGCGGGGGCCCGCAGGCTGGTACTGCCCAGTGGTAAGCCAAGCACGGCCCGCATGTGGTTTTCAAACTGGGATGTAACCGCCCCTTCAATCGTATAATGGCCAGAGTTGTGGGGGCGCGGGGCCGATTCATTAAGCAGCAGGCTCCCATCTTTTTTCAGGAAAAATTCATAGGCAAAAATGCCTTTCCCGTCGATCGCCTCCGTTGCCTGTACCGCCAGCTGCTGCGCCTTGTTCTGTATCTCGGGGTCAACCGGTGCAGGAGAGAGCACGGCCACGCAGATATGGTCTTGCTGTACGGTTTGACAACAGGGGTACACCTGTGTGCCGGTTTCATTGCGGGCCACCTGCACTGCCAGCTCATGCGTAAAATCGACAAACGCCTCGGCAATGATATCGTGTCCATCTGTTCCGCCAAGATTCTTAAAAGATTGTCGGGCTTCCTCTGCATTATCAACCGTTTCATTGCCGTACCCGTCATATCCCCCTTTTGAGGATTTGAGCAGGTATGGCCAGCCATGCCGTTCTCCAAACGCCTGCAGGTCCTCTTCCGATTCAATGAGAGCGTATGGGGTCACGGGGATGCCCGCATTTTCAAATGTCTGCTTCTCAACAAGTTTATTTTCAATAAGAGAAAAAGAGGAGGGAGAGGGCCAGATCGGTACGCCGCTTTGATCCTGTACCGCCTGCAGAATGTCGGAACTGATAAATTCGTTTTCAAGCGTAAGCACATTCGTTTTCGTGGCAAATACAGCCATATCGTCAACGCTGTCGAATGAGCCAGTCGAGGAGTAGGGAGTCATGAACTGTACCGGTTCGTTTTCCGGTCGATCAGAAAATACCCCGACCTGTATTCCATATCGAAAAGCTTGCAGGGCCGACATGCGCGCGAGCTGCCCGGCGCCCAGAAATCCGATTCTGAAGTTGGCGGAGAGAGGATTGTTGGATTCAGACACAGTAGTGGTTGTTCTTGGGATTTACATTTTTCGGGAATGAGTATAAGAATATTAAGGTATAGAGTACAGAAGTTTAGAACAGAAGGAAATCGGGCGGCCGCAATTTACAGGATTAGAAAAAGTACGGCCGACTATCCCCGGTTGCCATAATATTTTGTGGGATCTTTAGAAGAATGCCATTAATATCTTATTTTATCGATTGATCTGGAACAGGCTGGTTCCGGAAGTAATCGGCGCATATGCCGGAAATATTCAAGATGCCCGGATTTTGGCAGAAGAACGATTCAATTTTTCTGAATCCCAATATGTTGTTTTTGATTTAATACGTATTTATGGATATAGAAGCAAAGCTACAGCAGGTTAAAGAACGATTTGAAGAAGTACAGACCGCAATGAGTGATCCTTCCGTGTATGACGACCCGGACCGTTACACGGAACTGACCAAAGAGCACAGCGACCTGAAGGAGCTGGTAGAATACTACGACGAGTGGGTTGATATTAATAACCAGATCGAAGGGAATACCGAGCTTATTGAAGAGGGAGACGATCCCGAAATAACAGAGATGGCCAAGGCGGAAATTGAAGAGTTGAAGCCGCGCCTCGAAAAGCTGGAGGAGGAGATCAAGTTCAAGCTTATTCCCAAAGATCCCGACGATTCCAAGAACGTGATTGTGGAGATCCGCTCGGGAACCGGGGGAGACGAGGCCGCCATTTTTGCCGGCGATCTGTTTGACATGTACCGCCGGTTTGCCGACAAGATGGGCTGGAAGCTGAATATCATGAACCTGAGTGAATCAACGCAGGGCGGATTCAAGGAGATTATTTTCGGGCTGGAAGGCGATGAGGTCTATAGCAAAATGAAATATGAGAGCGGTGTCCACCGCGTGCAGCGGGTGCCACAAACCGAAACACAGGGCCGGGTGCATACGTCGGCGGCTACCGTGGCCGTGCTGCCTGAGGCCGAAAAGGTGGATGTGGAGGTCAATACGGCTGACTTGCGCATCGATACGTTCAGGGCCAGCGGGGCAGGGGGACAGCACGTCAATAAAACAGACTCCGCAATACGGATTACCCATGAACCCAGCGGCGTGGTGGTGGAGTGCCAGGAGGAACGCTCCCAGCACCAGAACAAGGAGAAGGCGATGAAGATGCTGCGAACCAAACTCTACGAATCCAAGGTGGAGGAACAGCGCCAGGAACGGGCCGCGGAACGCAAAAGCCAGGTGTCGACCGGTGACCGCAGCGCCAAAATCCGAACCTATAACTTCCCGCAAAGCAGGCTGACCGACCACCGCATCAACCTGACGCTCTACAACCTGGAGGATATCATGAAGGGCGACATCGACGAGGTCATCGAAGCACTCCGCGTGGAAGACAATCTGGAGAAGCTGAACGCCATTATGGGAGAGTAGCCGGCCTGCCTGTTGGTGAGTAGGAGATCCTCAAAAAGCTACAAAAGCCTTTTCCCTTGTTTATTGGGGTTGCCTTATAACCTTTCCCTTTTATCATCTATTTATTTTAGTCCGATCTGTGAGCCCGTGCGGATGGAGTTTGGCAACCTACAATAGCGGGTGCTTTTTGGATAAGTTCATCATTTTCAAGAGCCTCCACCATAAAAAGCGCAAAATCGGTTCGGCGGGTCAGGTTGCTTTCCAGGACAGGATCACCCACATGCTCACTCCAAACCGGAAGTCCCTGGCTTTCTCCCTCCTCCAGGTCACTACCCCGTACAACGGTCCATTTCTTGTCACTGGAAAATACCAAATCACAGGCTCTCACCTGGTCTTGAATGTCAACGAGTCGCAGCATTTTGGCGATCCACCCGGCAACATTTAAAAACACCTTCAGCTTCCAGGAGTATTTATCCTTTCCGTCTTTGGTGATGTGCCAGCCGCAGGAAAAAATCAGGCGCGCACCGGGCTCGGCAAAATCGAGTACCGCCCGTGCCGTTCCAGAGGAATAGTTGTTCACTCCCCAGGGGGCCAAGACGGTGAGCACCCCGTCGCATCCGTTTACCGCTTTTTTGATTACTTCCCGGTCATTCGTCATTCCCGGTACCACTGTTATTTGGTCTTTAACCGGGTCCAGCTTGCTGACGCTTTGTTCCCTGCAAACGCCGACAATTTCATAATTTCGGTCCAGTGCATGCTGAACCATGTATTGTCCAAGTTTCCCGGAGGCACCGATTATACAAATCTTTTTCAATCTCATTTTTTTATACTGAGGATTTTGCAACTCCCTCAATTTCTCGTTCTAAGGGAGTTGTACACCCGTTTAAAAAGTCAATAATACAACCACCTCCCAACAAAACAGGAGGTTCTGCACAGGGTCCCATACCAATATTCTCCTGTTAATCTATACAAAAAAGGTGTATGGTGCTTTAAAAAAAAGAAACGGTGATATTCTTGGGTGTTGAATTTTATTCAGGATATATATCCCATCTACCGTGATGCGGTATTTGGTTACATTATTCATACAGCTAAGAACAGACGATATCCCCTGTAAAAGGTTGCACTCAGTGACAATGTGCATAGCCATAGCCGATAGGCGGAGTGTTATGTGAAAACCACCAAACAGGGGTTACCGGGAATACAAGTATGAACATTTTAAATACTGCTCTTTATGTCCCGCAATTGATGGCTTCGAATGCGCGATCCTGCTATCCGCTATTCAAGATTCCAGGTTCTGATACTGCTGCTGCATGAGCACGCGGATCTCCTTTGCTATCGTCATCGTGTCGCTTTTTGCGGAACTGATGGTCTGATACGCCTCTTCGAGTGTTTTTCGGGCTTCTTCCTTGTTCCCCAACTCTAGCATGCACCTGCCCAGGTAGTACTGCGCTTTCCCGTATACGAACGATTGAGCTTCATTGGCAGCTTCCAGTACCTGTTTCGATTCGTTTAGCAGGCGGACGGCCGCCCGGTATTCCTCCTGTTCAAATTTAAAAATGGCATGTCCACTCAGTACTCTGCCCAGCGATGCGTTTTCCGAACCGTAGGTATTCCTGAAGATTTCGGCGGTGGCATTGTAGCTGGAATCGGCCAGTTCCGGCTTATTCCAGTGACTGTACAACTTGGCTTTGATATTCAGAATGTAGGCGTTGTAGACGTGGTCAGCTCCATAGTTCTCTGAAATTATATTGTGTGCGGTGTTGAGGATCTCACCGGCCTGCGTATATTCTTCTGAATCGATCAGGTAGCTGCCGTAGTTTCGCATGGCCATCGCAGGCCTATAGTGACCGTCTCCGAATTTTTCCTTGAGGATACGGACCGATTCCCTGTGATAGGTGGCCGCCTCTTCCGGTTTACCGATATCATTTGCAACGGTGGCCAGACCGCTCAACGTTGAGCCCACCAGCGAGTGGTCTGGCCCCAGGGTTTTTTTGCGAATTTGATAGGCTTTTTGAAACAGCTGGTAGGCTTTTCGGGACAGGTCTCTCCGCATATACACAATGGCAATATTGTGGTAGGAGAGCGCCAGTTCGGGATTATCGGGTTCATATATTTTTTCCTTTAGCTCCAGGGATCGCTCATAATAATCCAGGGCTTTCGAGTAATCCCCCAGCCGGGAATGAACAATCGCGAGGTTATTCAGCTGGTAAGACTTGTTGTGCATCGATTCGATGGTATCTTCGGGAAAATCTCCCGTGGCGGTTAGTACCTCCAGCGCTTCTTGATACCTTCCCTCTTCGATATAGGCATCACCCAGGTTGAGCATGTTTACCCTGTAGGCTTCGGATCCGGTAACCTCCCACGAACGGTACAGGGAATCCGCTTTTCGGAAAAAGTATATTGCCGAATCGACATTGGCCGCCGCCCGGTGCCAGTTTCCGTAGACGGTAACGATGTCGGCAATGGATGCGTCTTGCAGATCCAGGGAGTCCATGGCCAGTGTATAGGCCTGGTTGATCGTTTTTTGAGCTTCCCCCGTCTGGCCGATGTTAAGCTGTATCTGGCCGATGGCACCGAGCAGCAGCGCCCGGTTACTGGTGGTAATTGATTTGTTGTTGAGTTCATCCAGTCCCCGCGAAATAATTTCGCTGACGGGAAAGTCCTGACCGACACTGACACGCGGATTATTGGCTTCAAACAGGGAAAGCAGGAAATCGGTCATTTCGGTGGCTCGTTCACTCTCCAGCCGGGCCCGGTTTCGCTGTTCGGCAATTTGATAGGTGTAAGCGATTGAAATTCCGGTAATGAGCGCCAGGATTAACGCCGCCGCCGAAAGCGTGGCCTTGTGACGTTTAATGAACTTTGAAACGTTATATCGGAAGGTATCGGCGTGGGCGGCAACCGGCAGGCCCCGCTGGTAACGCCTGAGATCTTCCAGCAGTTCACCGGCTGAGTTGTAACGCCGTTCCGCCTCTTTGCGTAGTGTTTTCAGGATAATGGCATCCAGGTCCTCCTTGAGCATTCGTTCCCACTCTGGGTTTTTTGTGGAAGGCGGTTCCGGGGACTGCTGCTTAATAATCTCCTCAATCTCACCGATGCTTTTCTGCTTTAGGTCGAACGGAGCGGAGCCGGTTACGAGCTTATAAAAAAGCGTGCCAAGCGCGTAAATGTCACTGGCCGTGGTTACGGGCGCATCGGAGAGTTGCTCGGGAGCGGCATATCCCAGGGTCAGAACCTGGGCCCCGGCGCGGGTCTGAAAAATTGTTTGATCGGATTTGTCTTGATCGAGCAGCCTAGCGATACCGAAATCCAGGATTTTAACCGATCCCTCGCTGTCAACCAGGATGTTTGCCGGTTTGAGGTCGCGATGGATAACAAGGTTGGCATGCGCATGCTGTACGGCGCTGCAAACCGACTCGAAGAGCTCCAGCCGTTCATTGAGGCTAAGTTCATGCTGACGGCAATAAGCGTCAATCGGAACGCCATCTACATATTCCATAATAAAATAGGGAAGTCCCTCGTCGGTGATACCGCCGTCGTACATCCGGGCTATGTTGGAATGCGTGAGGTTGGCCAGGATGGCCCGTTCGCGCTGGAATCGCGCCCTGTTGTCGGGGGTATCCATACCGCGCCTGATCAATTTTAGAGCTACCTGATGCTCAAATTGATGGTCGGCGCGTTCAGCCAGGAAAACCGATCCCATCCCCCCGTGGCTGATCAGCTCGGTTATACAATAGGAGCCGACCTGTTGACCGATCATGGTGGAGCTGCGCTCTTGGTCCGGAAACTCTTCTGGCAAACCGGGCAGCAGGGCCTCTTTAAACAGGTCCGGATCCTCCAGGAATCCCTCCGACTCCTCGATCGATTTCAGCAGCTCTGTGACCGACCTGAACAGTTCCGGGTTGCCGGTGCAAACTTCCCTGATAAATTCGGTTCGTTCTTCATCGGACAGGGTTAACGCCGTATCCACGATATGTTCAATCTCTTGCCAACGGTTGTTATCCATAAAAAGCTGTAGGTATTTCGCTGTAGATTCTGTAGTGGTGACCCAATATTGTAAATTAATGGTGGTTTTTGAGAAAAGATAAAACGCAGCCATCAGGCCCGGAGTACTTCAGTTACCGGAGTAACGGGAAGCAGTGTTTTCAGCATTCTCGGTTTGTGTTTGATCTGCAAAATGGAATAGATGATCTGTTATTTCACTTAAAATAGGAATCATTGGGTAAAAGGGAAGTCTAAATTGAGCGTGGCAGGAGATGTTTTTTCATACTAACAGGAGAGGTTTTTATAACTGTTGTTTTCAATGTTATACTTTGCAACTGCAGAACAACTATCGCATTTTTAAAAATGCGGTAGCTATTCGTCCCGGGGTACCACCCGATTCAAAATACTGTTCACCCGGTATTGAACCTAAATTTCAAACCGCTCTTTAAGTTCTTTATGGAGCCATCCCCGGGCTTTAGCCCAGTCTCTTTTCACGGTGCTCTCCGAAATATCCAGCGCTTCAGCAGTATCTTCTATAGTCATCTGGCCGAAGAAGCGCATCTCCACCACTTCGGTCAACCGCGGGTTTAGCTTCGAAAGTCGGTCAAGAGCGCTGTCAATACCGATCAATTCGTTAGCTTTTTTCTGCTGGACGCTAAACAGGTGGTCGATATAGGTCAGATCTTTTTGTTCTCCACCCCGCTTCCGGGCATTTTTTTTGCGTGCATAATCAATTAGTATTTGTCGCATGCATTTAGAGGCAATCGCCAGGAAATGTCCCCGGTCATTAAAATTGATCTTGGTCTGGTCTATCATTTTCAGGTAAGCTTCATGAACCAGCTCGGTTTTTGAAAGGGTGTGATCCGACTGTCGGCTCATGTGAGAATAGGCTAATCTCCTCAATTCATCGTAGATGTGAGGATACAGCCGGTCGTATATCTCTTTTCCCCCCTCTTCCTTCAGTTTTAACAGTAATCTCGTAACCTCAGACTTTTTGCCCATCGTTAATAATTGAAGATGATATTTTTATAAAATGAACTGATATCGGTTGGCTTAACGTATCTCTATAAAGGGGTAAAGCCAAATGGAAAAATAGAAGTAAACCTCATTTTGTCAAGAGCCTTCCCCGACATTGAGCATTAATTTATGATCTTGTGAAAACAGCCGGCTAGTGCATTCAGGACCGTTATGTTCAAGTGCTGGCCTTTCTACTTATTAGATGACAAATCCGTTTTTTGGATAAGGATATTCCACCTCTTCTCATCCGCATTCCGGGTCCGAAGGCGGATGAGTAAAAACAAATAATTTAAGTTGACCTGTTTTAGCCGTCCTTGTCGTATTACTAGTGTGATTGTACAAAGAGAGCTGTGAGATTTTATTAAAAATATCATGGAAAATTTTTCCTGCAAACTGAACAATCATCTGCGACCTGTTAAATCAACCAAAAATTATTTAAGACTATGAAACTGACCAGAACGCTAAATTCGCTTTCTTATATCTCCATGCTGATGGCAATGCTGCTTTTTGCCGCCTGCAGCAGCAGTCCCACCAGTACCGGCAATCCGGGAGGATCCAATAACAATGATAATGAAGCGCCCCAGGCTGCTGCCACTGCCGATGTGGACACGATATCCACAGGGGAGAAGGTTACCCTGGACGCTTCCGGATCCACTGATCCCGACGGCGATGCGCTGACCTACAGCTGGCAGCTTGACGGACCCAACGGGAGCAGTTCACAGCTATCCGACCCGCAGGCTGAAAGCCCGACTTTTACCCCGGATGTTACCGGCGATTATATAGCAAGGTTAACGGTAGACGACGGCAACGGCGAAACCGACCAGGATGAGGTTACGGTAACAGCCGAATCAGATGTAACTGAAATAAATAGTGACATAACCGAGGATCAAACCTGGACGGACGATACGTTGTACCGGGTGACCGAATATATAGATGTACGCTCCGGTGCAACGCTCACCATTGAACCGGGTGTAACGGTAGAATTTGCAACGGATGCCGGTATCAATGTGCGTTCCGACAACTCCGTGCTTGTGTCTGCGGGTACGGGAGAAAACCCGATTGTACTTACCGGCATGCAGGAAGTCAACGGCTACTGGCGGGGTATCCGCATTAATTCCAATACGGTGGAAAACGAAATTAGTCATACGAGCATCCTGTACGCCGGCAGCGTCTCGGCCGGAACCTATTTTGAAGCGGCTGCACTAACGGTAGACCAGGCCAAAGTGCAACTGGAGCATGTGACTGTTGCCAACAGCGGGGGATACGGCATTCAGACGCGCCGATCAGGATCCGAATTTCCGATGCAGAACATGACTTTTTCAGGAAATGAGCTGGATCACGCCTATGTCCACATCAGCCAGCTCGGGAATTTTGACGCAGCCAGCAGTTTTGACGGGGGATATGTAACGGCATTTGGCGGCGGAACAACCGGGGATATGACGATTCCCGCACTGAACGGCGCGAAATTCCAAATAACAAATAATGTCGATTTTGAGCACCATATTTCCATTGCGGAAGGGGCTGAATTTGAGTTTGCCGCCGATGCCGGGATCGTGGTCCGCTCAGATGCGGTTATCGAGGCGGTGGGCACCTCCGACAATAAAATTGTATTCACTGGTACTAGCAGCGTACCGGGAGCCTGGCGCGGTATCTTCATCGGCTCTTCGTCGGTAGACAATATCATGGAGCATGTCGATATCCGTTATGGAGGCAGCACCAACATGGCTACGTACTTTGACAAAACCAACATGGTGATAGATCGGGCCAAAATCACCCTGCGGAATGTTTCCCTTACCGGAAGTGCCGGCTACGGTATCCAGACGCGCAGAGACGGCTCAGATTTTGCGCTGGAAAACTGCTTTTTTGACAATAATGCCAACTCGGACATGCTGATTCATCCCACCCAAATCTCCTCTGTCGACAGTCAGACCAATTTTAACGGCGGCGATGTCGAAGTGTACCGGGGCGATACGGAATCAACCGGGTCCGAAACCTGGAGTAATTTAAACAACGGGGTCTACCACGTCACTGGTTCTCTTACGATCGAGAATACCGTTTCTGTCGAACCCGGTGCGATGTTTGAGATGGGCACGGATGTAAAACTGATCGTTTCCGGCGGTTCCAGTCCCGGCGTAATCAAAGCCCTGGGCAGCAGCGACGACCTGATTACATTTACCGGCAGATCAAAAGCGAAAGGCGCATGGGCGGGGATCCTCATATCATCCGGATCAGTTGAAAATGAGATGGACTATGTAAAGATCGAATACGGCGGAGGAGCCGACCTGGCCACCTATATGGATGCGGGCAACCTGGGCATATACAATGATGGCTACCTGAACCTCTCCAATGCCGAGATCGAAAACAGTGCCAATTACGGCATTATCGTACGAGAAGGCCGTGATGCCCAGCTAAATGCGGCGGGAGTGAGTTATTCCGGCAACGACAACGATGACTTGTTTACATATTAATCCTGACATACCTGATAACAAAAAAATGGATTTGGCATGATGAAGAACGTTTTGACATTTATCCTGTTGATAGCAGTAATTGCAGCCTGTGGGGAAAGCACCACGGGACCGGGATCTGATACCGATAATAGTGAGCCCGACCAGGAGGAACCAACCGAAACGACCGGGTCGCTGGAGGTCAGCGTCTCTACATCGGGCAGTAGTACTGACGAGGACGGATACACGATAACGCTTGGTAGCGGGGAATCGGAGTCTGTTGAGCCCGATGGCAGCGTAACTTTTACAGACCTCGAAGAGGAGACCTACAGCGTGGAACTAAGTGGATTGGAGTCATACTGTACCGTCGACGGCGATAACCCCGTTTCAGCAGAGGTTACGGCCGGAGAGACAGCCAGCGTATCCTTTGACGTGACCTGCGAGCAGTCTCAGTCCGAGGCGGATGGAACAATCGTGTTTATGAAGCAGGTAGATCAGTCCACTATCGAATTGTTTCGGATGAATGCCGACGGATCGGACCAGCAGCGGCTGGGAGATGGAATCGAAGCCAGTTTTCCTGCCGTATCCCCCGATGGATCAAAGGTCGCGTATACCCATGAATCGGATATCTGGATTGCGGATATTGATGGGTCCAACCAAACAAGGTTGACCACCAATGCGGCAGGTAACTTCCATGCCGCCTGGTCGCCCGACGGATCTGAAATTGCATACGGCTCCACGCGGAATGACAATCACGATATTTATATCATGGATCTCAATGGGGAAAGTGAGCAACGATTAACTGTACATGAAGCCAGTGATGAACGGCCGTCGTGGTCTCCGGATGGAAATAGCATTATTTTCAGCAGCGATCGGGATGGTGACGACTACACAGAAATCCACAGTATCGATGTTGAAAGCGGAGAGGCAACCCTGTTGATGGAGCCGACACAGGACAACGGCATTAACTTGTACGATCCGGCATGGTCCCCGGACGGATCAAAAATTGCCTACCAGGGGTTCACCCGACTGGGGAATTCCCGGATATTTGTCGCCGATGCAGATGGAGGAAATGCAGGTTACATAACCTCCGATAATGTGGCGGCCCGACAACCATCCTGGTCGCCTGACGGGAATTATATCTCATTTATGTCACTCAGAGACGGGGAATCGCCCGATCAGATCTGGACCGTAGGGGCAAGTGGTGAGAACCAGTTCCTGCTGGTTGAAGGAGAAGGGAACTGGATGGTTAATTTCCCGAGTTGGGGACCAACGGTGGAATAATCTTTAAAATATAATCCCGGATTATTTACCGATATTTTATCCCATTTACACTCTTGCATACCATGTGAGCAGAGATGGCACCGTTTTAACCGGTGCCATCTCTTTTTGTATAAACAAAAAATATTAGAATCAGCAATTTGATTTGATCTTTTCAAAAAAATGCACTGTTTTTGAAATTCATTTAGAACAGTTATCCGTTAAATAAGAACTGCCAGTTTATGAAGAATTACATTCTCCCATTTATCCTGTTAAGCCTGAGCATCATGCTGGTCGCTTGTACCGAAACGCCCGAAGGCCCGGGCGATAGCGTTGAAGATGAGGGAGGACCGGAGATTACCGGTATACAACCGGATGAAGGGCCTGTTGGCATTATCGTGACGATTTCCGGAAATGGTTTTAGTTCTTCTGAGCAGGAAAATATGGTCACGTTTAACGGCACTGAAGCCGAGGTGCAGGAGGCAACCGAATCGGAGCTCAAGGCAGCGGTTCCTGAAGGGGCCGAGACAGGCCCGGTAGAAGTTTCGGTGCGGGGGCAACAGGTCACGGGACCGACATTTACGGTTAATGAAGAGGCGATGAGCATTGAAAGTGTGGAACCCGACAGCGGGAACCCGGGAACAGAAGTGGTAATAAAGGGAAAAAATTTTGGGACGAATCTCCAGGACATCGAAGTCTATTTTGCGGGCACCGAGGCACCGGTATCGGAAGCCACGGACACAGAAATTGTTACCCAGGTGCCGGAGGGAGCTGATACGGGTCCCGTAGAAATAACGGCCGGCGGAGAAACGGCAGCAGGTCCCACGTTTACAGTGACGCAAGCGGAACCCTCCGCTTTTGCCATCAGCGGCACTGTTGTTGACGGATCAACAGGACAGGGAATTGAAGGCGTCGAAATCTCTTTTTCCAGCGATATCGGGCCGGTCTATACAGATGGGCAGGGCAAATGGTCAGCCAGTGAGGTTCAGGCGCCGATAGCTGTTACGGCGAGTGCGGAAGAGTGGGATTTCCCGATCCACACCAAACTGGTTCTCGGTCCGGAACAGGAACTGGATTTTACTGCCCAACAAAGCTATTCTCCGCCCACCGGTACCCGCATCGCCTACCAGTACCGGGAGGGGTGTTCCCAGGGAACGTACTGCGACAAGCCGTTTTCGTTGTGGCTGATGGATTCAAACGGGCTCAACAAGGAGCAGTTGACCGATGAGTCGGCCTCCGACCACGGGCCGACCTGGTCACCCGATGCGTCAAAAATTGCTTTTTATTCAAACCGAGGCAGCGATTCCGACACATACCAAATCTGGATCATCGACCTGGACAGTGGAGAGTTGACGAATACCGGCATTGAGGGAACCCAGCCCGCGTGGTCACCGGACGGCAGCAGCATCGCCTATGTGCATCAGGGCAATATTCGCGTTATGGACCTGGAGGGCGGAGACAGGGAGATATTTGCCGCTGGCGGGGGATATGCCTATGCTTCATCACCTGCGTGGTCGCCGGATGGCACAAAAATTGCGTTTGATCTGACGGAAGAGGAAACCTATGAGACCCACATCTGGGTGATGGAGTCTGACGGCGGGAATGTGACACAACTTACGGATCAAGATGCCCCGAACCGGAGTCCCGCCTGGGAGCCGTCGGGTGGTGGCATCCTTTTTACCAGCAGGCGGTCTGCCGTGGATCGGCTGCGGATTATGGCGGTGGACGGGTCCAATGACCGCAGGAGAAACTGGCCGGATCACGCCCAGACCCAGCCCGCATGGTCGCCGAGTGGCGGGGAAATTGTGTACACATCGCGGCGCATGATCCCGATCAGCGATTACATCCGGTGGATTCCAGCGGATAATGACGCATGGATGAATGTAGCCCCCGATTCAGATGCGGAAGCTGAATTTTGGGCCAACTCCCCCGCCTGGGCTCCGCAATAGGATTCTCATCCGGGAAGTGGTAAATTCGGAAGAAACAACGGGACTGCGATATGGCTGCTCAGCACACTACTCTGGGATTGATTCAACGGAGCTCAACGAATAATCCGGATGAAAACTTCAGTAAAACAATCGCCAATATTAGGGAGGCCGCCTCCGCGGGTGCACAAATCATATTGCTCCAGGAGCTGTTCAATACTACGTATTTTCCGCAGGTGCCGGATGATACCTATTTTGATTGGGCAGAGTCGATTCCAGGTCCCGTAACTGACAAGTTGACTGAGCTGGCTAAAGAACTGGGGGTGGTAATTACAGCCCCTTTTTTTGAGCGCAGGGCAGCGGGATTGTATCACAATTCACTGGTTGTAATCGATGCCGACGGCTCGCTGATGGGAACCTACCGGAAAAAACACATTCCCGATGATCCGGGGTTTTACGAAAAGTATTATTTTACCCCGGGTGAGGATGCCTACCAGGTGTTTGAAACGCGTTACGCCAAGATCGGTCCGCTTATCTGCTGGGACCAGTGGTACCCGGAAGCGGCGCGCATCACCGCTCTGAAGGGAGCAGAGATCCTGGTGTACCCGACCGCCATCGGCACGCTGCCGGATGAGGATGAACAAATGGCAAATGAATTTGTAGATGCCTGGCAGACGATTCAGCGCAGTCATGCCATCGCCAACGGCTGTTTTGTAGCCAGCATCAACCGGGTGGGACAGGAAGGAGATCTTACGTTTTGGGGGCGGTCGTTTGTAGCAGGCCCATTTGGACAAATGCTCAGCCAGGCGGGTGGGGAAGAGGAGATGCTGCTGGCAACGATCGATCTGGCCAAAATTGAAAAACAACGTCAAATCTGGCCGTTCTTCCGCGATCGGCGTATCGATACCTACAAACCAATTCTAAAGCGATATATTGATTAAATTTTAAATCCCTGGTGCCACTCCTCTCTGACTGAAAGATATCTGAGCATTTGACACAGTTGCCCTTTTCTTATTTTGTAATGGTTTAGCAAAAACGGTTGTTCGGACCAGTATCGATTTTTTTGATAATTCGATATCTCCAGTCAGGTGGCATAAACTGTGGTTTCTAACCGGGTCAGGCTTTGGTGGCGGATAAGACCTTCCCAAACTACCAGGTATGCAAATAACTTATTACAAGGCAGATCAATTTAGCAGAGTACAAAATCTTTTTATTATATAAGACATCCTCACACCCATATTAACACGTTGGCTATCAATAAGGTATAGCCATTAGTATTGTAAATTAATGTAAGGAATGTGGCTAATTGTACCCAACAATCTTGCATTTTTTCGGTCCCATCGTGCCAGTTTGGACCTTGGTTGTACAAAATATTTTATCATTGTCTGGTAAGGAGTGTTCATTTTTTGTCTGACTAAAAACAAACCTACAACAGTCACCAAAAGATCCCCGGATATTGTTCTATTGGCACCTCCAACCAACACATTGCTTATCCACACCACGTGGTTTTGCCGGGATTTTCTGGACTTTACGGGTGCTCGCTGAAAATGAGCTTACCCCTCCGGCGTATGGATTTGTGAGCCGTCTCGGGCAAACGCAGCGCAGCCGTTAAGAAAGAAACCCTGCAGTGGATACCAAGAAAGTCCATAAGCGAGGAAAATTTCCTTTTTGGGAATAGATCTGCTAACGCAAGAATCTGGGTTTCTTTTAGCCGCAGCGAAGTGTATCCAGGCGAATAAATCCATAGGCGGTGATTTCTTGGGATTCGTTTTTGTTCACACAAAAAGGAACTACTCTACCATCGGAAAGCAACGATTTTGGCTTTTTGAGCAAGCCCTATATAACCAGTTGGGATTGAACGCCCTTAAATATTTACATAACTTATTGTTAGCAGTAAGTTTTGCCTCGAGAGTGCGATGTCATCTGTAGAAGGCCCACCTCATAAGAGTGTAAAAATTAAAAGTAGCACGGAGGTTGAATATGGAACTGCAATACACCGATTCCTCGACATGGACTGTTACGCTTCAATTACATGAATTTGAAACTCTTTTGGTTGCAGCAAAAAAGTTGTTGCAAGGTTCCGATAAAAGAATTCCAAAACCAGCCAGAAAGCGACTAAAAAATATTGTAAATAGCTACGATGAAGAGTGTAAGAGAGTTTATGACGCCAGCAAATTATTCTCTCGGGCTGATCAATAAAACACCATACGATGCTGTACGAATAAAGTCTTATATCCCTGGCATTATAAACAACAAACGGTGTGCTGGTACACGTATGGTAGGCAGGGAATAAGATTCCACAACGTTTCAATCAGTCATTTACAGAGAACAAGGGACATTATGAGGGAATCTGTATTGGATTCAGATCAAATACTCCCTATCGGTGATCATGGCGATACCTTAGTCGTTATTGGGATGTACCAGGTTAGACTTTTGTGATACCATGGGCATTCTTTTACGCTTTTCTGCCCGGGCCCCGGCGGGTGAGCCTGATCGTGTCGTTCAACAACTGGAATGAGGACCAATACATGGAAAAATTCCTGTTTGACGAGCGGCTGGCTACCTGTCAAACCAACGCCACTTCTATAACACCCCTGAAGGATTAAATTATTCTTGAGTTTTCGGTATTCGAGGAGTTAATCAAGAAGATTTGGTTCGTCTTGGATCACCCCAAAATGAACACCCCCTAGAGTGTCAAAGAGAATAGTCAGGAGTTTATGTGGGTTTAAGGCTAACATCAAGGTTTTATTTTGATTAGGGAAATTATAAAAGCCATTCTCCGGATACCCAAAATGGGCAATATCCGGTAGTAAAATCTAAAACCAGTGGCAAACCCGGGTAACTTAAAATGCTCTTTCAGCACGGCAATTCTTTTCAAAATGTGTTGCCCCACGAGATATGGGAAGATGTGATTTTAGACACTCTTTAATCATCATTGTTAAAGAGTGTTTTAAAAACTGCGGAAGCGAAGACATGAATATTTTTTGAGCCATCCTGCAATTATTTCACGTATTCCAATATGAGTAACAAAATAATTCACTACAGGATGGTTATTACGGTTAAGAAAAAAGCAAGCTTTATTGCCGGGGCTATAGCTGTATTTGTTTTCTGCTCCGTCGGTTTTGCACAGACCGACCCGTTTATTGACGGCTCAGACATACGACCGTTTACCGCATCGGGAAGTATTGGTCTCTCTGCGAGTGCCTACACAGCCTCAGGTATTCAAAATCGGCGTGCTCCAGCCAGTCTTCAGACCAACGCCAATCTGAACTTTTCCGTATTTGGATTCAGTTCAGGTCTGAATCTACTGTATTCCACAGATCAGTCACGCCTGCGACAGAATATGAATAACCTAAGTTTTGATGCCAGCTGGAAATGGCTGACTGTCCAGGCAGGGGACGTGAGTCCGGCCTTCTCGGAATACGGGCTGAACGGGACCACAATCAGGGGCGGCTACCTGCAGGTTAGTCCCGGCAACTGGCTGGTGGAACTCTCCGGCGGGCGGTCCAGGCGCAAGGTCGATTTTCAGCCCCGTGCGGAATTACGAGAGCCGGCCTACGAACGGTGGGCAGTGGCCGGCAAGATCGGGTATGGATCTGACGATGACAGCCATTTCTTTTTGAGTTCCCATTATTCAATTGACAAAAAGCATTCGGTGGATAATCCGGGAACAATCACACCGCAGGAAAATCTTACGATTACCCCCGACGCTCAACTATTGATCTTCGATGGAGCGATCAGCCTGGCCAGCCAGGTAACATTTTCGGCCTACACGCGTGACCTGAACAGCCCGCTCATACCCCTTGGTGGGATCGGGGTTCCTGCCTTTTTAACTAACATTATGTCGGCTCATACGAGCTCACGCATAAACTACGCGGGTCAGGCGTCGGCAGACCTGGACCTGGATCAGTTTGGATTGCAGCTCGGCTACGAGCGGGTACAGCCGGGGTTTATTTCACTGGGTGTTGGACGGACGCGCGATGACCAGCAGAAAGTACGGATTAGCCCCTCGGTGCAACTGTTTGACAATAAGCTGTCTCTGCAGGGAAATATTGTGCTGGGCCGGGATAACCTGTTGAATACTCGTCTTCATACCCAGCAAAATACCACCATTGGTACAACGGCCCAGTTGCAGCTTACCGACCGGATTTCGATCAATGGAAACTACAACCTGATGGTCAACGATATCTCCTCTAATACAAAGTCGGGTACTCCGCAACAGGGAGGTGGTATCGATCAGGTGCAGGTTTCAAATACTTTTATGCTGCAGCCTGCCGCCACATTTCAAAGAGACGAGCATACCCATAACGTCTCAATTTCCGGTTCCTACTTTACACTGACCAATGAGTTTGAAGGACCGGGTTCCTCGACCTCCGGCAACTTCGCGTCCGATACCTATTCCAGCTCGGTTACCTACAGCCTTACATTCCCCTCCGGATTTTCTGTAAACACCATGAGTAACTTCTTAATCAACCGTTCCAACCGCTCGGAAAATATCTCAACAGGAGCGAATTTTGGAGCGGTGTATTCACTGTTTGAGCGCAAAATGACACTGAGTTTGAACGCGGGCATTAACCAAAACCGGAACGAGATCAATCGAGCAGGCCCAAACCAGGATGATCTCACTGTAAAGGCCCGCCAGTTGATGTTGAACATGACGGCAAACTATCGGCTGACCAGTAAAGATACGTTCTCACTCTCGGTACGAAACCGCAGCAACAATGTCCTCCAGGGCGGCAGCAGCAGATACGCCGAGCTGGAAGGTAATTTTAAATATCAGCATCGATTTTAACCAGTTTATCCAATCCCCATTTGCACATGGACCAAACAAGATTTATAAAGTTGAGATGTTTCGCAGGTATAGCTGTTATAGCCGTGTTTATCCTGGGGCTTGGAGGCCTGTTCGGGTCGGCCGCGGGTCAGGGCATGGTGAATATTAATGTGACGGGTATTCCCAGCGTGGTGGACGCACCGTTTACCGACCAGTTTGAACAAAATTTTCGCAACGGACGCTACCAGCTTGTTTTTACCTACAATAACAACAATTCTGTTGCTGTTGACTTCCGGTTTAAATTCAGGGTAACCAAAGGGGGAGATGAGATCCTGGAGGTCACATCCGAGCCCGAAAGTTTTCGGCCCGGGGCATATGTGTTTACATCTGTATTTGACGAGCTTCCTTTCCCCCAGTCGTTTAATAAAACAATGGAACAGGTGGACAGCCGGCTGAAGCAGCAGGTCCTCCAGGAGGGGACCATCCCCGAAGGCAACTATGTCTTGTATGTGGAGGCGGTACCGGAAGAGGGTGCGGGCATGATCAGTTCTCCACAGTCCATGACGCCATTTATGGTTCGCTACCCGCAGCCGCCTATGCTCATTAATCCATCCAACGAATCCAATTTGACGCTGGAAACACCGGTATTCAACTGGACATCCCTGCAGGGGCTCCGGCAATACGCGGTACAGTATGATTTTCTGCTCGTTGAGGTGCTGGAGAGTCAGACGCCGCTACAGGCGCTGAACAGCAACAGGGCACATGCCCGGCAATCAGTAATAGATCAGAATACGTTGATCTATACCCCCGAATATCTGCCGCTTGAAGAGGGCAGTGAATATGCCTGGCAGGTAACAGCGAACACTGTCGACGGCACACTTCCGATTAAAAATGACGGGCAAAGCGAATTCCAAACTTTCACTTATAAAAAAGATGCCGGAGATGAGTTGATTTCTGATATTCGGCAGCTTGACCAGGTTCCGCTGGTGCCGGAATTTGCACGACTGGTCAACCTGGACCAGCTCGAGGTGACCGAGGCAGCCGACTCCTACGTGCTTAACGGCAGGGCGACTCTGGAGCTCAATTTTATCAATTCTGAAGCAGGGCAGCTCCGGGTACAGGTCGATAACCTGCGCCTGCAGAAACAATCCCTTTCCAACCCGGTGCTTATGGGCGGGTCGCTGCGGGGAGATGCCGGACAGGTTGCGTCCATTCCCGGCAACTCCAGCGAGCTCACCGAACTGGATGAAATCATATGGAGATTTGGGGAAGGAGTCACCGCTACTGCCACGCTGTCCGACTATAGTGGGCAAAGCTACCGGGCGCAAGGTACACTCAATCTGACGGCAACCCGGGCCAGCGGTACCGTTCGCGCATCGGGAGAGCCGCTGTTTACAGTCAATGAGGACCTGGCGGAAATTGAGATTACCGAGATGACAGCGGCATTCCCGGAGGGTACCGTTTCGGGTAAAGGGGCATTGCGCGTATTTGGACAGGATACGGGCTGCGAAATCAACAACTTTGCTTTCCTGGATGACAGGATCTCCACGATGTTCCGCTGCGAAACCCCTTTCGCCGTTCCGCTGGCCCGTGCAAGTGACGCCGTCAGCCTGGATGTAAACAGGATATCGGGCACGGTTGACGCCCGTCCGCAAACCGATGAGCTGGACTACCACCTCAAACTGGACGCCACGGCGGGGTTGCTTACTGAAGGTGGTGAGACCTGCGGAACCGATGCCATCATCACCGCAGATTCAGAAACGGGCCTTGCCATCATTCCCGGGCAGCGGAAGTGCAGTGCCGTTCAGCCGCGTATCGACCTTGGGTTCATTCAGCTTGAGCTGACACAAACCGAACTGGAACATCTTTCATACGACCCGGCAAACCAGGACTGGGATTTCGAACTTCTGCTGGGTGCCAAAGTTGAAATACCCGCATTTGATGCCTGGAAATCAACTGAATTGGAAGATATTAGGGTTGATAACGAGGGGATCCATTTTAACAAGTATGCATTTGAAGACGGGCCGTTTTCACTGCCGGAATACGATATCCACGACTACCGGGTAAGGCTGCAGTCGTTACTGATGCGTGAATTTACGTTTCCACTGTTTGAGTGGGATAAAACCGGGCCCGGCCCCTGGGAGCTTGCATTCAGCGGGGAGGTTTCAGTGCCCAATGACAGCAGGTATCCCGAGTGCATCCGGGGAGAAACGATGGAACTGACCGGGGGACACGTGCAGGATATGCTGGTCTTCGGGGAAGTCGGTGTAAATAGTTTTTCGGGCTGTTCGGCAGATTTCGGCACTGGCCACGCGCTGAATATCGATGAGCTCTCAGGGCGCTTTGGCGTAGAATACCATGAAGACGACAGTTTTGAACCGATAGGCCGGCTGGATTTGGGCGGGAGTATCAGTCTGGGACGCCCGTTTACCTGTGATACCGGTGATTCTATTCCGCTTGGAGAACAAAAGTTCTCATTCACAACAGGATTCAACGGCACGCTGGAAAATGTTATTCCCGGATGTGATGTCGCCATCGGTCCATTTACGGCCCGGGTTACCGACTCCGATATTACTTTCTCCCACACACCTGGGTCTGGCAGGGAGGCGACCATGCAAGCCTCGGCGGAACTGGAATTACCCGGCGGCCAGCGGGTACAGGGTTCGTTTGGTCTCAACCTGTTGACCGGTGAGTTTGAATCGGTGTCCTTTAACATCAATGATCCCTTCGAATGGCAGATACCGGGCGAAGATCCTGTCCTTACATTCCTGGTCAACAGCGCCCGGATCGATGAAAATGGTTTTTTAATAGACGGCCGCCAGCAGTTTCTGCTTGAATCGGGAACCCGGATTGGGACCACCTTTGATAATCTGCTGATCGATCTGGAGACCCTGAGGCTCACCGGGGGACGGGTAATTTTTGATGAATCGTTCGGGATGATTGCGGGAATCGATGCCGGTACGCAGTCACTGAATTTCAGGGCGGTTGATGCTGATACTGCTTTAACGGAAGATCCGGGCCTGTTTATGGAGCTGGGCGGGCAGGTAACGCTGGATTCGGCCGGGGTCCATGCTACGGGTACGGCAAATGCGGCGGTCATTTTTGACGGTCGGCAGTATGATGAACTGGCTACGGTTGAATTTTCGGATGAGTTCGCATTTCAGCTGTATCCTTTCAAAGTCGGCAGCGGCCGTGCCGATTTCATGGTGGACGGCAGCCGATTCGCCTACGCAGACCCCGACGGTTTTCATCCCGTTCCCGGGTTTTTCGCCGATATGATCATTCCCGACCTCCTTCCGTTGCCTACGGAAGATATCGCCTACCTCCGGCTCAGGGAGGGTGACAGCCTGCTGGTTGATGCCGTGGAAAACAGTGAAGGGAACTACGTTCTTTCCACCAAACCCAATACACCGCTTTCACTCGTGGCCCCGTTCTTGAATAACGCCAATCCCCCCGTGTTGTCGAATATTACGCTTGACAACGTGGTTATTTCCGCCGACCCGACCAATCCCGAAGTTTTGGAAGGGGCTATTATCGCTGATGTACCTGTGGGGGATCCGAACCTGCAGATGAAGAACCGGAACGTTCCACTGAGCCTGCGACAACTCTATTTCGGCAGCCGGGTAGTGGATGGCAGTCCGTTGACCGCCCTCTACCTGCTCGGCGATCTGCACCTGTTTGAAAGTGATCTGCCGCACGACCAGCAGGCAGCCTTTTATATCCAAAGTGATGGAGCCCTGCAGGCCAGTCTGAACCTGTCGGGCATGGGAGCACAGGTACCGCTGCTGCCTGGCGGCCAGGCAATGCTGATGGTGGATGCGGTGAGCGGGACCTTCTCACTGCAGGAGGGGGCTACTTCGCCGGCCTATGACCTGGATCTGACTGGAGGCCTGGAAATAGATACCGAGTCCGGATTTAGCACCGGCGCGGATATTGGTATCCGCCTGACGCCCGGGACCTTTAATGTCACCAATTTTGTGCCCGATGACTTTGGAGCGGATGCAGAGCTCGATTTCGGGGTATTCGGCCTGCAGCTCGACTCGATCGAGTCACTGCCGCAATTTGGGTACACCCGGGCCAACGGATTTGAGTTTGCCATTGCCCTGGATGCCGGACTGCGCATTCAGCCCGCCACCGGGGACGAGTTTGTATTTCCCCTGCTGGGCCTGGAGCTCCGCAATACCGGTATTCACCTGCCGCCGCAGGATATCGATGAGAGCAGCATCCCGGGGCTGGATCTCCCTGCAATTTCACTGGCCGGCTTCAGCTTCAAGCCGCTCGGATTTGAAACGGCTTCCACCTTTACCTTCGACTGGAGCCAGGGCGTTGCATTCAATCCTGATGTGAGTATGGACTTCGAAGTGGAACTGCCGGAGTTTGAGGGCACGGGACTGAATCCACCGGACGGCCTTACGTTCACGGGCGTTTCCATGGATGACGGATTTTTTACCGGTTCGGTGGCGCCCTTCCAGCCGTTAGGCGGGGCGGAAATCCCATTGATAGGAGGGATGCCCGACTCACCCACGCTGATGATCAGCGAAATTTTCGGCTCGCTCAGCCGGGACCAGGACCAGCAGCTCGTCGATATCCGGGTGGATGCCGAGCTGGGGAATCTGCCGGCGTTTACCGGGGACGATCCGGACGCCTGTGTTGAGGATCCCTCATTTACGCTGGCCCTGGTGGAAAGCAAGTATTTTGAAGGAACCATCAGCGGCGTACAGCCCTGTGGATACGTGGAGATCGGTCCGGCAAAGCTTTCGGTTTCGACGGCTGATCTCATATTCTCTGTGTCCGCGAATTCCCAGCGGGCGGAACTGGACGGCGGCGTGGATCTTACGCTACCCGCCCCGAACGATGGCTCCCCGATCACCGCGAGTGGACTTCTCACTCTTGACCTTATTACCGGTGAAATCAGCGGCGGCTCGGTCGATATCACACAGCCGTTTGCATTGAACCTGCCTTTCGCCTCAGATGATCCGATGTTGAATTTCACCGTCAACCAGGCCACACTGGATGCCAACGGACTTAGCATTCAGGGCGGCGGTAACCTTACTTCGGACGGCGTCCAGGCCAATGTGCAGTTCAACAACTTGCTGATGGGATTTGATCCGTTTGTTGTCGAGGGAGGCTCCGCCACTATCGATTCCGATTTTGCGGCAGAGATCGGCCTCTCACCGTTCTCATTTAGTTTGGTGGATACCACTTCCCAGCTGCCGGCCGACAACGCCATCCGCATGGACCTGAATGCCGATATGGAACTGAATCCGGCCGGGCTGACCTTTTCCGGGACCTCTATAGCTACGATTCTCTTCAGCGGACAGGAATACGCTTCGCTTCGGGCCGAGCTGGTGAACGGGTTCACCCTTAACGTCGGCGGGTTTTCCGTAAACAGCGGAAGTGCCGAATTTTATGATGACTCGGACCAGGGGCAGGCGGTTGATCCGCTGGCTATCCTGGATGATTCAGGCTTCAACCTCGGGTCACAAGTGCTGGCCCTGTTGCCCTCACGCATCCCGCTGCCCACCGAGGATATCGCCTATGTGGATATCAAAGACCAAAACGACAGTCTTCTGGTAGATCTCACGTCCAACCAAAGCGGCGGATATACCATCAGTACCAACGGCCAGCCGCTGCCGGTCGTCATTCCTGCTCTCCCTGATCAATCTGACAATCCCACCGAGGTGAACGTCGAATTCAGTCTCACAACTGATGATGCTTATCATATCACCGGCGGAGCCCTGACGCTTCAGAGCGAAACTTCGCTGGCATCCAGCCTGGATCTTCCGTTGAGCCTCCGGGAACTCGAAATAACGGATGACGGAAACGGTCCCGAGCTGAAGGCCGGCCTGGCACTGGAACTGCCCGGCCTGCTGCAGGAACATGAGGCCCTCGTCAATGCCACGATAAATTCCGGTGGAATCGAATCGGGATCTGTGAGCCTGGGCGACTACCGGACCTCCTATCAGGGCGGGCTTACACCACTGTACACCTATTCGCATTCCGGTTCGGTCTCCGGCAGCAATGAGTCCGATGTTTTTGAGGCTTCCCTGATGGGTATCGAAGCCACATTCGGAAGCACCAGCAGTGTAGCCCTGTCGGGAACGCTGAGCAGCAGTTTGATTATGGATATCAATGCCGGCGATGAGCCGGTGTTCTTTAACGCCTCGTGGTCGAGTGCCGGGTGGGAATTTGACCTGGATCCCGGGAATACCATCCGGGAGATGACGATGGGAGCCGTTACGCTTTCACCCAATGCACACGATGGGATAGGGCTTGAGACGGATGAGGACTCATTTTACCTGGTGCTGAACGGGACGGTCTCCCTGGAGGATGTGCTTGGGGAACCGCTTGATGTGAGCGTGCAAGACCTGGAAGTGGGGGTCAACGACTGGAGCTCCAGTCCCTCGCTGCATTTTGCGCTGGGGCAGTCGGTGGGAACCCTTGCTGATCAGCAGTTTACATTGTTCGAAGGAGCGCTGTCCGGGAATATCATCGCTCCCTCGGTAACGATCACAGGCCGGGCAGTGGCGCTGAGTTCTTCATCCGGGACACTCACCTTCCTGGAAAAGGATATCGATTATCAAAACTTTGTGATCGATACTGACGGGCAGTTCGACTTCGGGCAGATACAGTCGGATGCGATAACGCTTATCGACGATCACCTGGTCATAAACTCAATGACGCTTTCCAACAGCGCCGGGCTTCGGCTCGATACCGAGTTGGCCATTACGCTTCCGGCTCCCGTGGATCAGACCTCCACATCAACCATCAGTATCTACCGCGACGGGCAGGGCCAGGTACAGGTTGAGGCATCTGAACCGGCGTTTAGCCTGGATGAAGAGTTCGCACTCGGTGATTTTGGGCATTTTAAGCTGACACAGGTCGCTGCCGATATCGATCCGTACGACTGGCAGCAGTCCGGGGTATATGCCAACGGGGAGCTGTACGAGGCTGACGAGGTGGATCCGATCATCTATTTCGGTGAGAGCGGTAATTTTCCAAATAATCCCGGGCTCGGTTTCTCTCCGGGACAGTTGCCCATGGTGCAGTACAATGCGACCGGCAACGTATCCTTTGCATTCGATTTCAGCGTTTTTTCCGTCAACATCGCCTTCGATCAGATCGCATCCACACAGGATGGTTTTGAAATCACCCTGAACGGGCAGGCGGATATCAACCTCGACCAGATGTCGGCCAACCTGGGCTACAGCGGGTTTACCGTCAGCCACAACGGGGTAGAGGATGTCGGCAACCTGGATGGTTCCGGCTCTATCGACATGGAGGGAATCGGCACACTGACGATAGGCCAGTTCCTGTATGAGTCCACGCCCAACGGCAAAGAAATTACGATGGCCGACGCGTCTCCCAAAAGTCCGGACGAGCTGGACGGCGGGGCCCAGGATGTACAAACGACCACAAAAAATGTAGTCGAACTGCTCTGCTTCGGTCCCTGTCCGGCAGATACCGGAAGCCAGAGTGCCAACCCGGCCCTGGAATTGTCGATCAGCGTCAATGCCAATAGCGAATCGGGTGGGTTCACCGGGGGCGTGCACAGTATCTATTTCTATGAAACGGTTGGCGGCGAACGCGAGCTCTACATCGAAGATTTTAACGTCAGCATCGATGATTTCTTTACGATGAACGCCAGCCTCAACTACCTGCAGGACGGCAACGACTTTCTGCTGCGTGCCGCCGCCACTGGTACCTTCGATATCGGGGGGAGTACCGCCGGGGCTGCCGTAGCCGGCAAGTTTGCTAACATCGACGGGCAAACTAGCTACGGTCTTTTCGTTGCTGTACAGGCTGACGTAGGAATCCCTATTGTTCCCGGCATTATCGATCTGAACGGCGCGGGAGGCGGATTCTTCTGGAAACCCGACCAGGCCGACCTGGACCTGGTCAGTACGGCCATAGGCGGCTTTGGCCATGAGCTGGTCAACGAAAATGCGATGCCCGCGGCCGATGACGTGGACTTTGCAGTCATGCTCTATGCCGATATCGGCATCGCCGGCAGTGGCAACCAGTATGTGGTAGAGGGACAAACTTTTTTCCAGATTACGAACCAGGGCTTCTACATGGATGCACGTGGCAATGTGCTGCAGATGGACGGCGAGGGGACTGCCAGCGCGCTTGTCCAGGGAGAGATGTACATATCGATGCAGAGAGATCCGTTTTATATACTGGGAGATATCGGAATAGCATTGGAGGTACCGGGAACTGTTTCCGGGGAGGGAAATATCGAGTACTTCCTGCGGGAGACGGATGATGAGGTGGTCTGGGGCATTATCGGGAATGCTGAGTTCGGCATCTTCGGTGATATGCTGGAGGGCGACGGGGAGTTCCTGGCTGCCCAGCAGGGCTTCCTCCTGGAAGTTGGGGTAGGGTTTAACGTCGGTGTGCCGCTTATCTCTGTCAAAAGTGATGTGACCGGTTCTGTCTGGCTGCTCGATGACCCCGACTTCAGCCTGCCGTTCGGGGCGTATGTGGTGTTCAGTGCCGAGGCTTGCCTGGGCGTCTGTATTACCGCAGATGCAAAAGGTGCTTTTGTGACGAAATCTCCCTCAGGTTTTGAAATTTATGCCGCTGTCAAAGGATGTGTAGATCTGTTGGTCGATGAAGCCTGTGTATCGGCATGGGCATCAGTCGCGGATAATGGGATAGATGCGGGATTTGGGAAAGGCAGTCAAAATGATCTGATAGCCCAGGCCCAGGACCAGCGGGACCGGTTCCGCCAGAAGATTGAGGATATGAAAAACCAGATCGCTGCCGCCAAGGCCGCTCTCCAGGAGCCGCCGGGATTTGCCGGCTTCGGCGTGAGTACCTCTGATGTGCGTGACGCCGGGAGAAATTTTTATTCCCAGAGTAAAGCCGTGCGAGACATCGCAGTGACAAGAATACTGAATGATGTGGAGACCAGTCCTTATGGAAGCAGCAGTCGTTCGTATTCTCCGCCTTCACAGCTCCAGCAAATGATGAACACGGTAATGAAGGCAGACCGTACACATAATGGCCTGGTTGAATACATCTTGTCTCCGGAAGACTCCCGGTTTGTACTGGTCAATTATTTTGCCGATGTGGAAGATATGTCTGATAATGTGACCGGGTTACTGGATGAGGGGCTGCAAACATCCATTGAGTACCGCGAGATGGCAGAAAGTGCTTTTGACAGTATGATGACCACCATGACCCAGTCCCCGGTGTCCAATGTTTACAAGCCCGTTCCGTCTGCAAATGTATCCGAATCGCCCTCCTTCCGGGTTGATGAAACTGTCGCATCAGAACAGGCGCAGAGTACAGAGGAGTTGAGGAGTCAGATTGAGGAGATGGATAACCAGTTTCGTGCAAGCATCGCTGACGTCGAGGCCAGCCTGCAGGAGATGCACTCCCTGTTGGATACCAGGGTGGAGGGCTCAATCGCTGAGAACAATTTGACGGTTACCCCCGGTGTAAACAGGCTGACGCAAGAGTATGCTCATGTCATCAGGTTGCTTCAGGAGTACTACGCGATGGAGGCCAACAAGCACTGGCTGGAGTGGGACTGGGCAAGCAACCTTCATTCAACAGTGCAGCAGCAGAGCGGCCAGATCCAGAGCGGCATCCAGCAGCTGAACAACGGCTTCAACAGTGCACTGGCTAATCGGAATAGTAATACGAATGCTTACATGAACGAAGTTTATCGGACTGTACAGCGGGCCCATGCCATCTCCCGTTTTAAGGATTCGACTTTTACATCGTCAATTCCTGCTGTGAATGATCCATATGTAGCACCACAGGAGATGCTGACTGTTTTCAATGAACTTGAGAATCCCAGCTGTACTGATGGCTCCCTGGATTGTGTCAGAGATTCGGTGGCCGTGATGAATAATCGTTTCTGGTATGATATGCACGACCTGGGATTGCAGGATTACACCTATCAGACATCCAGGAGAGTGATCAACGATGTGGTGCCCGCCCATAGCCAGCTGGAAAACAGCCTGCTTGACCCGTTGAAACAGGTCACCGACCTGGCCGATCAGTTTTACAGCAACAAGGCGAACCTCACTTCCATCCTTTACAATATGATTGACAACTACCTGGGATGGCGCCAAAGTGTAGAGGTTGTAACAGAGGGGGCCGTGCAGGATACGACATCGTCCGTTGACTACCAGCAGCGCTTGCAGGGGCTCTCTGATGAACTGGTACCGCCCCAGATAACGGGCATTACAGCCGACCCGGAACGACCTTCTTATTCCGGCGTGAACACATTCTTTAATGAGACGGACATAAGCTGGAATGCCACCCATCCGGCGGGCATAGTCGAAAACAGTATCGATGTGAAAGAGTTTGAGGAAGACACCGATATTTCGGTCGGGTATCACGATTACCTGTCGGTTGGAAGTAATACCTCGATCACACAATATCCATACAAGCGGACGCATCCCAGGGGAAGCAATCCATCACCGGCGGAGCTACAGATGTCCAACACGAGGAGGATGAATGTCGGAGTACGGGTGCGGGGACTGGCCGGCAACACGGCTATCCGGCGGGCCACCTTTAACGTGGATGTGGGACCGGGCGGACAATCGGTAAGCCCGGGAAGTTCTGTACTTTCCAACAGTGTGAGTTCGCCGGACAGACCCGTACTCTGGCTGAGTTCGTTTTACGAGAAGAATACCACTACGCGGTATCAGCAGGTCACCACCCAAACGCAATTCGGTCCCATAAATATGACGGCTCCCGTTGAGGTCGATGAATACTGGACGAATGGACCAACTGCCATCGATCTCCACATCCAGGCCCATGATCCGGAGAGCGGGATTGCCACTTACGAGTACGCGGTGGGCAGCAGCAAAGGGGGCACCGATGTTATTGCGTGGACCGAACTGCAGGGCACCCGCAATTTCCTTTCATATGTGCCAACATCGGAAATGATCGGGCAGACCAGGATGATTAATATGACGCCTGGACAGGAATACTATGTGAGCGTTCGGGTGACGAACGGGGCTGGAATGACCAGTCCGGTTATGGAGAGCAGCACTCCCGTAATCTATGACGGGGAAGCGCCGGGTAAACCGGGGCTGGCCTACGTGGCTGTGCCCATGCAGCAGATGTCCTATGCGATGGGGTACTCAACGCCGGTCGATCCGGTCCTGGAATCGGTGCCTGCTCTTGATACTGATCCGGAACTGCTTAATGACTGGACCGACTCGGCAACACCCGAAATTGAGCGAAGCTGGACGGCTTCATCGGATGATCAGTCCGGGGTTTCCCATTATGAATATGTCGTTTCCACATCGGAGGAGGTACCGCTTGAGGATTTTGAAGATGTTCGGGTCAAAACAACCGAGGGGACCCATCTTGAATACTCGGGCGATCTTCCGGGTTCACTGCTGGAGGATTTTGAAACCGGAATCTATATACACGTCCGCGCAAAAGATTATGCAGGCAATGCCAGCGAGGTGCGCACGCTCGGTCCCAACATAGCCAAAGATCCCACCTCACCCGTCGGCGGCAAGATGCAGGCAAAGGTTGATCCTTTCGACGTCAAGCTCTACCTGGTGGAACTGCCTTATGATCCCGAAACCGACCTGGAAGGCATCCAGTATGCCCTGGGCACCTCTCCCGGGGCAACCGACCTGAGGAGCTGGCCGGATGGCAGCAACGTTGACTTTGCATGGAGCTCCGAACAGAACGGGGAACTCTATTGGTCGGGAATATCGCATACCAACCAGGAGCGGTTCGTCTCAATTCCCCGGAGCCAGCTTCCCGAGGGAGATACATTCTATATCAGTTACCGGGTCGTCAACGGGGTAGGCAAAAAATCCGGTACCCGGGCTACCGGACCCATCAACCTGGACGGGAGCAGGCCGTTGACACCTTCAATCAACCTGAGCTACAATCAATCGAACTCAGAACTGCAGATCGACCTGGAGAATCTCGAAGATCCCGAATCGGGCATCGCTTCCGTCGAGTATTCCGTCCGGTATCTCTCATGGAATACGCTGGTGGGGTGGACCGATATGCACGAACATGCAGGTAACAAACAGGGGAGCTTTGATCTTTCCGGGTCTGTTTCGCTGTCCGGGGACCAGGTCGATGATCCCACTTACATTACAGTTCATGTGCGGATAACCAACGGGGCGGGACTGCAACGTACCGCTCAAAAAAGTGTTACCTTCAGCGATATGTATCAAAATTTAATTCAGGCGGTCCAGCAGCAGCAATATAACGGGTTCCTGATAACCTATTAATTGATTCAACCAGATATCCAGCTTACGATGTTTTCAAAACTTCATTTCCTACTGATACCCTTTCTGGTAGTTGTTTTTACCGTCAACTCGGTGAAGGGACAGAATACACCTGGCGTAGATATTCATGTTGTGACCCGGGAAGACGGTCGCGCCTTTGTTTATCACGGGCAGACCATCCCGCTTTCTCACGGGTTCAATGTTTATCGAAGTGTGGACGGGCAGGACTGGCAGAAACTGACCGAGAGTCCCCGCTTTCCCGCGACCGACGGCTATGAATTTCAGAAGAGGCTGGGCGCGCTGTACCCGCGAGTCCGGGAAATGGTCCGCCGAGATGATCCACAGGCCGTATTCCTGCGCCTGCACAACAGTTCTGATATCGGGCTTATTACCAGTTTTGCGATCCCGGAAGTAGCCGAATCGGTCGGTCGGTTATTCATCGATGAGGAAGCCCCGGTCGGCGATACGGTGTACTACCGTTTTGAGATTGTGGACGACCTGGAACGTCCCACGGGTGAAAAGATCGAGGGACGTGCCGAGCTGCAGCCCGTTGTGCCCCCGCCGCCTTCGGAGCTTGCAGTTGCCAATGATGCAGACGAAGTGGCGCTTACGTGGAACTATCTTCCCACCGGAACCGAAGAAGCGAAGAACGTGATCCGGTTTCAGATCTATTACCGTGAGGAGGGGCGTGGTAACCTGCAGCGGGCGAATGAGGAGTTCATTGCACGCACAAGCGGAGATACCGAGTTTCAGTACAAATTCCGGGTCCCGGAGCTGGGCAAAACCTATACTTTTACGATCCACGCTGTCGATTTTACCGGCCGGATGTCGGAGCCAAGCGATGGAGTAAATATTCGGATTGCTGAAAACCGTCCGCCGGCGATCGTGCGGAACTTAAAGGCACAAACCACAGGTAACTACCACAGCCATATAACCTGGCCGGTGAGTACCGAGCTGGATCTGGCGGGCTATCACCTGTACCGCGCCCGTGGCGACCAGGAAAGCTACACGCGGTTGACCAGGGAGCTGCTCCCTGCACTTGAAACAGCCTACCTGGATACCACGGTTGAGCCGGGAAACCAGTACCGGTATTCGGTAACGGCTGTCGATACGGCCGGCAATGAGGGACCCCGGAGTAACCCGGGCCACCTGCTGATTACCGATTATCGCGTTCCAGACCCGGTAAAGACCTTTGAGGCCGAATTCAACGAAGGTGCTGTTCAGCTTAGCTGGAGTCACGGAGCCGTTCCCGGAAACCTGAGGACCTACTTCGTAATGCGCCGCCAGACCCATCCCCGCAGCGGAGAGAGTTTTTCGCAGGTAAACAAGGAGCAGCTGTCCGATACTACATTGCTGGACAACGGTGTCGGAGGTGAGCGATTTGTGGAGGGCGCGGTTTATCAGTACGGCATCTCCGTCATCAGCAGTAATGGAAATGCGAGTGATACGGTTTATGCAGAACTTCAGATCCCCGACCTTACCCCGCCGGAATCACCCACATTTGCAGAAGCCGAAATGGAAAAGGGGCAGCGGGTGGGGCTCCGGTGGAATGCCTCGTCTTCCACGGATGTGAATCGTTACCGTGTATATCGCTCGCTGGAATCCAGGGCAGATACTCTTCTGGCCGAGCTGCCGCGCGGAAAGCGGTACTTCAGGGATGAAGAGGTTGATTTTGGGAACACCTACCTGTATTCGGTTACGGCTGTCGATTCAATGGACAATGAAAGTATCGATGCCCCGGTTGACACCCTGCACGCACGCCGCTTACAACCGCCGGTGCCGGCCCGCAACCTGCAGGCGATGGAGATGGAGGAGGGCGTACAGCTTCGCTGGGAGCAATCCACCGATGAGCAGGTGGTCGGGTACCGCATCTACAAGTCTTCTTTGGCGACCGGTATCTATGAGACGATCGGCGAAACAGCCGGTAACACCGTTGAGTGGGTGGATCAAGATGGGAGTGCCGGCACCTGGTACAAGGTGTTCCCGGTAGATCGTTCGGGGCGCGAAGCCAGAACGGCAAAACCGACCCAGGCAGTCCAGAATAACTCCAGGTAAATTTGATATGACTATAATCCCCGGTAAACGTACGAAATTGATATTGAGACCTGCCTTTTTGGGTGCTGTGGCCTGGATACTGCTGTTTATATGCGTTTCTGCTCCCCGGGCACAGTATGCAGGAGCGGGTTTCTCCGACGGGGTGTCCTACTATGAACATGGAGATTATGAGAACGCCATCGGGCCGCTCAAGAGAGCTGTTGATGAGAATCCCAGGTTAGTTGATGCATATATCTATCTTGCCTCAGCCTACCTGGGAGCCGAACAATTTGATCAGACAATACAAACGGCCCGTGAGGGATTGAAAGTGGCCCCCAAACACCTGCGTCTGCTACTGTTGAAAGCAGAAGGATATTACCGGAGCGATTACCGGAAGGCGATCCCCGTTTACCGTGAAATTGCAACTATTTTGGAGCGGAATCCGGATCGGCAAAAAGATGGGTTGCATCTGGAACGGATACGAGCGTACCTCGGACATCTTTACCACCGCCGTGCTAATGAATCGTACGGATTGGGGCAGATCAATAAGGCTGTGCAGGATTATGAACAGGCCCGGCAATATTCCCCCGACAGCCTGAACATCCACAACAACATGGCGTACATTTTACTTCAAGAGGAACGGTGGGGAGAAGCCGTTGAGCTGCTTGAGGAGACTGCAACATTATTCCCCGGTGCCGAACGCACCCTGTTTATGAAAGGACAGGCCCACAGGGGGGCGGGAGAGCTGGACGAGATGGTGGAGGCTTATCAACAGCTTTACCAGGCAGACCCGGAAAATCTGAATTATGCCGTCATATACGGCCAGTCGTTGATGGCGGCCAACCAGGCGCGGCGGGCAAACCTTTTTATGCAGAAGCTTATTGACCGGCATCCCCGGGAAAAAAGGCTATACGAAGTGCTGAAGAAAATGAATGAACAGCGCTATGATTTCGGTGCTCGCCGTAATGTGTTAAAGCTTCAGCGACAGGCGTTCCCGCAGGATCGTGCCGTGGCAGAAGACCTGGCCCGGACGCACCTGTTGATACAGGAGTACCCGGAAGCCCGGCAAATTTACGATTCGCTGGCCACGGCAACCCTGGACCCGGAATATGCCATCCAGGCCGCGCGAACCTGGCTGTATGACGAGAATTATGCAATTGCGGCTGAAGTCTATCAAAAAATGACAGACCAGTGGCCCGATGATGCGGATCTGCTGGCGGAAGCGGCGGTTGTGTTTGAAGAAGCGGGAGACACCGAGCGGGCACAGAAGCTGTACAGGCGAGCGTATAATTTTGCCGGGGAGCCCCTGACCGTTGTAAAATTGATCGAATTGTTACTTCAGGATAAAAAGAATGAGGAAGCCTTTGCATACTTGGAGGAACTTGAGGAAAGCGGCTACTCGGGAATTGGGAAATTCTACGAGTTGAAATACCGATCCGGGGAGATGGAAGAAGATGAACGGGCCGAGAAAGCAGAACAGGCCGTCGTTGAAATGCTCCGACTCTATGAGAACGAGCAGCAGGAAGCCCGGGAATTGTCAGCCGGCACTTTTAACAGCGGTCATGCGGGGATGCCGCCCGTGCTTCAAATCCGAAGAGACCTGGATCGCCTGGAGCACTATATCGATGACTGGTATGCCTATCTGCGCTTATCGTTTTCTTCGGAGGAATGTTTACAGATATTGGAAAATGTGATCTCAGAATACTCCTCCAGCCCCAAACTATATCTGTTCCGGGGCCAAACAGCCATTGACTACGGTGATCCGGACCGCGGCATGCAGTCTCTCGAGGAGGCCGTCCGCCTCGGAGCACAGGAGGCCGGGGTGCATCTGGCGCTGGGTAATGCCTACGCACAGCTGGGCAAGGTTCAAGCCGCTATTCTTTCATATGAACGCGCCCTGACACTGGATAATGAGTATAAAGAAGTTTACCACCGGTTGATAAGGATAAGCCGCGAAAACGAACTGCTGGACGAACTATGCAATCGCTGGTTGGCACGCTACAGCAATAACAATGATAACAACATCCTCAAAGAGCACCTGATTGAAGCCCTGCACAAGGCAGACCGAACGGAAGAGGCAAACAGGATCATCAGGAACGGCTGAATTCAGTAAAAGTACCGGTATTATGAAAAAGATTACAGTTTATATCATTGCAGGGTTTGCAGCTTTCCTTTTTATAAAAACGGGATGCAAGGATCTGACGAATGTTGCTCCAAATAAATCCATCCCCGCTGTTAAATCGGTGATTCCGGCTGAAGCACCCTATGGGGGAGAAGTGACTATCGGTGGAACCGGTTTTGGGAGTGAACTGACAGACCAGGTGGTATTATTCAATGAAACCCCTGCACAAATTGATGCTTTGAGTGATACGGTCCTCCAAACGCGGGTACCTCTCGATGCCCAATCCGGCCCGGTAAAAATAGTAACCAGGGGAGACACGCTTGTGGGGCCCTCTTTTACGGTCGATACCACAAGGAGCGTATTTCTGGCTATCGACAGGATAAATCCGAGCCAGGGTCGTCCGGGCGATACAGTGGATGTTGTGGGTACAGGCTTTGACGAAAATCCGGCCCGGAATGAGATGTTCTTTGATCAGGTTTCCGCCTCGGTGATCAGTGCCACCGATACCGTGATTACCACGGAGGTACCTCTTGAGGCTCAGACCGGTCCTGTATCAGTAACAGTAATAGTAAAACAGGATACGGCTGTCGGCCCGATATTTACTATTGAGAAGCAGCAGTCCAGGACCCTCGACGTGTATGTTCGGACTTCCGGAGAGCAGCTTGATGAAGACGGGTATACGCTTTCGGTGAGTGGCAGGGATGACCGTTCTGCGGGTCTGAATGATGAAGTTCAGTATACCGATATACAGACCGGAGAGGTGCAGGTAGAACTGTCTGGAATAGCTCAAAATTGTGCTGTAGACGGGCCGAATCCGCGGAATGTGGTGTTTGAAACAGATAATGCTTCTACAATTTTTACCGTGAACTGCTCCGGGCCTGGCCTTGCAATTACCGGGATTTCGCCCGAATCAGGACCGATGGGCACTGAAGTGACCATCTCCGGAACCGGTTTCAGCCCGACCGCTTCTGAAAATATTGTCACCTTCAACGGTGTGAGAGCCGAGCTGAACAGTGCTTCCGAGACCGAGCTTGCTGCAGTTGTACCGGGCGATGCCACGACCGGGCCGGTAAATGTGACGGTAGGTAATCAGACGGCCGAAGGCCCCCTGTTTACTGTTGAGGTGGCAGGGTCGCTAGAGGTTAACATATCAACCACTGGTTCTAGCCTGGATCCGGATGGCTATCTCTTAAGCCTGGAGGGGAGTAATGACCGGTCGGTTAAAACCAACGACACGGTAATATATGATAAACTCGATGTGGGCAGCTACCAGGTGGAGCTCTCCGACATTGCATCGAATTGCCAGCTTAGTGAAGAGCTGCCGAACCCGCGTACAGTGGATATTACGGAAAGCAGTACTACATTTACCGATTTCAATATAAACTGCAGCGATCCCAATGAGCCGCCTGTGGCAAGTTTTACGGCTGAATGTACCAACCTGAGCTGCCTCTTCGATGCCACCGGTTCTTCTGACAGTGATGGGTCGATCGTCAGCTATGAATGGCAATTCGGGGACGGGACCGGCGGCGCTGAATCAAGCGTTACCAAGAACTACGAACTGCCGGGTACTTACACCGTTCAGCTCACGGTTGCCGACGATGATGGGGCAACGGATTCCAGGAGTGAGGAGATCACCGTAACTCTGCCCGAAATTACCGGTATTTCTCCCGAATCCGGTCCGGTAGGCACAGCAGTAACGATTTCCGGCAGCGGCTTTAGCAGCGTCAGATCGGAGAACAGCGTCACTTTTAACGGGATTGAAGCCGCTCTGGAGACCGCCTCCGAAACGGAGTTGATGGCCATCGTCCCCGAGGGTGCTACAACGGGTCCGGTAGAGGTAACAGTAGATGGATACACCGTTCGCGGACCCGACTTTACGGTTCAGCAGCCCAAAACCCTGGAGGTGACGATTGAAACCATAGGCACCCAGATTGACGGAGACGGATATACCTTGTCCGTCACCGGCAGAGATGACCGGTTTGTTAAGGTCAATGACAACGCGCAGTACAGTGAAATCTATGATGATGAGGTCCAGATAGAACTGTCGGGAATAGCCGCCAACTGCCGCACTGGAGGGGAAAATCCCAGAACGGTCACGTTGAATAATTCTGATAATGCGGGATTCACCGCTTTTGCTCTCGATTGCACCTACGATCTGAGAGGGAAGATTGTGTTTGCCACCGACCGGCACAACTACGGGGAACTTTACAAGCAAAATGGCGATGGGTCTGCCGTTGAAAGGATCACCGAATCGACAGACTACTATGAAGCCGAACCGGCCATTTCGCCCGATGGGTTACGAATTCTGTTTAGCAATAATAAAGGCGGTGGTAAACACATATTGGTTATGGATTCAGATGGAAGTAACATAGAACAGGTTACCAGTTCAGGATATAATACTGCGCCGACCTGGAGTCCGGATGGGAGCAGAATACTATTAGCCAGATCAGGAAGTTCTGATGAGCCCTCAGACATCTATATTATGAACAGTGACGGCAGTAATTTGCAAAATATCACCAATACTGCCACTGCCCGGGAATTTAATCCCGATTGGTCCCCCGATGGGACGAGTATTGTTTACGAGGAATACATAGATGGGAAATATGACATTTATACTATCAATCCGGATGGAACGAATAAAATGCAGATTACAGACAATGATGTTTCTGAATATGACCCGGAGTGGTCGCCAGCCGGCGATAAAATTGCATATGTGGTCAATCTGCCAGATGCGAGCCGCAAGATTCATGTCATGAATAGTGACGGAACAGGTGTTCAGGAATTGACACCTTCAAATGGCAATGAGCGCTCCCCCTCTTGGTCGCCTGACGGCTCAAAGATTGTGTTCTCAAAATATATGGACGGATATACTCACATCTACATTTACAGTGTAGAATTTAACGATATTCTTGTGGCACCCTATACAACGGGCAACGACCGGGCACCGCACTGGAATTATAAGTAATGTGATTTATATGATAAGGGATAACTGGCTCTTTGAAAGTGGTATAGCCATGTTTCTCTTACCAAAAGATCAGATTATATTATTGCCGAAAGAAGTGGTCTCCGTTAATATCCAAGAATACAGTATCTTGACTGACAGCCTGGACCTGAAGCCTTCAGCCTTGAATTATAGGATGCCCCCCGAATGGTATCCACATGCAGCCACGCAGCTGCACTGGCCATCCAACCCCCAAACCTGGCCGGGTGAGCGGCTGCAAAGGGTGGAACAGGTTTACCTTGAGGTTATCGAGGTACTTCTCAAATACGAGCCGATCCATCTTTTTGTGGAGAATGAGGCGATTCGGGATCATGTGTTGGCGCTTTTCCAAAAGCGGAAGATTGACCTGCAGCGTATAACGTTCCACATCCAGCCGATCAATGATGTATGGGCCCGGGATTGTGGCCCTATTTTTATTTGCCGGGAAAAAGCGGGAGCCGAAGAGTTTGCGATTACCGATTGGAGGTACAACGCCTGGGGTGGCAAATACCCGCCATATGAAGATGATAACCGGCTTCCTGCATACATTGCCGGGAAATACGGTATTGAGCGTTTTGAAGCTGACATGGTGCTGGAGGGGGGCGCCATCGAGGTCAATGGTAACGGGATGCTGATGACAACCGAGTCCGTACTCTTGAATCGAAACCGGAATCCGCATATGAGTCGCCGGCAGATTGAGGAGCAGCTCCGCGATTACCTGGGAGTGGAAAAAATAATATGGCTTCAAAAAGGGTTGGCGGGCGACGATACCGACGGACATATCGACGACCTGGCCCGTTTTTTAAATCAATCCACCATATTGGCCGTTACAGCGGAGGATCCCGGGGATATTAATTATGAGGCCACGCAGCAGAACCTGGAGATACTGCGACGGGCCACCGATCAGCACGGTAACAGGTTTAAAATCGAGACCCTGCCGCTGCCGCGTACCGCTATTGAAGGTACCACTGTAGACGGGTCGAGCTATGTGCCCGCCAGCTATGCCAACTTTTATATAGCCAACGGGGTCGTGCTGGTACCGACATACGATGAACAGCTCGATCGGCAGGCCCTGGAACTGTTTGGCCAATATTTCACCGAAAGGGAGGTGGTGGGCATCCCATGCGCCGACCTGGTGTGGGGCCAGGGTGCCATACACTGCATTACCCAACAGCTTTATTGCATTTAGAAATGTTGATGCGTAACTAAGTCGTGAAACTGGTTCTGTAATTCGATAAATCAACAATTCAACAAATTACTCACTCAATTATTAAGAAAAGCTTCTTGCTCTTCCGGCAGCCTGATATCGGCATGCTGACGGCGAATAAACTGAATGATTCGGGCGATATCGGGCACGCGGAGGGTGAATGAAATATCGCCCAGGTCGATCAGCTTCTCAAAACGGCCGGTGATGTGTGATTTGAATATCAGGTGGTAAGTGGGGGAAAAATTAAATAATGCCTGATCGTTCAACTCGGAGTCTTCCGGTGCGAACCTGAGCTCCTCAAATTCACGCATATTGTAGTAAAAATTTTTGACCGGCTGCTCCCCCTTGTAGGTCTCAATCGTGAGCATGTCGCCTTCGGCAGACAGCTCGAACCGGTAAAGCGGGTCGGTAATTTTGAGGATGCCGATGAAGGCGATCATAAACAGAACCAGTGACATCAGCTGGCGGAATCCAATAATAAAAAGGGCCTCATCTACAAAGGCATCTCCCAAAAGATAGGTAGCCAGGGCGGTAGTGCCGACTACAAGCACCCCCCACAACAGGTTGGTGTCCTCCTCGTAAATGGTTAGTGTGGAACTCATGCCCCTTGGTTTTTAGTTGTCCCTTCGCGGAAATACCGATATTGGCCAAAACAGCGGTTTTGCAAAGCTCTCTACTTAATGTAATGCAAAAATTGCAATTAAAAACAATTGGCTTCAACGTCTGGCAATTTTTATACTCAACCTGTTCAAACGAAGGGAAAAATATTAATAAATGTCCCTGATCTTTAATATCTTTTTAATCTGTTCACATCCAGAACAAATCAGCATTTGGCCTTTTATACATGACTGAAGAATTGCACGAAAAGTACGAGGCCGTTATCGGGCTCGAGGTACACTGCCAGCTCTTAACGGAAAGTAAAGCCTTTGCACCGGTTTCCACTGAATTCGGTGGAACGCCCAATACTCAGGTAACCCCGCTCTGTCTGGGACATCCCGGAACGCTCCCTGTGCTAAATGAAAACCTGGTGCGCTATACCATCAAAATGGGAATGGCTACCAACTGCGACATTGCCAAAAAATCGATATTTGCCCGTAAAAATTATTTTTACCCGGATCTGCCCAAGGGATACCAGATCTCGCAGTTTGAAACACCGATCTGCAGCGAGGGGCACCTGGATGTACAAGTCAACGGGCAGACAAAACGGATCGGGATCACCCGCATCCACATGGAAGAGGATGCCGGGAAGTCGATTCACGACCAGGATCCCTACAATACGCTTATCGATCTGAACAGGGCGGGGACCCCGCTCATTGAGATCGTCTCCGAGCCCGACATTCGCAGTCCACAGGAGGCGTACGCCTACCTGACGCGCATTAAGCAAATTGTGCAGTATCTTGAAATTTGTGACGGCAACATGGAGGAGGGAAGCCTGCGGTGTGACGCGAACGTTTCGATTCGACCCAAAGGCCAAAAGGAGCTGAGCACGAGAACCGAATTAAAGAACATGAACTCGTTCCGGAATGTTGAACGGGCGCTGGAGTACGAAATCAAACGACAGATCCGTCTTGTGGAACGAGGAGGAGAGGTCGTTCAGCAAACCCTGTTGTGGGATGCGAATGAGATGAAGACGCGCCAGATGCGAACCAAGGAAGAAGCCCATGACTATCGCTACTTCCCGGAACCCGATCTGCCGCCCGTAGTGGTGACCGACGCCATGCTGGATGAGGTACGTGCGGAACTCCCCGAGATGCCGGATGTGCGAATGCGGCGTTTCGTGGAAGAGTTTGACATGAGTGAAGAGGATGCCCGGAACCTGACCGATGACCGCTACCTGGCGGATTATTATGAGAAGGTGGTGGAAAAGGTGGGAAATCCGAAATCGGTTTCGAATGTAGTTCTTACCGAAGTGTTGCGTGTATTAAATGACAGAAGCATTGATATCGGTGATTTTCCGATTTCTGCAGAACGACTTTCCGGGTTGATACAGATCCGGGAAGATGACAAGATAAATTCTTCGGCGATGACCGAAATATTTAACGAGATGCTCAAAGAGGATACAGAGGCTGAGGACCTGGCCAAGGAGATGAACCTGCTGCAGGTTTCGGACAGCAGCTTTATTGAACCGATCGTCGAAGAGGTCATTGATGATCACCCGGATGAGGTTGAGCGTTATAAAAATGGCAAAAAGGGGCTTGTCGGCTTCTTTATCGGCCAGGTCATGCAGCGCTCCCAGGGCAAGGCAAATCCTCAGTTGGTTCGCGAAATGATAACTAAAAAACTGGCAGACTGATTTTAAACACCTATCTCAACCTGCGTCAGCGCATGCAGTCAAAATCTGGTTTATTTCCCGTACTCCTGGTTACAGCGGGGGCGTTATTATTGAGCGCCTGCACGTTTGACCAGCAGCAGGTGCAGCCTTCTGCACCGGTGATGGGGACTATAACGGTGGCAGATTCTGTTGACAGCAGCCGCGACTTTTCCGGCATCGAAGTCTCCATCACCAAAAAAGATTCGGCCCAGGCGGATGCGGATACGCTGTTCTTCCAGGTAACCGACTCTACGGGACATTTTTCGGGCGTGGCCATGTTCCCTGAAAAACAGTTTTATACGCTCCGCATCGATCGTAACCAGCAGCAGCTCGGGCAGGCATCGGTGATCCTTGCCGATGGAGATACCCTCCGTATTGAGGCAGAGCTTCCCGGATTCCAACAGACATTGACTATTAACTCTGCCGAGCACGAGGCACTTGGCCAGTATCGGCGGGTTAACCAGAACTACCAGCGTGTTGTAAGTTTCATCCAGCGTGGCGTCCTGAAAGGAGATAGCGCCCGAACCGAGCTGCAAAAATTTGCCGATCTGTACTGGGAGATTTACGAAAACAAAACGGGAACCCTGGCCAGCAGAATGGCTGCCGTGGATGCAATAGATATCTACGGCTCTCTCGATGGACGGCAGATGATGCAGAAGCTCCGAGAGGTGCAGGACAATGATCAGCTGGCAGCGGTGGCCGCCCGCTACGGTACCAGCTATCTTGCCGAAAACAAGGGGCTGAACCACACCTTGCAGTACCTGGACAGCCTGCAAACGATCACGGAGGACTCGGTTGCCAGCATGAATATTCAGCAAGAACAGATAAAGCTGCTGTACGACAGCGCGAGGGTGGACCAGGCGAAATCACAACTGGCTGAATTTAAGAAGCGGTTTGGGGATAACAGATCGGTAAAAAGCTGGGTGGAGGGCATCGAATACGATCTGAATTACCTTTCCCCGGGCGATACGATTCCGCCCTTTGCCTTTAAAAACAACGGGAAGCTGATCAGTCGCGACTCGCTACTGGGAACCCCCTATATCCTGGAGATCACCCTCCTTTCAAACCGGTTGTACCAAAACCAGTACGATCGCACATTTGTGATTCACAATATTTACAAGAACTTTGGACTGGAAGTGGTAACCATTCCGCTCGACCAGAGCCAGGTAACGATTGACGCCTTTTTTAGCGAGCGTGAAAAAGCCTGGCCGGTTGCCTCCGCGGAGGCCTTTGACCGCCAGTCAGTAATTGAAAAATTTAATATTCGCCTGGTACCGACCCGTTTTCTCGTTGATCGAAACGGTGAGATTGTACGCAAGTATATCGGGGAGGAATACCAGGATGTAATACAGGGAATTCAAACCATAATTAAGACCGAAGAACCAGCCTCATGAGACGATTTCTTATCGCCGGAAACTGGAAAATGCACAATGGACCCGCCGCAACGCGATCGCTGTTGACCGGGCTAAATGAAGAGATACCCGACATCCCGGAAAGCCTGGATGCGTTGGTGTGCCCGCCTTTTATTTCGCTGGAGGCGGCTGCCGACAAAGTTCGCAAACATTTTGGATTGTACCTCGGTGCCCAAAACCTGCACTACGAGGATGAAGGAGCTTACACCGGCGAAATAACCGCCGGAATGCTGAAAGAAGTGGGCTGTGAGTATGTGATTGTCGGACACTCAGAGCGGCGCGAGTATTTTGGGGAAACGGATAAAACCGTCAACCTAAAAGTTAAGAAAGCGGTTGAGGAAGGATTGAAACCGATTGTATGCGTGGGAGAATCTCTTAAACAGCGGAAAGCGGGTGAGCATGTCCACCTGGTAAAAAAACAGGTGCAGGCCGCATTCAACGAGGTGGAGACTTCCGAAGCCGGAGAGGTGGTCGTCGCCTATGAACCGCTGTGGGCTATCGGGACCGGGGAAACGGCGACCCCGGAACAGGCCCAGGAGATGCATGATATGATCCGGGGAGAATTGAAGGAGCTTTATAATGAAGAGATCGGTGCGCAGATTCGCATCCTCTACGGCGGCAGCATGAAGCCGCATAACGCAGAAGAGCTGCTGAGCCAACCGGATGTGGATGGGGGACTGATCGGCGGTGCCAGCCTCCAGGCCGAAAGTTTTGCCGATATCATCCGGATAGCGGAACAGCTGTCCGTGACCAGTGATCAGTGATCAGAGTGTCGGTGAATATTGTTTCATTGGGAATTGGTGCCGGCATTCCGTGAAGTTGCACCGTGGTATTGCGTACTGGTTGAGCCGTTGTTTCATAAATAGTGCTAAATATGCAGTATTTTGGTTATTTCTTGACACAGCCTTTAGAAATCAGCAGCTTCTGACAACTGACAACTGATTCCCAGCACATTTAACCTCAAACTTCGTAATTGTTCAAAACAAACAGATGAACGTATTACTACTCGGAAGTGGCGGCCGCGAACATGCCCTGGCATGGAAGATTAAACAGTCTCCCAAACTTGATGCCCTTTACATCGCACCCGGAAATCCCGGTACGGCGCAAGTGGGTAAAAATGTGGATCTCTCCCTCTCTAACCATGAACAGATCCTGGCGTTTATTGAAGATAACGATGTGGATTTGACGGTTGTCGGTCCCGAAAAACCTCTCGTAGAGGGAATCACCGATCTCCTGGAAGAGAAGGGACACAAGGTCTTTGGTCCGTCCAAATCGGCCGCCCAGCTGGAGGGAAGCAAAAAATTTGCCAATAACTTCATGGAGAAAAATCGTATTCCCACCGCGGACTATGTAAGTTTTGAAAAGGATGAGTTTGATGAGGCATTGAGCTACGTTCAACGTCGCGATGAATACCCGGTGGTACTTAAGGCTGACGGACTTGCCGGCGGAAAAGGAGTCTTTATCTGCGAGACCGAGGATGAAGTGAAGAAACGGCTGAGGCAGCTGAAAGAGGATGCCAAGCTGAGCGATGCTGCCGAAACACTGGTTATTGAAGAGTTTTTGGAGGGAGAAGAGGCCTCCGTTTTTGTTATCTCGGACGGCGAAACGGCCAAAATTATCCACAATGCACAGGATCACAAGCGAATAGGAGAGGGGGATACCGGCCTCAACACGGGAGGAATGGGGGCTTACTGTCCCGCTCCGGTGATGACCCGAGACCTGCTTATGAAGGTGGAAAAAGAGATTGTGCTGCCCACGATATCTGCCATGTTGCTGGATGAAACGCCTTACAAGGGCATTCTTTACTGTGGACTGATGATTACGGATGAAGGGCCTAAAGTAGTGGAGTATAACTGCCGTTTCGGAGATCCCGAATGCCAGGCGATACTTCCTTCCCTTCAGTCTGACCTGCTGGAACTGCTGGATGCAGCGGCTTCTGGCGAGCTGGCAGAGAAGCAGATTAAGATCGATGACCGGTACCGTTGCTGCGTGGTGATGGCATCGGGCGGTTATCCCAAAGCCTATGAAAAGGGCAAGCCTATTACGGGCATCGGTGAGGTGTCTGAAGATGTGCTTGTATTTCACGCAGGCACGGCGATCAAAAATGGGCAGTTGGTTACCGACGGTGGGCGCGTGCTCAATGTCGTGGGTTCAGGAGACACGCTGCAGGAAGCGATCAAATCTACCTATGCCGAAATAGAGAAAATAAATTTTGAAAACGCCTATTATCGCAGCGATATCGGGGTAAAGGGTCTGGCTCACCTGGAGGCTTAGGTGAACGATTCATAACGATTTCTTAGTTTGCGCTACTAATACCGATATGATGGTTCAATCCTGTAATTAGAGGACCGGTTTATGAAGCATTTGTTTGATAAAAAGATCCTCCCCGCCGTCACCCTCGCCGATGAAGATTCAGCTAAACGCCTGGCAGAAGCCTACCTGGAAGCGGGCCTGAATGTTATGGAGGTAACCTTCCGGACCGATGCTACATTAGCAGCCATCGAAGCGATTGCCCGTTGTTTTCCCGAACTGAAGGTGGGCGCGGGTACGATTCTTCATGCGCGTCAGGTTCGTTCAGCAAAGGATGCCGGTGCTGCTTTTGGACTCTCCCCGGGATTTAGCGAGCGCGTGGTCAGGGCCGCCCGCGATAATAAATTGCCGTTTATTCCCGGGATAATGACTCCCTCTGAAATTGAAGCAGCGTGGAATGCAGGATCTGAACTCCTGAAGCTGTTTCCTGCAGAGACGGCGGGAGGAACGGACTATATCCGCAACCTGGAAGGCCCGTACCTGCATAAAGGACTCCAGCTGATCCCGATGGGGGGCGTTAGTGCCCGCAATATGAGCGACTATCTGGACTGTTCGAGCGTTGTGGCAGTAGGCGGGTCGTGGCTTGCTCCCAAAGACAAGATCAGGGAAGGCGACTTTGGCAGTATTGTTGATATTGTGAGAGAATCATTGAAAAAAGCTGATAATTGATCAGGTCTTGCTAACCCGGATTATTCACCAAGAAATTTGGTTGTGCACGAGGCGTCCCGACAATGGCACCAGCAGGCGTGTTAAGATACGTCGAGGAGCCATTCGTCGGGACAACGACGTGCACGGACAAATTTCGCAGCCCGTTGCTACGGCACCCAAATTTGAGCTATAGATGATTTCCGATATATCAAACAATATCAATGACTTATATATCTATTTTAGTATGATTGTGAATAATTCGGGTTAACACTACACAGACGCAGCGTACCATAGTGTTAACAAGGCATAGTGAATTGTCAGGCAATTAGTCTGGATAGCGAATTGACATTCTATATTTTTGCTTTCTTTTGACCCAGAGGTGGTACAAAGTGCCTCGTAGCTTGGATTAGGCGTAAAACTTTGTGGACATTAGCCCATTTCCCAGTGTGGCCCTGGCAGAACAGCCTGCGAAGTGGAATTTCAGATGGTAACTCTTCTTTTAAATATATCTCCACCAATACGCAGTACGAAATAAAGTCAGGACCCTGTCTCCAATCTATTTCGCAACGGGTGAGCGAAACAGTCGGCCTCAATTTCAAAAAGGTCTCCGTCTTTTGTTTCGATACCATCTCCAAAGCTTAAAACGGACGTGCCAAACAGATGGATATGGACATCGCCCGGCTGGCAAAACAGATCGTATTTGAAGTGGTGATGCTCAATATTGGCGATGTTGTGGGTCATGTTATCCTCTCCAGTCAAAAACTCACGTTCCCAGAGAACTTCATCATTTCTGTAAATCCGGCTTCTCCCGGTAATATGTTTTGGCAGGGGTCCAGTCAGCAGTTCCGGTCCGTAAGAACAGGGACGAAGCTTGGAGTGGGCAAGATACAGGTAGTTGATCTGCTCCATTTTATGATCCGAAAAGTCATTTGACAGGGCAAAGCCGAGCCTCTGTGGCTTGCCGTCCGGATCTATGATGTACAGACCGGCGATTTCGGGTTCTTCTCCACCGTCGAGGGCAAAACCGGGTGACCGAATGGGTTCGTATGGAGGCGTTGCCATAAGCCCATTGCCCTTGTAGAACCACTCAGGCTGTGAAGCCGGCTTTTCGCCCTCCATAACACCGTTCTTCCATCCCATTCGGTACATGCGCATAGAGTCGGTCAGCTCGCTTTCGTCGCTCTCTTTCAGCTCCCTGTGCATTTTATCGCGAGACTCGGCGCTGCCCGTATGTGTCAAGCCGGTACCGGTAATCCAGATGTGGTAGGGGTCCGGGTGGTCGAGGGGCAGCAAAATTCTACCCTCTTCCACCAACTGAGTATAAGGGTGCCGGATACTGGACATTAGCTCTTGCGCAGCCTCCCGAAGGGATACCTGATTCCCTGCCGAATGATGAAAGAGGTCGTATGTGGATGAAACCGTGTGAAGTTCGTAAACCTCACCATCTTCAACAACACCGACACACCGGTTTGAATCTTCTTTTTTGAACTGAATCAGCCTCATGTCAGATTATTTTTTGAATATTTACACTATTATGCCGGGCTGCCACTTTTGCTCCCTGACCTGGAGTGTGGGATGTTTTGCTTAGAAAAACAGGTATGACATGGTCAGGGCCATGGCAAAGCCGGTTAATGAAACGATGGTCATCATCACAGTCCACGATTTAAGGGTCTGTTTCTCCGTAAGTCCAAGGTACTTGTTGACCAGCCAGAAGCCGCTGTCGTTGACGTGCGACAGAATACTGGAACCGGCAGCTATGGCCACCACGACCAGGGCTTTTTCCGGGGAGCTCAGGGTAAATTCACTCATAATGGGGGCCACCATTCCAGCGGAAGTTACCATCGCCACGGTAGCGGATCCCTGGGTGACTCTGATAACGACCGCCATGATGTAGGCCAGAATAATCGGGGTGATGTTGTATGCAAGCAGCAGCTCTGCAAGCGCTTCACCCACACCGCTGTCAATCAGTATCTGCTTAAACACGCCTCCCGCACCCGTCACCAGGATGATAAGGCCGGCCGGGGCCAGCGCTTTGTCCGTGAATTTGAGGACCTCTTTCCCGGTAAAACCCTTCTTGTATCCCAGGAAATAGGCCGCCATCAAGGTTGCGATGGTCAAGGCACTGAAGGGATGGCCGATAAACTGAAGAATTTCAATAATAAGAATGCCCTCTGCTATGGTTCCCTCCTCTACCAGCAGGTCCAGTAGTGTTGCCAGCACAATTAAGACGAGCGGGAGCAGGATCACCGTCAAAATCATAAAAAAGTCGCTTTTATTGGTTTCGGTGACCGATTCTTCGGCCGTTTCACTGAAGTCGGGGGGATCAACGTGAATCTTGTTACCGATATAGTGACCAAAGACAGGGCCTGCGAGAATAGCCGCGGGAATGCCGGTGATAGCCCCGAATAAAATCACCCAGCCGAGTGGAACGGAAAGGATGTCTGCTACTGCAATGGGTCCGGGAGTGGGAGGAATAAAGGCGTGCGTAACTCCCATGCCCGCCAATAAGGGGATCGCATAGAACAGGGTGGATTTTTTTGTTTTCCGGGCCAGCGCATAGACGATAGGGACCAGGATAATGAATCCCACATCCAGGAATACCGGGATGGAGATGATAAATCCGGTAAGAGTTAGTCCCCAGGAGGTTCGGTCGCTGCCGAATGTCTGTACAATGGTTCGCGCCAGTGTTTCTGCTCCCCCGGACACTTCAAGAAGTTTGCCCAGAATCGATCCGAGTCCTACGATGATGGCGATAAAACCGAGAATACCTCCCATTCCCTCTTCAATACTGACCAGAACTTCATCAAAGCCCATACCCGCGGCCAGACCCACAAAGGCGCTGGTCAGCAGCAGAGACACAAACGCGTGGATTTTCAGGCGGGTTACCATCACGAGCAGTAGTGCGATAGAGCATAGCGTGACTAGCAGAAGATAGATCGATTGGTCCATAGATTGCGTGAGTTAAGTATTCCGGTTTATGATTTTAAGGTGTCCCTGTATGATCAGGTCACCGGGATTTGGCACCGTTTCGGGATTAAAATCCAGATATTCGAGTGCGGTTTTATATCGCGTGTTGAGCGGATCGCTCCCGATAATGTATAGATCACCCGGAGATATGCTTAGGAGATCCCCTACCTCACTTCCGATGATCAAACCGCTCAAAAAATCAAAATTTGGTGCCGGCTCCACTCCCGCAAGCAGATCCCGGATCCTGACCTCAAACAGTGCGTGCAGCAGGTTCTCTTCGCAGCCCTTTTTAACCCCCTCCAGGAAGGCATCGGTATGCAGTATGTCGCCGGAAGAAACGGAATCAGACAACACGCTCCGGGATGAAAGGAGTTCGAAAACTTCTCCAGTCATGTAGGTTTTAAAATCTGTGACTTGCTGTTGCCTGATAAAGACATGCTTGCTATGGGTGCCGGGCATGACGGCGACAGCATCTTCCAGGGAAAATCCGGCCGCCAGCCCCAACAGTTGAACCTCTTCCCCGCGCATCACGTCGCTGGAACTCCGGACCCCGGAAATGAGTAAAATATCGCGGGAATTGTGGTCGGAACGGGGAATCAGCCTTGATGACACAGAAGCATCGGCGAGAGAGAAGGGCACCCGGGCGTACGGCAGTTCAACAATACCGATACTTGAGGAGGCCATCCCCGAAATGAGAACAGGGATATTTTTGAGAGTTGGACTGACCTGATCCGCAACCTGCCGAATCTGATCTTCCAGGTATTTCAGGAAAAAAGTTTCTCGATCCGGATGCCCGGGATCCCGGGACCATCGGCCGAACAGGTTCTTGACGCCGCCCGAAGTATCGTGTTGATAAATCACGTTCCGGGTGTTGGAGTCCACCAGGGATAAGCGGAAGGAGGTGGTTCCCCAGTCGCAGCTAAAAAAATAGTTGTTTGCGTTATGTATTTGTCTCATCGTACTGGTAACACGGGTTCTTTGAGCATCTGTATTGTAATAGCTGTCAATCAAGAAAAAGGAGATGATAGTCCCCGGAGAACGACATAGTTCAGCCGTCATAGTGTGTTCATGTGGCTGCGCTAGCTGTACCTTGTATCCCGGCTCCCGTTTCTAAACCCGAATTATTCTATTCACCAGAAAATTTAGTTATGTGCGAGGCAAAGGAAAAATGAGGGCTGGAAGGTACTTTTTTGCACCTTCAGCACATCACTTTCCCTTCTGAGAAGTGCCACGACTGAATTTCGCGGCTATTTTCGGCAATACTCAAATTTAAAGCAACAGGCAGTTTTTCTTACGTGCAAGGACATCAATGGCTTAACCTTGCCTGTACTGTTTCGCGAATAATCCGGGTTAAGCTTTCGCTCCACTATCTATTAAGTATTGTCGGGAGTTGCAAATATTTTTAAGTAAAATTATTTGAATAAACTGGGAAGCTCTGATCGAATAACTTTGCCGGTTCTGTTGGTGGGCAGTTCCCCGACGGCTAAAATCTGTTTGGGGATTTTATAGGCAATCAACCGTTGTTCAAGCTTCTCACGGATCGCTTCCGGATCAAAGGGGGCTCCCTTTTCAACGACTACGGCAGCCACCACCCGCTCGCCCCACTCTTCGTCAGGAATACCGGTAACAGCCGCTCGCCGGATCGTCTCCAGCCTTTCCAGTTGCTCTTCCACCTCGTAGGGCGATACATTTTCGCCGCCCGTTATAATCAGGTCGGATCGGCGCGATTCGATAAAAAGATGCCTGTTGCCGTTTAAATATCCAAAATCTCCGGTATTAAACCAGCCGTGCTCATCAAATCTCTGCCGGGTCAGGTCTTTGTTCAGGTAGCCGTCAAACACCTGCGGCCCTTTAAGCCAGATCAGTCCCGGGGTATTTCCCTTCACGGGTGTGCCGCCCTCATCCCGAATTTGAATATCATTGGGTTCAAAAATGGGTCCCACACTTTTCCTTGGAATATAGGTGCCACTCGGTTTCAACAGGGGATTTGCCGCAATCTGCGCACAGGTTTCAGTCATGCCGTAGCTGGCCACTACCGGCACGCCCTTGGCGACGGCCCGCTCCAGCAGCGCGGTGGAAATAGGTCCCCCGCCAAGTAATATCGCCTTGAATGTCGGGTGCGTCCGGAAAGCGGGGATGTCGATCAGTCTCTTCAACATGGTGGGGACAAGAGAAGCAGCCTGGAACAGCTTGTTTTCCGAGAGAAATGTGCCAACCATCTGCTCATCGAACTTTTTCATCCGGTAAATACCGGACCCGTACAGGAGCGATCGGATGATGATGGAAATTCCTCCCACATGGTTTAGGGGGAGACAAAGAAGCCAGAAATGGTTGGAATCGGGACGGAAGTTCCGGGCTGAGGCGCGGGCGGCGAAAAGCATCTGCCGGCGCCTGAGAGGGACAATCTTGGCTGAAGAGGAGGTTCCGGAAGTAAAAAAGTATCCAAATACTTGATCAGGATCGGGGTCAAAGCTGAAACCCGGTGATACTGTGGAGTCGCCCGGTTCGTTTCTGAATGCGTTTTCCAGGCTGAGTTCTTGAATCGAAAGAACCGGCGGCAATTTTTCTGGTGAGAGTGGCAGATCTCCCTGCGTTATAAGCAGGGCGGGATTCAGCTCCGTAATTTGTGCCTGCAGCTCCTGTGCAGGAGAAGAGGGGTTAAAACAGGCAAATGGCAAGCCGCTTTTCCAGCAGGAGGCGACAGCCATAACCAGCTCGTCACACGAATTGGCCACAAAGCCCACGGGGCGGCTGCCGCTGATATCGAAATCCTGGAGCCGGTGCATGAGATAGGTTCTATAGCGGTTGAGCTGGTGATAGGAATACAGGCCCTCTGCAGACGCTAAAAACAGGTTTTCGGGGTCCGGTGTGCCAAATGAGGGGATGGAAGCAGTATCTTTATCCACGATTACAGCTCTATCTTTTTAACTGCAGGTGCAAGCTTTTCCGGGTTAAACTGCATGCCGAGGCCTTCTTTTTCAGGTAGATGCATGGTCCCGTTTTTAATGTATGGTTGATCATTCCAGACATCCAGGGCCAGGCGGTTTCCTGTAGCCAGTCCCTGTGCAAGTGCTGTAGAACCGGCACCGGCTGCCAAAATAGCCGTCATCATCCGGCCGATGCCGCCTTCCAGCGATGTCGTAACGACGAGTTTGTAATCATGATTGTCAGCAAGGCGAAATGTTTCAAAAAAACTTTTGAATCCTCCCAGGACCATCGGTTTAACCACCAGGATGTCAGCACAACGGCTTTTAATCCAGTCGTCGACATCTTTATTGCAGTATAACGACTCGTCGAGCGCAATCGGGATGGTGACGCTTTGCCGGAGCTTTGCCAGGCCGGCCGGGGTTGGCTGCTTCAGCGGCTCTTCGCAATACTCGATCCGCAGCGGGGTCAGCTTATCGAGTTGGTTGGCCGCCTCCTCCGGGCTCCAGCCCTGGTTGGCGTCTATCCTGATATTGAGATCAGGAAATCGACTCCTTAATGCTTTTATTACTGCAAGCTCGTGGCTGAAATCGGCACCGACTTTGAGTTTTATGGTTCGGTATCCCGCCTCCCGGTATGCCAGGGCCCGGGCAAGCAGCGCCTCTTTCTTGTCGATCGGCAGTGTGGCATTGACTGTAATTTGGGATCGCGATTTTTTGAAAAGCATTTTCGGCAGGGGAACCTGTTTGGCTTTTGACCAGTAGTCAGCCAGCAGCGTGTCGAGCCCGAAAGCCAGGGAGGAGGGGAGTACCGGCAGCAGGTGGTGCATCCCGGTTTCGTATTTTTGCACCGCTTCCCGGATGTATGCATGAAAGCTGCTGTTGTGAACAGCCAGGTAGCGCCGCACCTCATGGAGCGATTCTCCTGAAAAACCGGGCAGGGGGGCTGCCTCTCCATATGCTTCGATCCCCTTGTGACGCAGTATAAAAATGATCCCTTCCCGTTCGGTATAGGAGTCAGAAGCGGTGACAAAGGTTTGTTTGAACGGGAACCGATATTGGTAAAGCTGAATATTCATGGCTATCCGAGAATAATTCCAATACCAAACAGGAGACCGAATATCGTCATAAACTGTGCGGTGCGTTCGAGCGTGTCATTGAGCTTGCGCTTGTCGGTTTCCGTCCATATCTGTTTGAGCAGCAGCAGCGCGGCGGGTATTGTCAGGTACGGGAGGAAGGCAGGCCATCCATACTCCAGCCGGAAGAAAAAGTGGGGGGGAATGGCCAGCGAGATCAGCAGCATAAAAAGGTACTCGAACCGGAGGGCGTTTTCCCCGAACAGGACCCCGATGGTATTCTTGCCGGCGGGGCGGTCCTGCTCAATATCCCGAAGATTATTCACTACCAAAATATTGGTGGAAAGAGCGCCAACCGCCAGTGAGGCCCAGAAAGAAGAGACGGACCACTGCAGGGCATTTACATAATAAGTGCCCATAACCGCAACAATTCCGAAAAAGATAAATACGAAAATATCCCCAAGCCCATTGTAACCAAGCGGGAAAGGTCCGCCCGTGTAAAGCACGCCGCAGATCAGCGATAACACACCGATCAGGAGAATAACCCATCCGGCGTGCCACACAAGGTACAGCCCTAGCAGGAACGCAAGTCCCATGGTAATAACGGTGGCAAAAAGCATCTGGCGAGCGGAGACCAGTCCCGAGGCGGTGGCACGCTCAAATCCTATGCGTGTATCCGTATCAGCACCCTTTTTAAAATCGAAATAATCGTTGGCAAAGTTGGTACCGACCTGGATCAGAAGTGCACAGACCAGTGCCACCATGCTGGGAAGCGCATCAAAAACCCGATCGTTCAACGCAAGCGCCACACCCACAAAAACCGGGACAAAAGCAGCTGCAAGCGTTTGGGGGCGGGCCGCCGCAATCCAGATCTTGAAGTTGTTGTTACTCACAAATATTCGTCTGACAGTTGAAATTTCGGTTAGCGGAAGTTAAGGCTTTAAGGAGTTGTTTTTAAACGAAATTCCGGTGAAACGGGGTATCCGTTGAATCCGTGCGATTCGGACTAGAGTATTAAAAAATTAGGCTCAATAGTTTGCATAGCATTAATGAATTATGCAAAAAAGAAAAAGAAGCTAAATATTTGTTGATTATATGAATAAAAAGTTTTTTATTGGAAACGAATTTGAAGTGCTCGGCAACGAATGGTTGAACCGACGGAAACTAAATTCAGTTGCAGATTGTCATTCTGCCTGAACATTCATATGTAGATGGCAGAAACATTCGACTGATTAATTATGCAATAATAATTAGTTGCTGACAAGGCACTTCTCATTCTGAATGTTTAATTATAAGCATAACATCCAAACAACAACTAATTACTGAAACTCACATGGCATATTCTAAACTTGAATACATCTGGCTTGATGGTTACAAACCAACGCAAACTCTGAGAAGCAAGACCCGTATTTTGCATGATTTCAGCGGAGATCTCGAGGATGTACCTAACTGGTCATTTGACGGAAGCTCAACTGAGCAGGCTACCGGCGAGGCTTCTGATTGCATCTTAAAACCGGTTGCCATCTATCCAGATCCTGCCGTAAAGCATGGCTATCTTGTAATGACAGAAGTACTCAATGCGGATGGGACTCCTCACGAGACCAACGGGCGTGCTCACATCGACGACGAGGACGAAGATTTCTGGTTCGGATTTGAGCAGGAATACTTTATGATTGATCCCGATACCGGCCTTCCGCTGGGTTTCCCTGAAGGTGGATATCCCGCCCCGCAGGGACCGTACTACTGTGGCGTGGGCGCTGATGCCGCGTTCGGCCGCGAACTGAAGGACGAGCACCTGGACTTGTGCCTTGAAGCAGGCTTGAACGTGGAAGGTACGAACGCCGAGGTAGCTGCCGGCCAGTGGGAGTTTCAGATTTTTGGAAAAGGTGCGGCCAAAACAGGAGATGAAATCTGGGTTGGGCGATACCTGCTTGAACGGACGGCCGAAAAGTACAGTATCGTTATCGACTGGCATCCCAAGCCGCTGGGTGATACCGACTGGAATGGTTCCGGAATGCACGCAAACTTCTCTAATGGCGCAATGCGTGACAAAGGCGGTAAAGAACTGATGACCAAGGTCTGCGAAGAGTTTGGTAATCATATTCAAGAGCACATTGCCGTGTATGGTGCCGACAACGACAAGCGCCTGACCGGCAAGCACGAAACGCAGTCTATCGACAAGTTTAGTTACGGCGTTTCTGACCGCGGTGCTTCCATTCGTATCCCGGTCCCTACTGTAGAAGAGGGCTGGAAAGGACGACTGGAAGATCGCCGCCCGGCTTCCAACGCCGATCCTTACAAGGTAGCTGCTCGTATTATCAAAACGACCAAGCTTGCTACCGGCTAAGAACCGATAAACTCGATTTGCAAGCCCCGTGGATAAAAGCACGGGGCTTTTTTATTAAGTAGATTATCCAATCCAGGGAGTATCATCCCAGTTGGGTTTGCGCTTTTCAAGGAACGCATCGCGGCCCTCTTTGGCTTCATCGGTCATGTAGGCCAGGCGGGTGGCTTCGCCGGAGAAGACCTGCTGGCCCACCATGCCGTCATCCACCAGGTTAAACGCGTATTTGATCATGCGGATAGCCGTGGGACTCTTTGCAAGGATCTCCTGCGCCCACTGGCAGGCCGTCTCTTCCAGCTTTTCATGCGGAACGACCGCGTTGACCATGCCCATCTCGTAGGCTTCCTGCGCGGAGTAGCTTCGCCCCAAAAAGAAAATTTCCCGCGCCCTTTTTTGTCCCACCTGTCGCGCAAGCAGGGCGGAGCCGTATCCCCCGTCAAAACTGGCTACGTCGGCATCGGTCTGCTTGAAAATGGCGTGCTCCTTGCTCGCAATGGTTAGGTCACACACCACGTGCAGGCTGTGTCCGCCCCCGACAGCCCAGCCCGGAACTACACAAATAACGACCTTCCCCATAAACCGGATCAGGCGCTGCAGGTCCAGCACGTTGAGGCGGGGGGTGCCCTCATCATCCTTGTACCCGAGTTTATCGCGCACGCGCTGGTCGCCTCCCGAACAAAACGCCCATTTGCCATCCTTGGCGGAGGGTCCTTCACCTGTCAACAGCACCACCCCGATGCTGGTGTCTTCCCGGACATTCAGAAATGCTTCCTGCAGTTCAAAAAGTGTTTTCGGGCGAAAGGCGTTGCGCACCTCCGGCCGGTTAATCGCAATGCGTGCGATGCCCTTCTTTTTCTTGAAGGTGATGTCATCATAATTTTTTACGGTATTCCATTCTGTACTCATAATGTCAATGCTGTAATTTTGAAGAGTTAGCCCGGATTTCTCACGAAATTATAAAAAAAGGTTACCCCTTTGGTATTGTTTGATATATCGAAAATCATATATAGCCCAAATTTCTTGGTGAATAATCCGGATTAGGCGCTGCCGGTAACACTTAATTTGGGGATCAGTTGCTTAATGTGACGTTAAAAAAATGTATTTCATGCTGGTCTTTTTTTTGGGGACCGGGTTTTGTCAGCTGTTGCAGGCAGAAGAAAAGACAAACGCCTTTACCTGGTCAATAAATGCCCGGGGGTGTTCCAGGTGAATACGGTGCCCGGCCTTTCTTATAATATGAAATTTACTCTTGGGAATATCCTGATCCATCTCATTGAGGATGTTACGGTACTTTTTATCATTCTCCCCTGCCAGCAGCAGAACAGGCATGCAAAGCTGGAACAGGCTGTGTTTCACCGGTGGCATGCGTGCCGTCCCAAATCCGCGCAGGCTGCGGGCCATGTTAACGGGATCCTGGCGCTGCTGGATCGCTTTGTATGACGACACCATCTCTTCGGGAATGTCGGCTTGGTGCCTGAAAAGCGGGAGTTGCTGCCAGTCGGAAAGAAAATGGCTGAAGTCCGATTCTATGGCCGCCGCCCGTTGCTCATCAAGTTTCAGGCGGCGGTCTCTTTCCGAGGGATCCGTAATACCGTAGTTGGTACTTTCCAGTATCAGTCCGGCGACCGTCTCGGGATGTTGCAGGGCATAACGCAATGCCAGTCGCCCGCCCATGCTGTAGCCGTGTATAAATATTTTTTCTTTGTTCAGGCAGCTTACGATGGAGTGGAGATCCTCAAGTTGATAGTCAACGTGGTACCGCTCTGCCGAATCGGCCCCCGGGGTACGGCCATGGCCTAGCAGATCAAGAGTAACGGGATTGACGAATCGGGATAGCGGCTTGATGAGATGGTCAAAGACTCTGCCACTGCCCATAAATCCATGCAGTAAAAGCAGGCAGGGCAGGGAGGGATCCTGCTGATGCTTTACCAGATGATAGGAAATACGGTTGATAATCACTTTCATGGCGTTACGAAGAAAAATTCCAGAGTTTATGTCTCAGCTCCATCGAACATTTCGAATCGGTTTTACACTCCAGAAGGTGTATTCCGGGAGTTGTGAAATGGGTTAACTGAATTTGATTCAATTGGTCCACGGTTCTGATTACTGAAAACGGGAGGTTGTGAGCAGTGGCAAGGCCTCGGAAATTAACGTTTTGAGGCGTCTCAAAATAGGGGAGGTACAGCTTTTTATGTTCATATACAGGCAGCATGCGAAAAATATTCCCCCCCTTATTATTCAATAATACAATCACCAGCGGTTCCTCCAGTTCGGCTGCACTCAGGAGCGCATTGCTGTCATGCAGTGCAGCCAGGTCCCCGATAAAAAGAACGCCCGGCTTTTTGCCGGCTAGCGTGGCACCTGTGGATGTTGATATAATCCCGTCGATGCCGCTGGCGCCCCGATTTACGAAGGTGGGATGGGGGGGAGATCCCGCAAACAGCATCCAGTCGCGCACGGGGAACGAGTTGGACAGGAATACATTCCATGAACGGGGAATCTGCCGGCTCAGGTAGTAAAAGACGTGACCGTCACCCAGTTTATTCACGGGTTCCAGCTGCTCTTGCCGGAATGCATTGAACGTTCGCTCTGCTGTTTTCCAGGAATGTATCCACCCTGGATCCGCTTTTGTATAATCCCGCGATTTGCCCACCTGTTTTCCCGGTCCTTCCAGTCGGTGACTGACCGCGTGCGTAGCGTCCTGCCATTCTTCCAGTTCCCCGAAATAAAGATGAGGAATATCATCAAACGCCGACAGGTAGATCTCCAGGGCTTTGCTTACCGGCTGCATGCCGAATCGCAGGACAAGATCGGGTTTTAGTTTCTGGCGCAGCGAGCGATTCCTTAAAAATCCGTCAAATCCGGAGATTATGTTGGGATGACCTGTTGCCGGGAATTCCGCCAGCAGCGGGGCCGACAACGCTTCCGCCAGGGAGACAGCCGGATCCAGATCTGGCTGCACGCCGCCCGGACCTTTGACAATAACAGGGCGGGCAGATGCTGAAATAAGTGATCTGATCTCGTCAGGAACCGAAGGGGAGCCTGTTGTCCGGAAAACGGAGGTCTGGGGAGCAGGGGATTGGTCAATGAGCAGACGGTTTTCTGCCTCGATCTTTTCTACAAACGAGGGAGTGGGCTCCAGCGGCTTCCGGAAGGGGAAATTGACATGAGCGGGTCCACCCCGGCGTAACGAGAGGGTGACACTTTGCGAGGCAGCCATTTTCAGGCGTTTGATATCTTCCGGCTCCATAACCGGTTCTCCCGCCTCATGAAAAAAGACCGGGTAGTCACCATAAATTTTGAGTTGATCGATCGCCTGGGAAGCTCCTGCATTCCGGAGGTGGGGCGGTCGGTCGGCAGTGAGTACCAGCAGCGGGACTCCCGAGTGGCGCGCCTCGATGATGGCGGGAAAATAGTTGGCTGCGGCCGTGCCCGAGGTGCAGATCAGGACGGCGGGAACCCCGGCGCTTTTGGCCATGCCAAGTGCCATGTAGGCTGCTGAGCGTTCATCCAGTACGGTGCGCGTGGTGAATCCCGGGTGCACAGCGGCCGCCATAGTAAGTGGTGTAGATCGCGATCCCGGGGATATAACAACCTGAGATACGCCGTCGGCATACAGTTCCCGCAAAAAAATGGTAGCCCAGAAAAAGGCTTTATTCTGCTTGTCTGTCTCCATTACTTTCCAGTGCTGCAAGAATTGGCATGAGCTTCAGGTTCGTCTCCTCCCATTCGGTCCGGGGATCGGAGTCTTTGACAATTCCACATCCTGCAAACAAGCGTGCTTTGTTGCCGTCGACAAGGCTGCTGCGAATAGCCACCGCAAACTCCCCGCCCCCGTTGAGGTTAAACCAGCCAACCGGACCCGCATACCAGCCGCGGTCAAAATTTTCCAGCTTGCTTATGTAAGGGACAGCCCGGTCTCGCGGATGGCCGCCAACTGCGGGAGTGGGATGCAGTTTTTCCAGGATGGAATAGCGGTCGGTATCCTGCTTGAGCCAGGCCCGCACCGGCGTATGGAGGTGCTGAACATTCTTCAGCTTTTTTACGTCCGGCTGATCTGCACGTTCAATTTTTCGGATAAATGGCGCAAGGTGTTTTTCAATGGCATCGGTCACAAACTGGTGTTCGCTCCTGTTCTTTGAGCTGTTCAACAGGAATTTTTCCAGGTGGATATCCTCAGTGGCCGTTTTCCCGCGAGAGACACTCCCGGCCAGGCTATCGGTCAGCAGGTAGTTTTTTTGGAACGATACCAGCCGTTCCGGGGAACATCCCAGAAAAGATTTCCCTTCGCTGTTCTGGATGAGAAAATTGTAGCAGGCGGGGTACTGCCCGCGCAACGTATTCAGCACCTGTGTGGGACTGATCGGCTGCCGGGTTGTCCTGACAACTTCGCGGGCAAGGACAATCTTGTCGAATGCATTGTTGTTGATGAGCTCTTTGGCCTCCTCAACGATTTTGGTCCATTCCGCTTCCGGTTGATCGGCGGGTACGGTATGCTCTTCCAGATTAATAGTGTTGGACGTGAATGGAGGCGGTTTCATATTCAGACGGAAGAGCTGTTCAAACCTGTGTAACTGCGATGCCAGTTTTTTGCTGGCAGCCGCCTGGTCCTCTCCGTCATCAAGTTTCATATTAATCGTCAAAAGCCCCAGCTTTCCCTCCCGTATCAGCTGCCATCTTGGAACCGTCAGGGATCCCGACCCAAACGGCTTCCACCAGCGGCTTTTAACATTGTCAAAGAATGAAAATCCTCCCAGAAAATGGATCCCGGACAGGGAGTGGTTACAAAGGGTAAAACTGGCCGATGACTGTTCAATTTGAGCAACCCGCCGGGCGATATCCCTGAAGCGATCTCCCCCCTCGTCGCGAATGGTTTCCAGCTCACCTCCCGCCGAAAGCGCTAGTTCCTGATCCGGTTTTTCCCAGTAAAAATTGAACTCGCTGGTGGACTCAGACAGGATTTCGAGGCAGGCCAGGGGATCAAACCGGGGTACGGGGAACGTAAACGAGATAAATTGTTTGTTCGCATCTGGAGCTGTAACCTGTTGTATGAAATGTTGAAGATCAGATCTTTCCAAATACTCGGATAGCATCAGCTGGCCGTCTGTATCGGAAACTGAAGCAGAATCGCTCATGTGGTTCGAGAAAATTGACGTTTTGACATTCATTACTTTCAATATAAATTGAAAATTGAAGATTCCATAACGCAACCGCTAATTTTTAACAAATTTCGGCTTGCAAAAAACATTGAAGTTTGGGACAATTAGAGGAATTAATTTGGCTAACTAGTTTGAAAACACGTTAACAGGGGTAAGAAAAAAGGATCTTTTATGGTTACTATAAAGCCTTTCGACCAGCAGAATGTGGCCCTTCACTACAAGTGGAGCAATGATGAGGAGTTGAACTACTTTGATTCTGAGGATATCCACAAGGTTGAAAGCTTCGAATCCTTTTTACGGCATATCAAATCGGTGGTCGATGAAAAAAATGCGACGGCAGATCTTTTTGAAATACATCTATCCGGGAATGGCAAGCTGATCGGCATTGTGGATCTGCACGAAATTGATCCGCAGAACCGGCGCTGCTATGTGAAATGCTCCATAGGAGATCGAAAATACACAGGTAAAAAGTATGAAGTGGAAGCCCTTCGGAAAACACTGGCCTACTGCTTTAATGAACTTGAGATGCACAAGGTGTGCACGGCGGCCTTCGATTTTAATACCACGTGGATTGAGGAAGTACAAAAGCTGGGGTTCAGGCAGGAAGGCAAACTACGTGAGCATCTTCGCAGGGATGATGGATATTGTGACAAGCTCGTCTTCGGGCTGCTGGACCAGGAATTTGAACAGGCCCAGCAGGAGACTGAACTTCATCCTGTAAACCAGCATGCCGGGTAATGTATGTTATGACCTGTTTATTCGTGCGGTACAGTTTTAAGTTGTTGACCCGAGGCCTGAAAATGGTCAGTAGTCGGCTGATTGCATTGCATATTTAATAACATCAGGCTCTCCCGCACAAATGAAAGTGGTTTCTGTACCTACTGCGCATCATCGTTACTTCCCGAGGTGTAGGGGTTGTAGATGCCGTATTCCTCCGGGTCGTATTCTGCCAGGTGAAAAAAATGCTCCCACGCAGCCTCGCTATTCCCGTTGTCATCCACCCAGCTGGGATGACTTTGTTTGATTAAGCCCACCGCCCGCTTGGCGTACTCCAGCCGCTCATCCTCATCTTTGATGCGGGGAAGGGCCGCGATCATCAGGTCCAGGTTGTAACCGCAATCATAATCTTTTGGCTTGCTTTGTTCAATAAACATGTAATGGTTGCTTCGTTTGGTATCGGTCTCTGCGTTGAATCTCAAAAGTAAAACATTTTTGTCTATCCATAAAATCGGATCTCTGATTAATCCCTTATTTGATATTCGAGTTGGTAAGGCAATTTTCCTATATTCCCTTTCTATCAGTTAAAACAGAAGCAACATCTATTAAATCTTGAATATGTACTATAATTCCATTCTAGAATCAATCGGCAATACCCCGCTGGTGAAACTTAACAAGGTGACAGAAGGCGTTTTGGGAACGGTGCTGACCAAAGTTGAATATCTGAATCCGGGATTGAGCGTCAAGGACCGGATAGCGGTAAAAATGATTGAAGATGCGGAAGAAAACGGACTGTTGAAACCGGGTGGCACCATCATTGAGGGAACATCCGGGAATACGGGGATGGGGCTGGCCCTGGCGGCGGCTGTTAAAGGGTACAAGTGCATTTTTACCACGCAGGACAAGCAGAGCAAGGAAAAGATCGACAAGCTTCGCGCACTGGGAGCCGAGGTTCGGATGTGTCCCACCGATGTCGAGCCCGATGATCCCAAGAGCTACTATTCGGTGGCCAAACGGCTGAATGAAGAGATTCCCAACTCGTTCTATCCCAACCAGTATGACAATATGAGCAACACCCAGGCCCATTACGAGACCACGGGACCGGAAATATGGGATCAGACCGGGGGGAAAGTGACACACTATGTAGCCGGTATGGGCACCGGGGGAACGATCTGCGGTGCGGCTAAATACCTGAAGGAACAGAACCCTGATATCCAGGTGATCGGGGTTGACAGCGTCGGGTCGGTCTACAAACATTATTTTGAAACCGGTGAATTTGACAAGAGCGTGATCCACTCCTACTTGACGGAGGGCATCGGGGAAGATATCATTCCCGGGAACATGGATTTCGACTTGTTGGACGAGGTCGTGCAGGTCAATGATGAGAACGCCCTGACCTTTACCCGAACACTGGCCCGGCAGGAGGGGCTGTTTGTCGGCGGGTCGTGCGGGGCGGCGGTTTATGGTGCGCTGGAATATATTCGGGAAAACCCGTTCGGGGAAGACGACCTGATGGTGATTATTCTTCCCGACAGTGGTTCGCAGTATGTTTCAAAAATTTATAATGACGAGTGGATGAAAAAGCATGGTTTCCTGGAAGAGGAGTAGTCGTCAAAACGGAAAAATTCTTTAATCTCAGAACATAAAGTTGATACAATGTCAGATCAAACCAACGAGTTTAACAAAGAGCAGATGCAAATTGAGCTTCCGGAGGAAGAAGCATCCGGGACCTACTCAAACTTGGTAATGATCACTCACTCCAATTCCGAATTTATCCTGGATTTCATATCAGTCATGCCGGGAGTGCCCAAGGCCAAAGTGGTAAAGCGGATGGTGCTGACGCCCGATCACGCCAAACGCCTTTCCAACGCACTGGCCGAAAATGTGAGTCGTTACGAAAAGGAACACGGCACGATTTCATCGGAAGATCAATTTGATGTACCGTTTAATTACCGTGGCCCCACCCCGGAGGCCTAACCTGAATTTCTCACGAGGTTAATTTAATATTTCTTGTAAAGCTTTGATATACAGTGGATTACATTTATTTATAGAATCAAAAATAACCTGAGTTCGACATAATTGTCTCACCCGGGTGCCTGTTTGCCTTGGAATGGCAAGAAAACAGTCCCTCCCCGAGGAGGGTGGCCAATCGCATGGGTCTGGCGATTGGGTCGGGAGGTGCAGGCCTAACATAGAATAATATCCCTCCCGCCTTCGGCGGGGCTCCCCCACGGGGAGATTAAAGGCCTGCTCCAGGAAGTTAAGAAACGATGTTAAAGCTGGAAGCTATAACCAACTTACGTTAAAAATAATATAACAGTGTGTAGCCAGCTGCGAAATTGTTTCGTATGCTGCGTTGATGATGGAAATCGCTCACTCTACGTATGACGATACGTTTCGGTTCCCGATTTCCCCGTCGCCTTGCGTACAAACCAATATCTTGGTGAGAATGCAGGTTAACCGGCGCTTCCTTGAAGCAGGGATGACTGATTAATGGAGTCGTCTAAATTGACTTAGCCCGGATTATTCACGAAATACTAAAAGTAGATGGGTATGCTAGATTTTATAAAAAAGCTGTTTCAGTTCAGGAAAAAGGCTCTTACGGTTATACTCCTCGATGATGATGAACCGGAGAGCTCAAACAGTTTTGAGTTCCGTCCCACCAAATTATTTGGGCTGTATTACCTGTCTCTGGCCCTTTTTTCAGTTATTTTAATTTTTTTTGTAATGTTTACCCCTTTGGGTTCTCTTATACATGACAAGCAAGATGAAGAACTGCGAAGTTCTGTCATCGAAATATCAAAAAGAATATCATCTTTACAGGATTCACTACGTGCCCGCGACCGGCAACTTCGGGAAATACAGCAGGTCTTGGCAGAAGGGGAGGATACGACCTTTAATATAGAGGGAAGTATTCCATCTACCGTCTCTCGAAATGAACCAGAGATGTGGGCCTCTTCTGATCCTTCAGGTCCAGCGGTAAACAGCGAAATATTCTCCCGTCAGGAGATTATTTTTTCAGGGCTCTTAAAACAAAGCCCCAGCTTCCCGGCTCCGTTCCCGGTACAGGGCACGCTCACGCGCGGCTTTGACCAGGCAACGGGTCATTTCGGAATCGATATAGCCACGAGTGAGGATGCTCCATTTCAGGTACTGGCCGATGGAACCGTGATCAACTATTACTGGACAATGAATTACGGGTATGTGGTTCACGTTCAGCACGAAAACGGCATCGTCAGTATTTTCAAACATGTATCAAGCCTGTCTAAGGAGGTTGGTGATATCGTCCTTAAGGGTGATATCCTTGGAACTGTGGGTAACGTCGGAACATTAAGTACCGGACCTCATTTGCACATAGAAATATGGAAAAACGGCGTTCCGCAGAATCCCATGATCTATCTTGTCAAATCATAAAAATATTAACTGCATTAAAGAGCTGAAATATCTATGTTTAGCAGTAACGGACGAAAAAAATCAACGGCAAGGACCATGAAAACCAACTCAACCGGTAATAAGATGCCTTCGGTAAATATGATCAGCGAGGGCACACATTTAAAAGGTACGTTAAAAACCAAAAATGATATACGAATTGCCGGGACCCTGGAGGGGGGCGTCAAGGCAAAAGGAAAACTGATTATCTCCTCCAGCGGAAGCATTGACGGAGATATCAAAGCCGTGGATGCCGACATTGCAGGCACCCTGGATGGGGAGATTCGGGTCACCGATAAACTTATCCTTCGGAAGTCAGCGGTAATCAACGGTGATATTTATGCCAAGAGCCTGCTGGTGGAAGAAGGAGCCAAGATCAACGGGGCGTGCCGCATGGGGGAGCAGGCAACGACCATTTCCATTGACCTGGAGGAGCGAAGTTATCCTGAGTCCAACTTGAAAGCGGTAGAAACGCGATAAGCTATCACCTCTGTTCATAATCATATTGAGTCAAAACAATACATTTTCCAAATATACTCAATATATTTCGCTGGGAGCTGAAATAGCTGCCGCTATTCTTTTACCAATCGTCCTCGGGTACTGGCTGGATGACTATTTTAACAGTTCACCGTGGCTGGTACTCGCAGGATGTTTAATTGGGATTGTCAATGTAATGATCGTTATTTTTCGTTTGGCGGATCGATTAAATAATCAGAAATAGTCTTGCTCGATACACTCGTTGACAATTACCTCAGGAGACTGCTGTCCATCGGGGCGGCGGGCGTAGTGCTTCTGGCGTTCTTTTTTTGGGCTCTCCCGGCTCCCTCAGCACTCGCCCTGGTCGCAGGCTACCTGCTGAGTTTTACCTTTGTGGCAAGCAACTTTCTGTTGGTTCGGAAGATTAACCTGGACGATCAGAAAAAATTTCTCATCCTTTTTTTCGGTTCCATTACCCTCCGCTTTATACTGGTGCTGGTATGTTTTGCCCTTGTTTTGGCATACCTAAAAATTGATCAAATTTTATTTACCATTAGTTTCATTATTTCTTATATTCTCCATTCTGTAATCGAGATCATTTTTATTAATAAAATTCTGGAAAATCGACACGAAAACTAGATGATACAGAGCCTGCATCGCCCCCTGCTAACTGTACTGATTTTATTGTTTGCTACTTCCTCTCTCAGGGCCTACCAGGAACAGCATTCCGAAGAAGAGTCGAAGGATATTCCGATTGATGTGGTTGGAAAGGTTCAGGATCATCACTATCTGGACCTGGCCGGTTATCACCTGGAGCTGCCTCGTATTCTCTTGGTCGATGGGCAGTGGCATTTTTATCGTTCTACCCGGCAGGCTGTTGAGTCGGGCAACTTTGCAGAGCAGGGCCACACGCTGGTTCCCGCCGGCGGAGGGGAGATAACGCTTGATCTTTCTATTACCTCTCACCTTATGTACTTCTGGTTTGGTGTTGGTTTGACGCTTTGGCTGACAATCGCCATGGCCCGCCGCTACAGGAAGGGTGTGGGTAGAGAGACCGAACCCCGGGGTTGGTTCCAGAACCTGTTTGAAATTACGTTTGTATTTGTCAGGGATGAAATTGCGAAAAACAATATACCTGATGATAAATACGAAAAGTTTGTTCCCTATCTTTTTGCGGTCTTTATTTCCATTACATTTATGAATCTGTTTGGCCTGTTGCCCTGGGGGGTAACGGCTACGGCTGATATTACGGTAACCGGAGTGCTGGCTGCGTTCACATTTTTTATTACCCAGTGGAACGGGTCCAGAGATCACTGGGAGCATGTGTTTTGGTTTCCCGGCGTTCCCGGTTTGATGCGTATTATATTGACTCCCATCGAGATAATAGGCCTGTTCACCAAGCCGCTGGCCCTGGCCGTTCGTCTGTTTGCGAACATGCTTTCTGGAAAGATCATGATTATATGTATACTTGGCCTGATATTTATCTTTACGGAGTTTTTCGGCTCTGTTGTAGGGCTTGGGTCCAGTATCCTGGTGGTACCGCTGACGGTGGCACTGTATGTATTGAAAGCTTTTGTGGGTGTATTGCAGGCGTACATTTTCGCCCTGCTTTCAGCGGTCTTTATAGGCATGGCCGCTGAAGAACACCACCATGAAGAGGGTGTTGAGGCCCACGCGTAAGATCTTTTTTTAACTCATGAACATAACTTCAACCTAAATTAAAACTTAAAACAGGTACATAATTATGGGTTTATTAGCAGCAGGAATTGGAGCAGGAATCGCAGCCATCGGCGCTGGTGTAGGTATTGGTATGATCGGTAAAGGGGCTGTAGAAAGTATTGCTCGTCAGCCCGAAGCGTCAGGTGATATCCGCGGAGCGATGATTCTTACCGCCGCTCTTATTGAGGGTGTTGCACTTATCGCCGCTATTGTTTGTATTCTTCTCGTATTCTTTGCGTAATCCTAAAAACGGAGATACATGTCGTTTATAATAGCAGCCGGTAACGGAGGCGGAGCTATCCTCAACTTCAGCAGTGGATTCGCCATCTGGGTAGCCATTACCCTCATAATATTTTTGGCCGTAATGGCAAAATATGCTGTCCCGTTGATAATGGATGCTCTCAGCGAACGCGAAAGCCGGATCAAGGAATCTCTTGAGTCGGCTGAAAAGGCGCTTGAGCGGGCGGAGCAGATCTCAAAAGACAATGAGAAGGCCCTCCGTGAAGCTGAAAGCAAAGCCCAGAAAATCCGCAAAGAGGCCATTGAGGAAGCTGAAATGCTCCGTTCCGAACGGATAGAAAAAGCGAAAGAAGAAGCTGCTCAGATTCTGGAGCAGGCTCGCGAAACCATTGAACAGGAAAAGAAACGCGCCATGCTTGAACTTCGTGATGAAGTGGCAAGGCTGGCCGTACAATCTGCCTCAATGATTATCGAAGCCGAGCTGGATGAAGAGAAAAACAGCAATCTGGTCAATAACTACATCGAAGATATCTCTAAAAACTAACCGATGATCACCAAAGCAGCCCGACGATACGCCTCGGCTCTACTGCAAATTGCCCAGGAGCAGGAGAATGTGGAGGCGATACTCAATGATATAGAGCTCATCAAACGTACTATTGAAGACTCAAGGGAGCTAAAACTCTTCCTAAAGAGCCCCATTATAAAGTTTGATGACAAGGCGAAAGCGTTGGATGAAATCTTCGGAGAAAAGGTTCAGGAGGTTGTTCGGCAGTTCATAAAACTGCTGGCACGTAAAAATCGAGTTGGCCTGTTGTACCCGATTACGCAGGCTTTTATTGAGCAGTACAATAAATACGCAGGTATTGTCGAAATAGATGTCTATGCCGCCCGGGAGTTGACGGAAAACCAAAAAAGCTCACTTCACAAAACCCTGGAAGCCAAGACCGGCAAACGGGTGAATATGCAGCTTTCGGTTGATGAGTCGCTGAGAGGTGGGCTGGCGGTCAGAATCGATGATACCGTCATTGATGGCACAATTAAGCATAAGCTGGAGCAGCTGGAAGAGTCGTTGTTAAGCACGGCCGCAGAGTAGAATTTAAATTCGATTATTAAAGTAATTAACACCAATGAGTCAAGTAAGACCTGACGAAGTATCAACAATCTTAAGAAAACAACTATCCGGCTTTGACAACGAAGCGGATGTATATGATGTCGGTACGGTCCTCGAGGTAGGGGACGGTATCGCACGCGTATACGGATTGTCAAAAGTACAGGCCGGAGAGCTGGTGGAACTGCCGGATTCCAGGGGCGAAGATGGAGAATCGATGCGTGGAATGGTACTGAACCTTGAAGAGGATAACGTCGGTATCGTTCTTTTTGGTGCCACCAGCGCCGTAGAGGAGGGCGATACAGTTAAACGGACCCACGATATCGCCTCGATCAACGTCGGAGATGGCGTGTTGGGGCGGGTTATCGATCCGCTGGGTCGGCCCGTTGACGGCAAGGGACCTATCTCCGGCGAGACGATCCGTGTTCCGCTGGAGCGAAAAGCACCCGGTGTCATCTACCGCGAGCCGGTAACGGAACCGCTTCAGACAGGTATTAAGGCTATTGACTCACTCATCCCGATCGGCCGGGGCCAGCGGGAGCTGATCATTGGCGACCGTCAGACCGGGAAAACTTCGGTGGCCGTTGATACGATTATCAACCAGAAGGAAACGCAGGATACCGACAAGCCGATTCACTGTATTTATGTCGCCGTCGGACAAAAGGGCTCCACGGTTGCTGGTATCGCCAAGACCCTTGAAGAGCACGGAGCGCTTGAATACACGACGATTGTATCTGCACCCGCCTCTGTTTCTGCTCCGATGCGGTATATCGCTCCTTTTGCGGGTGCGGCCATCGGAGAATATTTTCGCGATACCGGACGGCACGCCCTGGTAGTCTACGATGATCTTTCCAAGCAGGCGGTCGCCTATCGTGAGCTTTCCCTGCTGCTCAAGCGACCTCCCGGCCGCGAAGCGTACCCGGGTGATGTTTTTTACCTGCACAGCCGCCTGCTGGAACGGGCCGCCAAGATTATTGATGTAGATGAAGTGGCCCAAAAAATGAATAATGTGCCGGATCAACTCAGGCCCAAACTAAAAGGGGGCGGCTCACTTACGGCACTGCCGATTATTGAGACCCAGGCCGGTGATGTCTCCGCCTATATCCCTACCAACGTGATTTCAATTACGGATGGCCAGATTTTCCTCGACATCGATCTGTTTAACTCCGGCGTGCGTCCCGCTATTGATGTGGGAACCTCGGTTTCTCGTGTCGGTGGTTCTGCACAGGTCAAAGCGATGAAAAAACTTGCCGGAACAATGAAGTTGGACCTGGCCCAGTACCGCGAGCTTGAAGCTTTTGCGAAGTTCGGTTCCGATCTGGATCCCAGCACGCAGCGACAGCTCAAGCGTGGAGAACGGACGGTGGAACTGTTGAAACAGGATATCTACCAGCCGCTGGCAGTACAAGAACAGATTGCTCTGCTTAAAATCAATGATGAAGGCCTGCTCGACAAGCTGAAAGTGGATCAGATCGAAGAGTTTGAACAGAATTATATGGAAACGGTCAACGCCAAATATGACAAGCAGATGAAGGAGCTGGCGGCCTCGGGGGTTCTCAGCGACGAATTTGGCGAAAAGCTGGTTGACACCGCTCGAACCGTAATCGATCAAATCCTGGCAACTCAAGAACAAGAAGAGTCCTAATTCATGGCGAACCTGCGAGACATACGCAACCGAATTGAGTCGATCAAAAACACGCAGCAAATTACGCGTGCCATGAAAATGGTTGCAGCTGCAAAACTGCGGAAAGCTCAAAACAGGATCATCGAAACCCGCCCGTATGCCTCCAAAATGAAAGAGGTTGTGGGTCGGCTGGTGAAAAATGCCGGTGATCAGAATATTCTTCTCAGAAAACCGGAAAAGACGGAAAAAGTTCTCTTTATCGTTATCAGTTCGGACCGTGGACTTTGCGGTGCGTTCAACAATAACCTGTTTAAGAAGGTACAGGCAACGATCGAGGAAGATTTTAGCACATACCGGGAACAGGGAGATCTTTCCCTGATTACGCTGGGTAAAAAAGGCACCAAGCATTTTGGCAAGCGCGGCTATGAGCTTAGTCACCAGGATTCCAACTTTTTTGACAACCTCGAATACACAAAGCCGGTTGAGGTTATGAAAAAGGTAGTCGCTGACTTTAAAGCGGGTAACGTTGATGCGGTCTATCTGGCCTATAACGAATTCAAGTCTGTAATCGCTCAGAACCGGATCATAGAACCGGTTCTGCCGATCGACCCGTCAAAGCTTGCGGGTGAAGATACCAGTGAATCAATAGATTATATTTATGAACCCGGGGTGGAGTCCATTTTAGATGATCTGCTACCGCTGCACCTGAATATGCAGCTCTGGAAAGCAATTTTGGAATCTAATGCTGCCGAACAGGGTGCCCGCATGACGGCGATGGACAACGCCACGGAAAATGCGAAAGAACTTGAACGTGACCTGCAGCTTGAATACAACCAGGCGCGACAAAGTGCTATTACCACTGAAATTTCTGAAATCGTCTCTGGAGCACAGGCTCTTGAAGAGGCGTAAGTCGGGTCCAAACCGGAATTCCAGTTCAACATTATTTTATTGAAATTTGAAATATTGGAATTTATAATTTAGAGATTCAGGAGAGGTGGCAGAGTGGTCGAATGCGGCGGTCTTGAAAACCGTTGAGGCCTTATGGTCTCCGGGGGTTCGAATCCCTCCCTCTCCGCAAAACAAAGCCCCATTCCCAAGGATGGGGCTATTTCTTTTATAGGGATCCAGCACTCTTGTTTTGCAATCCTGTTTAAATAAAAGGGATTCAAGCGCGTTGAAGTCCAAAACTCTCATGATAAGAAATCCCATGATATGAACAGAAGAATACCCCTGCAGATAGCCTCAATCATTTTTATTTTCCTGATAGGTTTGCCTTCATTTACCGTGGCACAAGACACGCTTCAGATATCACTCGGAGATTTTATAGAACAGGGGCTGGAGCATTCCGGCCAGGTCGACTATGAGCGTCAGAACGTAGACCTGGCAGAAAACCGGATAAACCAGGCTCGTTCGCAGCGGTTTCTTCCCAGTTTTGAGTTAAACACCCAGCACGGGACTGTTCCGGGCGTGAAGAGCAGTACCAACCTTCCCAAAGATGAATGGTACCTGGACCCCAATTTGGAGAATGACTGGAGTAACTGGGCGATCTTTACCCGGGCCGAGGTGAGTGCAATTCAGCCGATTTTTGCCTGGGGAGCGTTGACCAATGCAGTGGATGCGGCAAAAGCGGGAGCCGAGGCGGCCCATTATGAGTTTCAGTCGAAGCAAAAAGGGCTCAAAATGCGGCTTTTCGAACTCTACTACAGCTATATTCTTTCCGAAGAGGTGAACCGGCTGCTTGAGGAGGCGCAGCGTAAGATCGATGATATTGAGCAGCAGATTGAGGAGGAGGTTAATAAGGAAGATTCCGATATTGATCAGACCGACGTCTACAAGTTCAGGGTGTTTAAATCGGAGTTTGCGATGCGGGCCGGAGAGGTGAAAGAGAATATCGAGTATATCAGGAACGTATGGAATTATGTACTCCGGTCCGATCCCGAAACCGTTTATATTCCAGGCGATCAATTTCTTGATCCCGTGGCGAACAAGATTGAGACACTGGACTATTACAAGTCACAGGCCCTGGAAAAAAGAGCGGAATTAAAAGGCATTGAGGCCGGCATTGAGGCGGCAGAATATGGAATTAAGGCGACCCGGGCGCAGAATCTTCCGATGCTTTTTTTGGGACTAACCGGCAGCTACGCCAATACACCAAACCGTCCGCGGCAGGACAACCCGTTTATCATCAACAATACCAACTACGCCTCGGCTGGTATTGGGATAGGGATACGACAAAATCTGGATTTTTTCTCTGCCAAGACGGATATCAAACGACGGAAAATTCAACACCGCCAGGTAAAATTTTTAAAGAGCGCGGCCGTTGATGGAATTATGCTGGAAATCAGTGACAGGTACAAGAATGCGAATATCTCGGAGGTGAAGGTGGATAAAACGGATGAAGCACTGGTAACCAGTAAAAATTGGCTTCGGCAGGAACAGTTGGACTACGATTTTGGTATAGGAGAAACAAAAGACCTTATTGATGCGATGCAGAAAGAGCTGGAACTTCGTTTACAGCTCAAGCAGCGCGTTTTTGAATTTAACAAGGATATGGCCGAATTGTACAACGCGGCCGGACTTCCGCTAACATCTTTAGAATCAGCTAAGTAGTTTTATGAGAAGAATAGTGTATTTATTGGCCGTATTATTCATCAGCAGTTCAATGTCTGTGGCAGCCCAGCGAGACAGTACCGCAATCCGCAACCTGCTGGATCAGCGCGACCAGCAGATAAAAGAGCTGCTTGGTCCCAAGGGCACCGAGTATACCCCTGAAAAGCGGCAAAAGTTAAAGGATATTATCAACGGGGTGATCGATTACTCCGCTATGGCAGAACATGCCCTGCAGGAAACGTATGATACCCTGAGTTCCACGGAACGGCAGGAATTTATTGATTACTTTTCCACTATTATCAGGGATCAATCCCTGAACAAGCTGGATATCTACCGGGCGGATGTTCTCTATAATACAATCAGGGTCAACGGAGATAGCGCCAGGGTAAACACCATCGCCATCCTGGAAAATGTACGCACGCCGGTAAGCTACGATATGTTCTTTCTGGATGAGAGCCAGCAGTGGGTCATTACGGATATGACTATCGATGATGTCTCCACGGCCGACTCCTACCGGCGGCAGTTCCAAAACATCATCCGAAAACGCGGGTACGATTACTTGCTGGACACCCTTAAAAAGCGGGCAGCCAAGTAAAGTTTTATTACAGCGTTATTAACTGTATATTTTTGCTCATTAATCTGGATAAATGCTACGATCAATCCACAAAAAAAAGTTAGCGCCCGAAGGCTATGTGTATGCCACTTATGGGCACCCCAAATACCTGAAGCATGCAATCGCATCGGTTGTGTCATTGCGCCGTTATGACGAGGAGCGTCCGGTAGCGCTGGTATGCGAGCAAAAGCACAAAAAAATTCTTGAAGAGCATGGATTGACCGAAGTTTTTGACGTTATCCATATCCTCGAGCCTGAACGCGCTTCTATTGTCGGGTTCAAACACAATATTCACGAATATCTGTTTTTTGAGAAAAACCTCTTTTTGGATGGTGATATGATCTGGTGTAAAAATCCGGATCCGCTTTGGCAGTCTTTCAAGCCCTACGCATTTACGGTGACCGGGACCCAGGTTTCGGATAACTTTTTTGGCGGTCCCAAAAATATAGGGGTAGTGAAGGATATTCTGCTGAGGCGCCGACAACGTACGCTCAGGCATTTTGGGCTGACCTATCTGAGCCGGGTGCAGACCGGGATGATTTACGCTCAGGACTTCAGCCTGACGAAAAAAGTGTGTGAGCTGGCCCAGAAGATGCTCGAACGAAAAAGAGAAACACATTTTCGGAGCCGCACCCTGGAACAGGGACGCAGCGAGGAGTCCTGCGAATGGAGCATCGCAATGGCGATGTCTAAACTGAATGTCCCCATATTTCCCTGGCTGCAGGGGCATACAAGCCCGCAACTGGACTATATTGCCGATTACACGGCCCACGATCCCGACTTTGAATACGTGGTTTGCACCTACTACTGCGACCGATTTGTATATAACCTGCGGGGCATTAAATCGAAATGGCTGCGAAGTCTGCTGACCAAACTATTTTCTCTCATCCCCGGCAAAGGCGATTACCTGAAAGCGACGCCATATCTTCTTCACTTTGGTTGGTATCATCAAAAACAGCCCTTCTACGAGTTTGCCGAAAAGACCTGGCACCTGCTTACTAGCGGTAAGAAAGAATTGATTCAGACTGACAGTAAGCTTAAACATGGCACCAACCAGTGATAAAACCGGTAGATGGAAATCGGTTTTACAAAAAATATCCCGTTACACCCTGCAGGCCGGTATCATCGGGTATCTTTTTTACAAGCTCTACGATATCGGGTTCAGCACGGTCATCAGATCTCTGCCGCTGGATCCGCTTTTTTACCTGATATTTATTGCGATCTATTTTTCGCTGCCACTCTCCGAGATTCTGATTTACGGCATCGGCTGGAATTTCAAGCCGATGCGGGCATTTATGATTTTTGTGCAAAAAAAAGTGCTGAATACCGATGTCCTGGGGTATTCAGGAGAGGTCTATCTTTTTTTCTGGGCGAAAAAAAAACTTAACATACCCGCTGAAAAAGCCCTCCACTTTATTAAGGACAACAACATCCTGTCCTCCATATCATCGACCTTTGTTTCCATCGTCCTGCTGATCTTTTTTTTTACGCAGGGGTATCTCAATCCCTTTGATTACCTGCCCAATGCTGATAACAGCTACATCTACGTGCTGGTGCTGGCAGGACTGCTGCTGCTCGGTTTTATGGGATACAAGTTTCGAAGCTATATCCTGTCAGTTTCGCTGGCAGAGGGCGTCAAGATCTCCTCCATCTATACCGTTCGGCTACTGATTACCAATCTGCTCCAGATTTTGCAGTATGCCCTGGTTAAGCCCGATATTCCCTGGGCCGTCTGGTTCAGCCTTATGGCTGTACAAATACTCTCAACGCGTATCCCGTTCCTGCCCAGCCAGGATGTGCTTTATGTGAACCTGGCGCTGGAGATGTCGGATCTCGTTCGGGTACCGGAGCAGGAGCTCGTGGGTATATTGACTGCGAACCTGATCCTGCAAAAGCTGATCGGGGGGATCTCCTTTTTACTTACATCGGCCCGCCAGTCGGCGGTAGAGACCATGCCCGACGACGAAGATCTACAGGAATACAAAACCTTTTCATAATCTCAAAAAAACTTCGACTGCATGCGCTACCATTACTACGTTGTGTTATTTCTTGCGATCATTTTCACGATTGCAGGTACAAGAATTCAGGCACAGCAAACCAACGCTGGAGATGGATATTTTTCAGTTGGTACGCAGTTCAATACCAACCTGTCCGGTTTTGATTCGGAACTGCCGTTCTGGCTGCATGCCAATAAACTGGGAATATACGATCAACGATCCGCCAACAGTCTGCTGTATACCGAATTTCAGCAACCGTTAGTGAATGGAGACCGTTTGTCCCTGCAGACCTCCGGCCGGCTGATGGGGCGGGCCGCCGAGGAGTCGACACTGGGCATCCATACCCTGTCAGCCACGCTGAATTACCGGTTTGTACGGTTTCGGGCCGGTAAGTTTGAGGATCCAATCGGCATGAATTATCACCCTCTTTCGTCCGGCTCCATGATGTACAGCCGCAATACGGAACCGGTGCCCAAGCTGGCGCTCCATACCGACGGCTTTGTTGACCTCCCTCTTACCCGGGGGCATCTGCAGTTCTCTTCCTACATAAGCCACGGGTGGTTTGAAGATTCCCGGTATGTGAAAAACTCGTACCTTCATCAGAAATATCTCTATCTGAAGATCAACTACAAGATGCTGGAGGTAATCGGGGGAATCATCCACAACGTGCAATGGGGCGGGCTGCATCCCGAGCGAGGGCAGCAGCCGAGCTCGTTTTCCGATTTCTGGCATGTGCTGCTTGCAAAAGGGGCCGACCAGGATTCAAACGCCCCGAGGGGGGAGGTCTCGAATGCACTCGGCAACTCTGTTGCGGCCTACGATTTCAACCTTCGGATCAGCCTGGACCGGTACCGCCTCACCTTTTACCGGCTCTTTTACCTTGAGGATAAAGTCTCCACCCGCTTTCGCAGTCCCTGGGATGGCATGTGGGGGGGCGGAATCGTCCGGAAGGCCGAACACCCGCTGGTAAAAGCACTACTGTACGAGCACCTGAACACCAAGCGGCAGGACGCTTTTGATTTCGAACCCCGGGGCACCGCCAGTTATTACAACAACAGTTTTTATCCCAGTGGGTGGACCTATAAAAACAGGGTGCTTGGAAATCCGCTTTTGTTGACAGACGGGTCGAATTACCGGCCCATCTATAACAACATCGTTGTCGCGCACCACTTGGGAGGCCGTGGATTTATAACGCCTCATATCGAGTGGAAGGCGTTTTATACCTACAGCCGGAACTACGGAACGGTGGGAGACCAGATTATTGAAACGCTGCCCCCGCCGCGGCAACATACGACCTACGGGAAATACCGCCCTCTGGAAGAGCTCAAGAAGGTCAATCATTCAATATATCTCGGCAGTTCGGTTTCTTTTCCGGGATATGAGCATCTGCAGCTTCGGGCCGGGCTGGCAGTTGATGTCGGTCAACTCTATGCCACCGACCGGCTGGGACTGAGCATCGGCGCCGAATACAATATTTATTAGTGTCACTACCGCTAAATTAGTGAAGTAATTAGCCACAGATATTCACAGATAAAAGGGTTTCGAAGACCCGGTATTTCACGAGTCATCTCAATGGATATCGCTATGCCGACTGGACCAGTCCTAACTTCTGGGATTCTTCCAGGTACATCGCAAAAGCCTCTTTTTCTTGTTCTGAAAGCTGAAATTTGGGATGACTGAACAGGTTTCCACGGATGAATTTGTGCCAGATATAGGCCAGCAGGTCAATCGGAGAATTGCGGATGCGGCGAAGAAAATGATCCTTTTCCCACGTATTACTTCCATGATAGCAGCGTATAAACAGGTGGGAATACCGGTCGGGTAGCTGTATGTATTTTCGATCCATCCATTCCTTCAGGAAAACGGTATCTTCAGCCCGCCGCGTGTGGGGATAGCGGACCGAGGAATCATTCCGGTGCATAATGCTGCCCGGTATCCCCTCCGGCAGCTTGCCAACATAGGGGTGGTGAAGATATTCCGGGGTATCCAGGTGCATCAGCGCACCGGAAAGACAACAGGCATCGTATCCCTTGTCCAGGTAGTCCGACTGTATCAGGATGCGGTCGGGGTGATACCAGTCGTCATCGTCCCACTGCACAAGGTACTGCCCGGTGGCCTGTTCAAGTGAAATATTTCTAAGTTTTCCCAGCGTATTGTCGTCAGAAGGTTCCAGCTTCAAATATTTCAGCTGCCCGGGGGGCACGGCGTCCAGCGCCTCGGAGAGATCCTGCTCGCCGTCATCAACAATTACCAGCTCTTTGTTGGCATAACTTTGATTGTTGAAACATGAAATGGAACGCTTCATCAAGTGTTTACGATTAGCTGTTACCATTAAACAGCTGACTTTTGGCCGGGTACTGTTCTTTCGATTTGAAATTGAATCTGTAGTTTCAGACATGTAAACTGTGCTGCCGATTAAATTGAAATATGAGATACCTAATGGCGTTTTTATGAACAGCAAATATACAGTATTGTTGAAAGTTTTAATAAAGGAGATCTGCAGTTGAAATATTTTATCGTGAAGAACCCCATTATTGTACTGTTCTTACTTATTTTAACCTTTGGTTCGGCAAAAGGACAAGATATTGACAAGAAGCTGCCCCCACTAGAGACAACAAGCGAGGGGGCGCTGCTGATCGACAAGTTTGAGGACGACCCGGTTGGAGGGCTGCCATCGGAGTGGTACAACCGGGACGGCAAGCGGAAGGCGGTTCACCCGGAGGAGAGCAAGTTATTCCACTACTCCATCAGGGAAGAAGCTGGAAATAAATTCCTGCACTATGCCCACACCGATGCCCGCCACCTGAACTTTCCACTGCTGAACCGGCCCAATGTCGATATTTATGAGCACCCGGTGTTAAGCTGGAAATGGCGGGTTAAAAAGCTGCCGGAGGGCGGAAATGAAAACAGCAGCGATCACAATGATGTGGCCGCAAGCATTTACGTTGTCTTTGATATCGGCCGGATTGCACTGGTGAAAAAAGTACCGAAGACCATACGTTATACCTGGAGCACGACGGTGCCCGAGGGAGAGGAGCTTTCCAAATTATTCGGGAACCAGAAAATTGTGGTAGTGGAGTCGGGCCCGGAAAAAATGGGAGAGTGGGTCACTTTTGAACGCAATATCGTAGAGGATTACCGAAGGCTGTTCGGGGACGATCCCCCGGCAACACCCATCGCTATTCTTATCTTAAGCGACGGTGACAGCACCAATTCCAAGTCCATTGCTGACTACGACGACATCATCCTGAAAAAAGCTGAATAACTTGGGATCCGGATCTCACTTCCCACCGGCAGGTGCTGACCCATTTTGTTGAATGAATGATTTCTCATGCAATGTGCGTTGAATGATGTTTTGTTGCCGGGCCTTCACGAAAAGAATATCAGGATTGAGAGAATCTGTCCGGCCCGAGGCTAACTTTATTACTATGAAATTCTTATTATTGGCTTCTTTGGAGCTACAGCAAATTTGAGCAACTGGCTATTTGATGGATAAACTTCTGAATTTATTACGTCCGCTACTTCAGCAAAACTATCGGTCCCCGTACTGGGTGGTTATCATAGGAGTGGTGCTGGCCGCAATTTCCGGTTATTATGCGCTGCAGCTGAGGATTGACACCGATATTGCCAACCTGTTGCCCAAAGCGAACGAGCATGTTCAGGCTCTGGAGCGGCTGCAAAATTCCGTCGGTGGAGAAACGGACATGCAGGTGGCTATTCAGTCTCCCAGTTTTGAGGACAACAAGAGGTTTGCCCAAGATCTTATTCAGAAAAGCCTGGAGCTTTACGACGAGCGCACCGATAACTACTTTTTTGAGCGGGCCGAGTTCAAAAAAGAGACTGAACTCCTCAAGGATAATGCGCTTTATTTCGCAACGGGCCGGGAGCTGCAGGATATTCGCCAGTATCTGCAAGACGAAATACAGGCGGCCAAGGAAGAGGCCAATCCCTTTCTGATCGACTTTGAAGAAGATGATGAGGAGTCAGCTGCCGACAGCACGCAGCTCAACCGGTTCGAGGAGAGCTATGCATCCCTGATCCCCTCCGAATATCCCGTGAGTGAAGATAGCACCGTCATGGTCGTTAAATTTTTTCCGACAGGTTCCAAGAGTGACCTGACCTATCTCGAGGATATGTTTGCCAAATATGATTCGCTGCTGGCCGAAATGAATCCCCAGTCATATAACAGTGAGATGGAGATTTATTACGGGGGGCGTCTGAAACGCCACCTGGAGGAGATCAACTCAATAATGAGTGACGTCTTCAACAGCTTCGCCTCCGGCATTTCCAGCGTCATAATCCTGGTGATGGTCTATTTCTTCGGTAAAAAATATTTCCGCTACCGCAGGGGTAGCAGCCACGAGCAAAATCACGGTTTTTGGCATCACCTTATCCGCCTGCCCGTGCCGGTGCTGGTCATCGGTATTCCACTGCTGATCAGCCTATTGTGGACGTTTGGAATCACCTATTTCGTGCTCGGTATGTTAAATACCATGACTTCGGTGCTCTTTGTGATCCTCTTTGGGATGGGGATCGATTATGGAATCCATTTCTATGCCCGGTACATCGAAATACGGTCGACGGGAATGAACATTCTGGATTCGCTGGAAGCAACCTACAACAAGACGGGTGCGGCGATCATGGTCAGCGCGCTTACGACTGCATTTTCCCTTTTTGTACTGGTACTGGCCAAGTTCAGGGGATTCTCGGAATTTGGCTTTATCGCCGGTACGGGAATCATGCTGGCCCTGTTCTGCATGCTCTTCATCCTTCCCTCCCTGCTTGTGATCTTTGAACGATACGGGTGGATTTTGCTGAACGAGGACCAGCAAACTTCAACCTCCGGGTCCGGACTTTTCAACCGGTTTCCTATAGCTCGTACAGTGGTAGTTTTGGGATTGATGATATCCGCAGTCGTCATTTGGAACAACCAGCACCTGCGCTTTCAATATGACTTTGGAGAACTGGAACCGGAATTTCCTGAGTATGAGCAGTTCCGCCAGGTGCAGAGCAAGGTGTTTGACGGCGAAAAACGGAACCCCGCGTACATTTTGGCCGACAACGAGACAGAGGTAGTGCAGATTTTGGAAAAGCTCCGCCAGAAAATGCGTACTGATACCACAAGTCCCACCATCCTGGATGTGGAAGCTCTGCAAGAGCGGTTTCCCCCGACCGACTCTTCGGCCACCAGTAAATTGAGGAAGATAGCGGAGATCAGGCAGCTGCTGAATGATCCCTTTATCAAGGACCAGGAAGACCCGCAACTGGAGAAGCTGCGCCGGGCGGCCCAAACCCGCAGTCCCCTCGACATAAGTGACATTCCCGACTATTTAAAAAGCAAGTTTGTAAACAAAGACGGGGAGATCGGCAATTTTGTGATCGCCTACCCGAGCGTGGGCCTTGCAGACGGTCGCCAGTCGATCGCTTTTAAAAATGATGTCGGTCAAATAACTCTGGACAACGGCAAAACATTTTATGCCGCCAGCACCTCTATCATTGCAGCAGAAATGCTGGAACTGATGCGCAACGAGAGTCCCTGGATGGTGGGGGCCACCTTTACGATGGTGTTCCTGCTGATGTTTTTCTCGTTCCGCTCCCTGCGGTGGACCATCATCGGCATGCTGCCGCTGGTTGTGGGACTGCTCTGGCTGTTTGGTATTATGATGCTGACCGGAATGATGTTCAACTTCTATAACCTGGTGGTGCTCCCGGCCATCCTGGGAATCGGGGAGGATAACGGCGTGCACCTGGCGCACCGCTACCGGGATGAAGGCAGCAACAGCATGTGGGAGGTACTCTCCAGCACCGGCCAGCATGTAACAGTCGGCTCGTTGACTACTATGCTGGGCTTTTCCGGCCTGCTTTTTACCACGCACCCGGGGCTTCAGTCGCTCGGTACAATGGCAGTTATCGGCATCGGTATGACCTGGCTCACAGCCGTAACCTTTCTACCGGCCTTGATCCAGTGGCTCGAAGATAAAAACTGGATACAGTTCTAGGAATTGTTGAATTACTGAATTATGTAATGTGAGGTGAACTCGGTTTAAGAATTCAGCAAAAGCCCATGTGATTTCTAGCTGAATACTTCCAATTGCTGTTTATTTTTGAAAGAGGAAAAAACAACATAACTTCGCCGGCTGGAAAGGCAGAACGATAAACTGATTTTGGGACCAGCCATATCTCGAGTCAAGGTAAATTGAATTAAAAGCGATCAGAAGTCTGAGACAAATAGTACTTCCATTCCCTAATCAAAATCTCCCTTCAAACCGTAATTCAACAATTCAATAATTCATCAGTTCCTACTGCTTCCAGAAGGTGGGGGTAAATATCAACAGTACGGTAAAGACCTCGAGCCGGCCTATCATCATCAGCATGATGAGCACCCATTTGCCCAGGTAGGGGACATGGGCAAAATTGTTGGTGGGGCCAAATGCTCCCCAGCCCGGCCCGATATTACCCAGGCAGGCGATGCTGGCTCCCGTGGCGGAAAGCAGGTCGTAGCCGAAGGCGGAGATGATGAGCGTTCCCATCCCAAAAATAAGTATGTAGAAAATAAAGAAGCTGAGTACGGTCCGCTGGATATTGGGATCCACAATTTTATCCCCGATGCGTATGGGGAGGATCGCCTTGGGATGGATAATCTGTTTAATCTCCCGCATGGTGTTTCTGAGGATGATGAGCCACCGTATCATTTTAATGCCTCCGCTGGTAGATCCCGCGCAGCCGCCGGTAAAGAAGAGCAGAAACAGCGTAAAGGCCCCGAGCGGATACCACAGCTCGTAATCGCTGGTGCCAAAACCGGTCGTCGTGACGATAGATACCACCTGGAATGAGCCGTACCGCAGGGCTTCTCCCAGGGAATAGCTGTTGAACATAACGAGCGAAAAGCTGACAACAAGCGTTCCCCCGAGTATTACCAGGGTAAAAAAGCGGACCTCCCGGTTTTGGAAAAATGAGTTCGTATCGCCTCTGAGCAGGCGGAAATGGAGGGCAAAACTAATGCCCGCCAGGAACATGAACAGCGTGATAACAAGATCGACGTAGACCGAATCAAAAGCTGCAATACTCGCATTTTTGGTGGAAAATCCGCCGGTCGCCAGGGTCGCAAATGCATGATTAAGCGCATCAAACCAGTCCATTGACGGATGGACCCAAAGAAGAAAAAATTCAGCTGCAGTAAACGCCACATATACCACCCACAAAAGTTTGGCCGTCTCCTGTACCCGCGGGGTGAGCTTGTCAGTGGTGGGACCGGGCGATTCCGCCTGAAAAAGCTGCATGCCCCCGATTCCCAGCAACGGCAGGATCGCAATGGAGAGTACGATAATGCCCATGCCGCCCAGCCAGTGCGCCAGCGATCTCCAAAACAGCATGCTGCGCGGGATCGCTTCTATCTGTGGATTGACAGTACCGTCGCTGGCTGTGCCTCCCAAAATGGTAGCCCCGGTGGTTGAAAGACCGCTCATTGTTTCAAATACGGCGTCTGTATAACTTGGAATTACCCCGGAAATGAAAAAGGGGAGGGCTCCAACCAGTGATAGAAACAGCCAGGTGAGGCTCACAATCAGAAATCCCTCGCGAATACGCAGCTCTTGTTTGGGTTTGAACAGGTAATACAGCCCCCCTCCCACAATAAAGGCGATGGATGCCGAATAGAGAAAGGAGTGCCAGGTTGTACCCTCATAGACAAGGTCGATGGCAATGGGAATAAGCAGGGCAAAACCAAGAAAAAAAACAAAAGAACCCAGGATACCCAGTACCGTCAGAATATCAATATTGGGCCGGTTAAGGCTGCGACTTATTTGTGACCGGGAATTCGCCATTATTGAAAAAGCGTAGTGATTTTTTCGACAGCCTCGGGCAGACAGAAAACGATTACCCGATCGTTGGCTTTGATTTGCGACTGGCCGGTCGCTATCTCCACGCTCCCGTTGTGCTGAATTCCCCCGATTACGCAGCCTTTTGGGAAGTTTATCTGTTGTATCGGCTTTTTGACAACCTTTGACTTGGGGGCTGCCTGGAGCTCAATAACTTCTGCCTTGATCCCCTGCAGGGCGGTAACGGAAATAACGCGACCCCGCCGAACATAACGATGGATTTCATTGGAAGCGGCAGATTTTTTGTTGATGGCCGCATCCAGCCCGATGGTTTGGCTCAGGGGGATATAGTCGGATTTCGAAACCAGCGCTACGGTTTTTTTAACATCCATGTGTTTGGCCATAAGGCAGGAGATAATATTGGACTCCTCATCATCGGTGACGGAGATAAAAGCGTCGGTGTCGGAGATACCCTCGGTAGCCAGCAGGTCGGGATCGGTCGGGTTACCGTTGAGCACCAGCACATCCTTCAGGTCCTGTGCCAGCTGCACGGCCGTGTCGTAATCCGGTTCAATGAGCTTGATCGTCCAGCTTTTTTCCTGGTCGCAGAGCAGCCGGGCCACCATCTCACCCACCGGCGTTCCCCCGGCAATCATAATAGTACTAATTTCGGTCTCAATTTTGCCGGTTGTTTTTACTACCTCGGGGATAGACTCCGTCTGAGCCAGTACAAAAACCTGGTCAAGAGCCTGCAGGCGGACTGTTCCGCTCGGGATAATGGTAAGGCCCCGACGGGCAATTGCGACTACCCGGAAGGTGATATCAGGGAACATCCGGGCGTATTCACTGACTGTTTTTCCCACAAGCTGGGAGTTTTTTTCCAGCCGTAGCCCGATAATCTGCATCTTGTTGTCGGCGAGATTGATCACATCGGTGGCGGTAGAGCGTTTGATGAGCTGGACAATCTCCTGGGCGGCGCTAAGTTCAGGATGAATCATCACATCGATTCCCAGATCGGTGGGCTTCAGCGGGGAGTTGGGCCGGGACAGTTCGTCATTGCGGATCCGGGCAATTACCATGTTGGTGCCAAGGCGTTTGCTGAGCATGGAGGCGATCATGTTCACCTCGTCGATACTGGTCACCGCAATGGTAATATCCGCATCCTTGACGCCGGCATCGACAAGATCTTTGGCAGAGGTGGCGTTCCCCTCGTGGCAAAGCACATCGAGGTTTTCGGTCACCTTGTCCAGGGCGTCCTTGTTACGATCGAGAACAATGACATCATGCTTCTCCTTGGAGAGCAAGCTTGCAAGGTCATACCCGATTTCCCCGGCACCGATGATTACAATCTTCAAAAGAGGATAAGTTGGTCAGCGTTGATTCAGATTCAGATAATGATGATCTGTACTTCATCCATTACCATGGGTTCAAAACATGAATCAAGTATAAAGAATTTTCGGCTGTAACTAAATATTGGATATAGATTAGGAATATCAGCGCAGGATGTGATGAATAGATGGCTGTTCATGCAGTTGTCAGATTTCATCTAAATGTTACCGCTATATCGCGCTAGCCTGCTTTTCTCACCAGGAGATTGGTTCGTGTGCAAGGCGATTTCCAACTTCAACGCAGCAGGCGGGACTATTTCGTAGCCTGCTACACACTGTGAGATTTATCCCAGCCTTAGAATTAAGGTAACTTGCTTCCTGTCAAGGCATTACACGAATTCAGACTTTAAGAAATGCAGGCTAGAAATAGAGGTCCCTGAATTGCCCGGCAGTCGCCTTTCTGTATCGTTCAGAACATCAGCTGCAGCTCTTTAAATCCATTCATTTTTAAAAGATATAGCTTTTCAAGTGTTCGCTTGATGTAGTCGGTAGCTGCATCCTTTTAGGTAGAATGGTATCAACATTTCTTTTGATTTATACGATGGAGCCTGTATCTTTTGCGAGTGTATTGGTTCCCTGCTTCCGTTTTGCGAAGTGGGATTAAAAGGGAATCCGGTGTTTCCCCATGTCAACTGGTGGAAGAGTCCGGAGCATTCCCCGATGCTGTAATTCCCAGCCCTGCTTGCAGGGTTTAGGATCATTCGTTGATAACCACTGTCCGTTTTTTTTGCAAAAGGGAAAACGGGCGGGAAGGGGCGAATGATCGGGATAAGCCAGAAGACCTGCCAGTGCATCTGCATTCGTAGCTTTCGGGAGAAAAGCGAAGAATAAATATTCGGTGCGCTATACCGGTATTTATGCCCTTCTGGACTTCCCAAAGGTGCGAATGATGTATTTAATCATCATTTGTAACCTAAATATAGTTTAATCATGCAATTCTCATTTCAACGCAACGCAGGGCTTGCGGTCCTGTTGTTCCTGTTCGCGGTACCTTTTTCAGTTTTTTCCCAAATCGATACCACCGGGACTTATCAGCTGGATGAAATTATTATCAGCGCCAACCGGTGGGCGGAATCTCCCCAGGGCGTGGGCCGTAATGTGACAGTCATCACCAGCCGGGAGCTCCGCAACGCAAACGTTTACAGCGTGGGAGAGCTGCTGGCGGAGCAGCAAAGCATGCACCTGGTGGGCATCGGCCAAACACCGGGTTCCCTGCAAAATGTGTTCCTGCGCAATGCCAACAGCAGCCACTCGGTGGTTATGATTGACGGCGTGCGTATCAGCGACCCCTCAACCGCTTCCAACAGTATCGATCTGTCCGAGCTTTCGCTGGCCCGCGTGCAGCGGATTGAGATCGTCCGCGGTTCTCACAGCACCTTGTATGGCTCGGCGGCCATCGGCGGGGTTATCAATATCATTACCCGCGGGCAGGAGTCGCCCGGCGTTAGTGGAAATATCAGCACGCGTCACGGCACTTTTGGAAGCAAAACCTACTCCACCGGCAATCAGCTGGACCTGAACTATTCGTCCCGGGGTGGGTTTTATGCGGATTTTGGCATTGCCCAGGGACTCACCAACGGGCTGGACGCGACGATCGACACCGTCCAGAATCCGCCGGACTTTAATCCCCGGGATCGAGACGATTTTAATAAGCTGGACCTGTCTGGAAAGCTGGGGTACAGGACTGAGACCTACGGGGTGTTTGCCTCCTACCGGCGTGCGGATCAGACCAGCGACATTGACCAGGGCGCCTTCAGCGATGCCCGCGACGCCCAGACCGATTTTCAGCGTGATTTTTACACCTATGGCGGCTCACTGGAGCTTTCGAACAATATTGAACTGCAGTACAATGGGGCCTATTCGGACTTGGCCCGCGATGTGGTCAACGATTCTTCCATAACAGATGAGGCCGGAAATTACGACGGCAGCTATACCGAGACCAATGCAGAGGGTACGCTCTGGGAAAACGAGCTGACCGCCGGTTTTCAGACCAGTGGCGTCTCGGGGATCGTGGGAATCGGCAATACCCAGCAGACCATGAGCACGCGAAATTATACCTACCTGAGTTCTTTTAACTTTGAATCTGAAACCGACCTGGATTCTCTCGATCTGAAAGAGACAGTTAACCACGTGTTTGTTCACACAGAATTAGGCGGTAAATTGATCGGTGAGGTCCTGGAGCCGTTTAGCCTGGGACTGGGCAGCCGGTTGGTGAACCACAACGAGTTTGGCAGTCATTTTACATTTGAGATCAATCCCAAGGTGCAGCTTTCGCCCTCTGCGCTGGTGTATGGTGCGCTAACCTCCGGGTTTAATGCCCCGTCGCTCTATCAGCTGTACTCCCCGGCCACCTCGACCGGCTATGTTACCAATCGTGGCAACAACACACTGGAGCCGGAGACCTCCATCTCGTACGAACTGGGATGGAAGCAGACGATCAGTTCGGCCGTGCAGATCAACCTGTCGCTGTTTCGCACCAACGTAGATAATGTGATTGAATACGTTTATTTGTGGAATGGGGATAAGGCCGTTGAGAATCTCGGCTCGATGGACTACCGGGGTGACACGTACATGAACGCTTCTGCACAGACCGTCAATGGGGTTGAGCTGGGTGTGGAAACGCGCCTCGGCAGCAGTGTGGCGCTGGGTGGCAACCTGGCCTACACGCATTCTACGCTGGAATTTAGTCCCGCCAACCTTGACGGGGAGTACACCGATGGCAGCCACGTTCAGATCTATGAAAGCGGGGAGTTCGTGACCTCAGAGAAAGAGATTGGATCACTGACCCGACGCCCGAGCATTACGGCAAATATTAATGCCACCTGGCAGGCGACTGACAAGCTGAGCATCCGTGCAAGCAGCCGGTTTGTGGGTGAGCGGGATGATGTGTTCTACAGCTCCGCGCTCGGTCCCGGTTACTACGGCGCGCTGGATCTATCCGAGGTGGATGGCTACAATGTGTCTGATCTGAGCCTGCGCTACAACGTGTTAGAGGAGCTCTCCGTGATCGGCAAAATTGAGAATGTTTTCGATTCCGATTATACCGAAATCAACGGCTACAGAACCAGGGGACGGGGCTTTTCACTGAAGGCGCAGTATACGTTCTAACCGCTTACAACGTTATTTATGCAGCCCTCTCTTCTGACTATAACCGGAGAAGGAAGAGGGGCTCATTGACGAGGTAGGGCTTTGCTCATTGTATTTGTAACCATGCAGAAGATGTTTTTGATTTTATAATTCTGATTCCTGTCTTTTGGAGTATAGTACCTCATTTCGAGGACGGGGAGATGCATTTCGGTTCCACTCATTAATAACAGGGTGGGTCCCCGGGGCTTCTCGATATTGGATCATTCCAAATATCATTAAGTCCAGACAGTTTAAAAGCTGAAATAAACTGGAATTTATTCCTGTACTGATCGATGGAAAATTCCAGGCCTTCAGCGGTTTTTATTCCATTTTCAGCATCAATTGTTGAAATGTGGATAACTCCCGTGAGCTAATTGGAGAACAGCTTTCAGAAACTTAAATCGGCCGTCAAGTTCTTCAAACAGGTTATTTTGTTTTTTCAGTATCCAAAATCAAACGGAAAAAAAGATCTGGGGTGGAGCCAAAAGTTCAGTGAAATTGCTGGATATTAACAGGGGTGAACAGATGCCCCAATTGAATTGTTGATAACTTCCCGCTTTTGTGGAAAAGTATTTGGTCATTTTGCTTGTCCCCTCGGTCGTTGATTTATATTATTATCAAGAATCGCGTCAGTAACTATATCCCATTTCAGCTCAAAATATTTACTCTCTCTCAAATAAAAAGTATACACTAGGAGACACTATGAAATTTACTCGGTTTTACACCCAGGACAACTGGGACTCCCCATTTGGAGACCTTACGTTTGTGTCCCGAAAGTCGGAGATAAAGAACCCCGACGGATCGGTAGTATTCAATATGGACGAAGTAATCGTACCAAAGCCCTGGTCGCAGGTATCAACGGATATCATTGCCCAGAAATACTTCCGTAAAGCAGGCGTGCCGGCTGAAGTCAAGAAGGTTGCTGAAAAAGGCGTACCAGAGTGGCTGCAGCGGTCCAAGCCGGATGAGAAGGCGATGAAGGATCTCGATGAAGATGAGAGATACGGCAGCGAGCACGACAGCCGACAGGTATTTCACCGCCTTGCCGGCTGCTGGACCTACTGGGGCTGGAAGCATGATTACTTTGACTCTGAGGAAGACGCAAAAATCTTCTACGAAGAGCTCTGCTACATGCTGGCTCACCAGATGGCCGCCCCGAACAGTCCGCAGTGGTTTAACACCGGCCTGCACTGGGCGTACGGAATCAACGGGCCGGCGCAGGGACACTACTATGTAGATGGCAAAACCGGGGAGCTGAAACAGTCGGAGGATGCCTATACCCACCCGCAACCGCATGCCTGCTTTATCCAAAGCATCGATGACAACCTGGTGAACGAGGGTGGAATCATGGATCTTTGGGTGCGCGAGGCACGGTTGTTTAAATACGGATCCGGAACCGGGTCGAACTTTTCAGCTATCCGCGGAGAGGGAGAGCCGCTGAGCGGGGGAGGCAGATCATCCGGACTGATGAGTTTTCTAAAAATCGGCGACAAGGCGGCCGGCGCAATTAAGTCCGGTGGCACGACCCGGCGTGCAGCCAAGATGGTGACGCTGGACCTGGATCACCCGGATATAGAAGAGTATGTCAACTGGAAGATGCATGAGGAGAAGAAGGTTGCCTCTATTGTGGCGGGTTCCAAAATTCTGGAGAAGCACCTGCGAAAAATTATAAAGCTGTGCCATAAGCCTGTCGAGATCGATGGCCGCACCTTTAACGGGGAAGCCAGCCGCGATCCCTTGAAAAACAAGGAACTTGGCAAGGCGATCAAGGAGGCCAAAAGTGATTATGTGCCGCTGAATTATATAGAACGGGTTGTCCAGCTTGCCGAGCAGGGCTATACCGACCTTGAATTTGAAACCTACAACACCGACTGGGATTCCGAGGCCTACGGAACGGTAAGCGGGCAAAATTCCAACAACTCAGTTCGCATGCCCAACGACTTCATGAAGGCGGTCAAAGAGGATGACGACTGGAACCTGTACTGGAGAACCGAAAAGCGGAACGCTGAAAAAGAGGGACGGGAGCCCGAACCCTCCAAAACGATTCGCGCCCGAGACCTGTGGGATGATATCGCCCATGCGGCCTGGGCCTGTGCCGATCCCGGAGCCCAGTACCACGATACGATCAACGAGTGGCATACCTGTCCTGAAGATGGACCGATCAAGGCCAGCAACCCGTGTTCAGAATATATGTTCCTGGACAACACGGCGTGTAACCTGGCATCACTCAACCTGATGAAGTATTTCAAAACGGAGGAATGTAAAGAGTTTGATGTGGAGTCGATTAAAAACGCCTCCCGCATCTGGACCGTCGTGCTGGAGATTTCGGTACTGATGGCTCAATTCCCCTCCAAAGAGATAGCGGATCTCTCCTACATTTACCGGACGCTGGGACTCGGGTACGCCAACCTCGGCGCGGCCCTGATGGTACAGGGAGTACCGTACGACAGCGACGAGGGATGCGCTATTGCCGGTGCCCTGACCTCCATGATACACATGGGCGCGTATGCAACCAGCGCCGAGATGGCGAAAGAACTGGGCACATTTGAAGCGTATGAACGCAATGAAGAGCATATGCAGAGGGTGCTCCGCAATCATCGGCGGGCGGCCTACAATGTCGATCCCGACAAGTATGAAGGGCTCACCGTCAAACCGATGGGGATTGACGCCAGCACCTGTCCCGATTACCTGCTAAAAGCCGCCCGTGCGGAATCGGATCGCGCAGTTGAGATGGGAGAAAAGCACGGGTTCCGTAACGCCCAGGTAACCGTTATTGCCCCTACCGGAACCATCGGTCTGGTTATGGACTGCGATACCACCGGCATCGAACCCGATTTTGCTCTGGTCAAGTTTAAGAAGCTGGCCGGCGGCGGTTATTTCAAGATTATCAACCAGAGTGTGCCGAAAGCGCTCAAGAAGCTGGGATACAGTGCCGGCGAGATTGATGATATTATCAATTATGCCAAGGGCCACGGTACATTGGAGGAGTGCCCGCATATAAATGAAGAGAGCCTGCGCGAGAAGGGGTTTGACGACGATCAGCTGGAAGCGATCGAGGAGGCCCTGCCCAGCAGTTTTGATATCAAGTTTGCCTTTAACCAGTGGACGCTGGGCGAGGATTTCTGCAAGGAGGTGCTGGACCTGACGGAAGAGCAGCTGGCCAATCCCCAGTTCGACATGTTGCGCCACCTGGGGTACAGCAAGGAGCAGATCCAGAAGGCAAATGACTATGTATGCGGAACGATGACCGTCGAGGGAGCTCCACACCTGAAAGATGAGCACCTGCCGGTATTTGATTGTGCCAACCGCTGTGGACGCATCGGAACACGCTATATCAAACCCAAGGGACATATTCGCATGATGGCGGCAGCCCAGCCGTTTATCTCAGGCGCAATTTCAAAGACCATCAACCTGCCGAACGAGGCAACAGTTGACGATTTCAAGGATGCGTATATGGATTCCTGGGAGCTGATGCTCAAGGCCAACGCACTGTACCGCGACGGCTCCAAACTCAGTCAACCGCTCAACAGCCTGAGTGACGTGTTTGACGAGCTGGAAGATGACGAGGAGCTCGATGAAGAGACAGCCGTTGCCCAGGATGAGGTAGTCAAAACGGCCGAGAAGATCATCCACAAGTATGTGGCCAGCCGCAAGCGGCTTCCGAACCGGCGCAACGGGTATACCCAGAAAGTGAAGATCGGCGGGCAAAGCGTTTACCTGCGCACCGGCGAATACGAAAACGGGCAAATCGGTGAGATTTTTATCGACATGCACCGAGAAGGCGCCGCCTTCCGCAGCCTGATGAACTGTTTTGCCATCGCAATTTCGCTGGGCCTGCAGCACGGGGTACCGCTGGAAGAGTTTGTGGATGCCTTCACCTTCACCAAGTTTGAACCCAGCGGCACAGTGCAGGGAAATCCGCATATCAAGATGACCACGTCGGTAATCGACTACATCTTCCGTGAGCTCGCGGTTACCTACCTGGGGCGTGATGACCTGGCCCATGTACCTGCCGAGGAGATTCTTACCCGCAAACTACGTCCTTCTGAGAAAAAGCAGGAACAGGACGCAGACCCGACCAAACGCCCCCAGATGAGACAGAACCCGGAACCGAAAACGGAGCCGGTCGCTGGTGGAGCTCCCTCAACACAGCAGGCTCCGGAGGAAGCCGAGGGAGATTACGAAAGCGACTATGAACGGGCCAAGCAGCTCGGCTATACCGGCGATTCCTGTCCTGAATGCGGGAGCATGACGATGATCCGCAACGGAACCTGCCAGAAATGCATCACTTGTGGGGCGACCACGGGTTGCTCCTGATAAATAAGTGAGTGATTCTGCATAACATATTAAAAGCCTGCCGGGAAATATTTCGGCAGGCTTTTTGTTAATTAAAAGTGTAATCGATTACAGCTGGAGCTGTTAAAACGAGTTATCGAAATCAGAAAGCAGTTTATGAAACAGATTCCATTATGGCAGAGAAAATGAAAGCAGCGGTATTTCACAAATTCGGAAATCTGGAAAATGTGACGGTTGAGGAGGTCGATATCCCCGAAGCGGGAGAAGGAGAGGTGCTTGTTCGGGTGGAAGCGGCAGGCGTAAACCCGGTGGATGCCAAAATTGTGCAGGGATACCTCAAGAATGCGCTGCCCCATGAGTTTCCGGTGGTTTCCGGTTGGGATTTTGCCGGTGTAGTTGAGGAAAGGGGATTTAGTGCACGAAGATTTGAACCCGGGGACAAGGTTTATGGCTACGCCCGGCGCCCGGTGGTGCAATGGGGAACGTTTGCTGAACACCTGGTAATACCGGAGAGTTATCTCGCGCATCGTCCCGGGAATATCCCGGTGGAGCAGGCGGCCGGGATACCCCTGGTTGGACTCACCGCATACCAATCCCTTTATGATGCGGGCGACATTCAGGAAGAGGAAAAAGTTCTGATCCTGGGAGCGTCAGGTGGCGTGGGCAGTATGGGGATTCAACTGGCCAAAGAGCAAAGTGCGTATGTCATTGGCGTCGCCAGCGAAAAAAATCACGCGTACATGAAGAAACTCGGGGCCGATGAAGCCGTGGATTACAGGGGCAACGATGTAGGGAAAGCTGTACAGGAGATCCACAAAGAGGGCGTAGATCTGATTTTTGATTGTACCGGTGGAGAAACATTGCAACAAAGTTTGAAGTCGCTAAAACCGGAAGGACGACTTGTCTCAATACGGAACAGGGGAGCGGATCTGGATTCAAACATCAGGCACAAATATGTGTTTGTAGAACCGAATTCAAGTGAGCTGCAGCATCTGCGTGAGCTGGTCGAATCCGGTAGAATTGGACTGCCTGTCAGCGAAGTGTTTGAGCTCGCTGAAGTTGTCGAAGCCCTTGAAAAAGTTGAAACTCTTCACACAAAAGGGAAAATGGTTATAAAAATGTGAAAAATGGTGCCTGTTTCGGGTGTTCGCGCATTCGGGATTCTCATTAAATAATCGTTTTTAGTGGTTTGGAATGGACACTGGTTTTACTCCTGAACAAAATTTATCAGTCCTGATAAAAATGGAAGAATATGGGCTTGAATTGATGGCTATTGAACTGACCCATTAGCACTTAATACATGTTAAAGAAATGTAATACGTTGGCACTGTTTGCACCAGTTTTGTGTTGGCATGAAGCAGCCCTGCAACCGAATTTTTTAAAAAATATCCATTTACAGGTCATAAAGGCCTATTTGCGGGGGAGAAAATTTAAAAAAATAATTTTTGTTAATTATTCATAATGTATGTAAAATTATTGGAGTTAAATTACAGCTGATAGACGGTTACCATACGGAAGGAAAAACTGCTGAATAATAGAAGGACATTAAGCTAGTAAATATATAGCAAATCGGAGTTGAACTATATGAATTCACCATCAAATAACCTGGCCCGCATCAAATGTCAATCATACGATAGGCAGCGCATGTATCCTTTGGCTAACCTGGTTGACATTATCCACACGCGACTGAATGAGATTAAGTCGGAAAGTTCGAAAGGTGCAGTAATTAATGAAATTATCGAGCGAACAGAAATCGTATCGATAAAAATTCATAACAGGTACCGATCTACGCTTTCGATAGAAGAGTTGAAGGACTATCAAAAAAATCTCTGGCAACAGCTTGAAGAGCTTGAACAGGCCGAGATCAAAGAGGGACGGAAGCCCCAGCTCGAGGATGAAAAACGGATGTTCTATTATCTGTTTAATTACATGGACAAAATTGCCAGTAGCCTGTTTCATTCCGACAAAGTCAGAAAGCTTATTGCCGCCCCCACAATGGCATAAACAGGATTATACTTTGAATAGTATATCCCCAGCAGGGGTGTTGTTGCCAGTTGCATTCCAAAATCTCACGCTGCAGGGTTTAAGTGGTATAGAGATATTGGGGATGTTCTTTTTGAATTTTAAGCTCTGAAAGTTTTCCAACCCGTTGTTCCAGCATCCTTCCTCGATGAAACCCTCTACTGCCTATCGATATACCTGGGATCATTCTTATGTCTATGCCAAAGAGATTGAAGGGGAATAATAGAGTGCTTTTCAAAATCCTCAATTCCTCGTTCTGAGGGAGTTGTACTCCCGTTTATAAGGTTGGTGGTACGACCACCTCCCAGCAAAATAGTAGATTCTGCAAAGGTCCCTAATAATTATAAATGCCACCATGCTGGGAGAGGAAAAATAAAATTTCAAGGGGTTTCTAAAAGACTCTTACATATTCCTGTCTGCAGGTCCAACCTTCCTGGAAGGTGGATCTTTAATTTGTAATATAAGTTGTGTATTGTCAGTGGTAGTCCACAGAGTCTGCCATATGTTAAAGCCTCAACAGCCAGGATATGCGAGTTTACTCTGCATGCCTGTAAAACAAAATGATTATGAAAATTCTCTACATTTTTCCCCATCCGGACGATGAATCATTTGGCCCTGCCCCTGCAATTGCGGCCCAGCGCCGGCAGGGGCAGGAAGTTTACCTGCTTACCCTTACCAGGGGAGAAGCCACAAAGCAGCGTCACCGGCTGGGGGTAACCAAGCAGGAGATGGGCGACATCCGGTTCAGGGAGATGCAGTGCGTGGAAGAGGTGCTGGATTTAAACGGAATGACGGTATTGGACCTGCCGGACAGCGGCCTCAAAGCAATGAATCCGATTGAAATAGAAGAAGTCATTAAAGAGCATATCCACCGCATAAAACCTGATGTTGTGGTAACCTATGCCGTGCACGGCGTCAGCGGTTTTGAGGATCACCTGGTATCGCATGCTGTTGTCAAGCGTGTGTTTTGCGAGCTCCGGGCAGAAGGGGGGTCCTATCCCCGGCGGCTGGCCTTGTACACGCATTACAGCGAGGAGAAAGTGGAGAGCAAGTTTGACCTGAAGTCTTCTGCGTTGGAGGAGATCGATTGCTGGGTGGAGGCCGGAGAGGAAGATATGGAGAAATTCAGAGCCGCTCTAGACTGCTATGAAACCTATCAACAGGTAATTGAGGAGAGTGGTGTAAAGCAAGCTGTTACGGGGAGAGTTCCGTTCGAATTTTTTGGCGAGGAAATGGATCCAAAGGCAAACAGCCTTGCGGATGGTCTGGATAAATAAAACCGGGAGATCGTTTAGTTCACATGAAGAAAGAATACCCTTTTTGGTTTAAAAGTACGACCATACTGGTAGGACTCACACTGTTGTTTCTGATCCTGTCAAACGGCAAATTCATATTGATGCCGCTTGCCTTTTCCGCACTGTTGTCCATGCTGTTGGTACCGGTGGTGGGCTACCTGGAACGGTGGAAACTCGGGCGGGCCGGATCCATCGTTGTAGCCATGATATTGGTGGTTATTATGATTTTCGGGTTGCTCTCTCTTTTTAGCTGGCAGTTTGTGCAGTTTGCTGAGGAGCTGCCCCGGGTTACAGAGCGGCTGAGACAGATCAATGCCGATGTACTCGCGTTTTTAGACCGGCAACTCGGCATTGCCCCCGCTCAACAGACCGATTACCTGCAGCAGGCGCTCGACAAGCTGATTGAACAGAGCGGGCAGTATGTAACCGGACTGGTAAACACCACCACCAACCTGTTTACTACGCTGGGACTGATGCCGATCTTTATCTTTTTCATGTTGTACTACAAAGAGATGTACGAAACCTTTTTAAATAAAATAATTGAGCGCCGCAGCTCTTCCCAGGTAGAGTCTGTCGTAAACAAGGTTCAGGAGGTTACCCAGAACTACCTGGTGGGACTGATAACCGTGATCCTGATTCTGGCTGTATTGAATACAATCGGGTTGTTGATCGTTGGAATCGATCACGCTATCTTTTTTGGTGTTTTTGCTGCCTTTCTGGCTATTATTCCATATATCGGTATTATTATTGGCAGTCTCCCTCCGCTTCTGTATGCGATTTTCCTGACCAATTCCCTGCTGTATCCGTTGGGGGTCATTCTTGTGTTTGTAATGGTTCAATTCCTGGAAGGAAATTTCATTACGCCCAAAATAATCGGCTCGCGGGTCAGCATAAATCCATTTATTGCCATGATTGCGCTCATTATCGGAGGGCAGCTCTGGGGAATATCGGGAATGATCTTATTTGTTCCACTGGTAGGCATACTGCGCGTTGTCTTTGAAGAGATCCCGGCCCTGCGTCCCGTCGGTTACCTGTTGGGAAATCAGATTGACTACCGGGACAAGGAAAAACCGCAGAAAGAAACGTAAATTTTCCTGCAGGAACTACCGCTGCCGGGACTGGAAGCCTGGAGATAATAACACAGCAGCTCCTCGTTGGTGTTGGCAGCGGCTGTTGAAAACCCGTGGTTACTCTACTCCTTTACAAGTTTAAAATGAGAAAAGAGAACGCCTGGTTTTCCAGATTGCGCGGAGAAAAGGCCACCAGGGAACACTCTTCATAATCTTGAAATCTTCCCTCAAGTTTGATTCTTCACCCAAAAAGCAGAAAAGTTCATCAAGCGTATTGTTTTTAAACAGTTGCTGAAAAACATCCTGCGCTTCCCGTGGATGGTCGTGCAGAATTTGTAGCAGCCACAGGTCATAATTACGGTATCGGCGTGCTGAACGGGGAGCAGGAGCGGGTTTGCCATGTGTCACCAAACGGTCCACGATGGCACGGGAATGCTGCTGGATACGCCGGAAGGCATAGCCCGTGCTGGGCTTGGTTAATCCGGCATTGGCCCCGACGTTCAGAACCCGGGGCGCAAACCACGGGTCGTGAATGGCATCGTTCATTGGGATATTGCCATATTCAACCCGATCAATATTATAATTAAGACGTTTCAATCCATACCGGTTGTGGAGGTAGAGCTCCAGTTTTTTTTCGTACAGCGGGAGCTCCTCCGCTTCTTTTGAAAATATTGTATACTCCAGCAGTGCAGAAGTTGAACTCCACGGGAGGACGTACATAAATGCAAGTCCCTGCCGGTAGGTCTCGTCAAAATCCATTAAAACAAAGGAATCTGCGTCAAATATCTCCGTATTCACGGTTACTTCCCATCCCAAAAAATGTTGAACAAGGGGATAGCGCGGTTTTCGCTTCAGGGATGGTTTAAAGCAACTTTGAAAAATAAAATCAGCTTGAAAATGCCCCTTGTCGCAGGTTAGTCCGGCCCCGGTTTCCGTACCGGACAATTTACGGATCGGGGACTCCATTAGAGTTACGCGGGGGTCCTTTTGCAGTTCATCCAGAATGGATTTCCGGTAATGTCCACTGCGAATGGAGTAGTAAGGATATTGCCGAAGCTGTTGATGATAGTGGTCGCCATTAACAAAGATATCTGACTGGAGCCATTTTCTGTGGATGAGATGGGCAAACTGTGGCCGATTCTTTTCCCAGAAGCACCATGTTTTGTCATTTTCGGGTGTCAGGTTTTGATCGACTACCAACAGCTTTTTTCCATCCAGTCCCTCCCGGACCATATGCCAGGCCAGGCTGAGGCCCGAAGATCCCGCTCCCGCGATAATGTAGTCGTATGTATTAGATGCTTGTGTCAACATAGTGCCTTGTTTGATTCCACAGAAAGCTCCATTGCGCGGACTGGCTGCTGAACCACAGGAGATCCATTATTAATCAAGAACAGAAATGGTGATCAGAAATACCAGTGCTATCTTGAGAAATTGGAATGGCAGGAGATCCTGAACAGGATTCCGGTTTTTCATAATTGCTGCAGGATATGACGAGCTTGACCGCAGCGTCATTGCTTCTGCGGTCCCCGATGAACCAGCTACAGGCGGCCGGCGCGTGATCGCAGGAGTCGGGTTTTATTCTTATTCAAACATCAATTCAAACTCCAGATTGAAAAATTAAGCGCGGTCGCAAATCCGACCCAGAGAAGATATGGAGTCAGCAGCCATGCGGCGAGCCGGTCATGAACCTGGAAGGCCAGGAGCGTAAACAAGATGATAATCCAGAGAAGGATGATTTCAGCCAGGGCGGTTCCTGTCTGATGAAGACCGAAAAACAACCATGACCAGGCCCCGTTTAGGGCCAGCTGTATGAGAAAGAGCGTAAGGGCGTCTCTGGCTTCTGAAAAACCCGACTTTTCCCAAACCAGCCAGGCAGATAGGCCCATCAAAAAGTATAATATGGGCCACACGACGGGGAAAATCCAGTTGGGAGGGGTCCAATCCGGCTTTGCCAGGTTTTCGTACCACACGCCCGGTTCAAAAAGGGCGCCAATTGCTCCCGCACCGAAACAAAGCAGCAGCCATATTGCAAGACCGATATATTTTTTTGATCGTCTCATAAGATGAAATTACATCATAACAGTTAAAAACATTCCTTATGAAAGATTTAACCCGGATTATTCACAAAATAGTAAAAATAAGATGTTAAGCCTTTGATATTATTTGATATATAAAAATTATCTGCAGCTCAAATTTGGATGCAGTTGAAACGGGATGCTAATTTTTCGGCGAGGCATGAAAGAATATCTCTGCCACCGGAGGTACTGCCAAGATTTTTAAACCACTGTTGAGGAACTCCTTTCGAACATTTCCATCGATCAGTTTTTAATACCTTTGGAAAAGGTGAGCACATGTTTTTATCAGTCTGCTGTTTGTCCGGGGTACTTTCATTTGTCGGGAAGATCATGTAAGATCGGGGGGACAGAAAAAAGAATTAAAATCGGGAGGATTATGCGTCCGTATATTTTGGGTGAAAGTAACTGGAAAACGATAAAGGATCAGCCGGTAGAGCTTGCGGTGTTGCCGTGGGGAGCTACAGAGGCACATAACTATCATCTGCCGTATGCCACGGATATCATAGAAGCCGACCGGATTGCGGCTGAGTCGGCCCGCCTTGCATGGGAAGAGGGGGCAAAAATCATGGTTTTGCCCACCATTCCCTTTGGCGTGAATACCGGGCAGACCGATATCAAGCTGGATATCAATTTACACCCCAGCACACAGGCGGCTGTGCTGCATGATGTGATTGAAGTGTTGGATCGCCAGGGGATCCGAAAGCTGCTGGTGCTGAACAGCCACGGCGGCAATAATTTCAAGCCGCTGCTGCGCGAACTCGGGGTGCAGTTCCCGGGAATGTTTCTGACGTTTTGCAACTGGTTTCAGTCACTCGACAAATCGAAGTATTTTACCCGCCCCGATGGTGATCATGCCGATGAGATGGAGACCAGCCTGATGATCTATTTCACACCAGAACTGGTCCGCCCGCTGGAGGAGGCCGGGACCGGAAATGCGAAAAAATACAAAATAAACGCCCTGAATGAGAACTGGGCCTGGGCCGAGCGCCGGTGGTCTGAAGTCACCGAAGATACGGGTGTGGGCAATCCCCGGGCAGCTACTGCCGGGAAAGGAGAAAAATATTTTAAAGCGGTAACCCAAAAGGTGAGCCGGCTTTTTATTGACCTGGCCGCTGCCGATATTGATGATCTTTACGAGTAGCTGATCCCTGTTTTTGGGAGGAGTGGAGGCCGCGGAGAATCGGTTCTCTTTCGGGTACGCTCAGCTACAACTCCTGGAGATGAACTGTTTTTGTCCACGCGGTACCGTTGGAAAATCCCACCGGTTTGGGCATCATGTGTGGTGCGCGGGGCCGGTAGTGTTGCATGAGCACTTCTGGCAATTGCAGATGATAGGAGCTGATTCTTATTTCCAGCTCGTTGGTTTTGTCGGGTAAAATAATGTAGAGGGGATCAGACGGCGGCAGATCCCCATAGTAGGTAAACTCATTGGAGCTAATCGTCTGGGTGTAGCTGGATACAGATCCATCTGCCGGAGCGCCTTTCTCCAGCGTGACAGTGTAATCTGAGGGCGTTCCCAAAAAGGTGAATGAGGTTGCGGTAGCCGGATGTGTATGGGTGACCTGTAGAATTGTTGAGTGGGTGGAGTCATTTGCCCGGGACTCAAGGCGTTTTATGTTGGGAGCATCGATAGCCAGGGGAGGAGCTGGAGCATACAGCACACGACTGGCACTGACGAGACCGAAGGAAGTGAATAAGGAATCTTCAGGATGGACACCCAGAAACTCTGAAGTCCATCCATCCACGGTGTGGTCGGCTGAGAGCCAGTAGCTGTTCCCGGTATCAAGATTACTGGCATGGATGAGGCTGTTCTGCTTTTTTTGGAACTTTGAGTAATCGGAATTTAGAGCAGCTCCTGTAAAGCAGATGAGAGCGACTGATGCAAAAGCAGTAAAAAAGAGGCGCGGGGCTGTGTCAATAAGATGGTTGAGCAGAGGGAACAGCAGACCTGTCATAAGACCTGTCAGCAGGATACTGATCCACAGGAACCGGGTCGTCAAGGCCGCCTGTATGAATTTGACATAGAATGGGAGCAGAAACAGGGTCATAAATTGGCTGGCCAATAAAATTGCAGCAAATCCCCAGCGTATCTCCGTTCGCTTTAAGTCGCGTGCGACGATTACAGATCCCGTCAGCCCGAACAGGATCGGCCAGAGCAGAAGGTAGCTGGCCGCTGGGAGCAAAACAGTTAATGCAATTAATAAGGTAATTAGGGTTAAGTATATGGATGACAAAAGGTTATATATGTTTATCTTATGTTTAATCCACCTGCAGGGATAGAGAACGATGAGGAGACTCAGCGAAATAAAAAACCATAGATACCAGCTGTGAGCGTATGTTTCTCCATGCTGTAGCCATTGATATTGGGGAAAGATATATTGCCGTATAAGTTCCCAGGCCAGCCAGGTGATCAATCCGGAACTGAGGAGGATGACCAGATAGCCAATGAGGCCGTAAAGGACTCTCGTTGCTGAAATCCATCCTCTCTGGTATCCCCTGATGATTCCGAATAACAAGAGAAGCACCGTAATTCCGGTCAAAAAAAAGGACCAGTTTTCCGGGTAATAGACCAGTCCTCCCAGCGGGTGATTGAAATAAACCAGGTCAGAAGAAGAGGCCAGGTCGAAATGTTGAGAACCAAATCCCCGAATATTGCCAAGCAGGTTTTCGCCCTGGTGCTGGAGGGTTGCGGCCGACAGGTTATCCGGATGATCCTGCATGGTGTGATAATTCAGGAAGTCCTGGATAAAAGCGAAGTTTAGTCCCTGCACGCCATGCGGTTTAAAGACCGAAAAGTCGGTGTCGTTCGGCAGGATTTTATAGATGTTATATGTAAGTGAATTACCCACCGGGTGAGGGCTGAAATCGGCAAACAGGGGAATAAGATTAGCATTCCCGGTGTTGGTTTCAAACATGACGGCAGGCCCGCTGCTGCCCCGCGCTTCAAAATTGAGAATAAGATCGATTTCTTTGAGCAGGGGATTGGAACGGGCAAACTGCCGGGCGCCCAGCAAGCCAAGCTCTTCGCCATCGGTCAGCAAAATCAGCACGTCATTTTTCAGAGGGGGACCGGCTTTGAGGGCCCGCATCGCTTCAAGGATGGCGGCCACCCCGGAGGCGTCATCGGCCGCACCAGGGGTATAGGGGGCGGAATCGTAGTGTGCCATCAGCATGATGGTTTGTTCCGGGTTCGTGCCTTTGAGACGGGCCGTGATGTTGTGGATTTCCGCAACCCGGGTACCCCGCAATTGGGAGCTGGCGAGCCTCTTGTGAACCCGCGGATTTAATCCCAGGATGTCGAGCTCTTCCAAGATATACCGCCGGACGGTATCGTGCTCGGGGGCGCCCGGCACATGGGACTTTTGGGCGATCGATTCGACGTGGCTGAAAGCTCGTTCTGCCGAAAAAACAGTTTCGGGGGCATCGGCGGGCTTTGGGGTGGGAGGGGAGATCAAATAGAGTCCCCACCAGACCGATCCGATAATAAACAAGACGATTACCACCCGTTGGAGTGAGAAGTTGATCCTTTTTTTCTCCCCCATTGTATTGTTTTTGTCATTTCGGATTTAGCGATTAAAGGCAGGGCTGCTATACCCTGAAAGATCTCACGAAATGCTGATAGCGTAGCCGATCAGTTCATCCTTTTGGGCAGCTCCTCGGCGATCTCATTGATAAAGATAGCCAGCTTGGGGCGAGAAGGCTCAAAGTCGGGCTCAATGCCGTGCGATCTCAATCCCCCGGAGCATACCGGTCCGATAGAGGCGACGAAGACATGTTCCAGGGCCTCACGCAGTTTCTCTTTGGTAGCCACCATATCCGCCACTTTCATGGCATGGGTCACCTGGGTCTTGCTGGTAAACAGAACGACATCTGCTTTCCCGTCGAGTATGGCGCGAATTCCCTCTTTCAGCGGCTCCAGGTCGTCGGGCAGCGCCCAGCGGTAGATTGAGGTCTGCAGCAGCTTGGCTCCACGCTTTTTCAGCTCCTCATTCAGCTCTTCGTTGGGCTCCCCATACTCCTGGATGGCAACCGTTTTCCCGCCCAGATTAGCTGTTTGTTCATTACTGTCGAGCGCTTCCAGGAGCTCTTTCCAGGTGTTGGGTTCCGGTACCTTTATATCAATCGGGATCTTGAGTTTTCTAAGAACTTTTGCCGGCTTGGGTCCCCGGGAAAGCACGATAATACCGGAAAGGGCCTCGTGGATTTTTTCCCAGTCGTATTTGGTTTTCATGGTCTTGACAAGCATGTCCGTTCCTACCCCCGTCATGCAGAGCAGGATGTCGACTTCACCCGCAAATAACTGTTCTGCAAAGGTAAAAACAGCGGTATGATTTTCCAGTGGGACCTCTTGCATGGAGGGCGCTGAAATAGGGTGGGCGCCCTGGCGCTGCAGTAATTTTGCCGTGGTGTCGGCCCGGCGGCTTTCAAATGCCAGGGCTGTGAAATTGGTGAGTGGTTCAGATGAAGTCATAGCGAGCCCCTTTTATTTTTGGATTAAAATTCGATGAAACGAAAAGTAACTTATTTCAGGCAACGACTACAAATGTGCGGAAGGGGGACTTTTCCCGGATATACTCCACAGATCGATCTATATTGTTGAGTTCGTTGGAATCGGGAGCACCCACGGGCGCAATATCCAGGTTTTCAGCACCTTGTTGAAAATATGCGAGATGTACCCAGGCAGAAAGTTGTTGGCAGCCGTTTTCATCCTTCTATCCACCGATTAGCGACATCGATTCACGGATGGGATTATGATTTTCTTTCCTGCGTTGCTCCGCCTCAAAACCATCCTTCGCCCGGTTTGCAAAAGTATGCCGGAAGAGCTTGATGATTTCCGCATCAGTGGCCCCGTCACGGATAAATTTTTTGATATTGAGCACGCCGCTGTCATACAAACAGGTTTTCAGCGTTCCCTGGGCATCAATTCTTATTCGGTTGCAGGTGCCGCAGAACGTGCGGCTAAAGGCGGCGATGATACCCAGCTTCCCCCGGTAACCCGGTACCTTGTAATTGGTGGAAGTGGAATGGGGACCGGCTTGTATCTGCTCCAGATCGGGGTAATAATCTTTTAGGTGGTCAAGAATTTTATCATGTGTCCAGGTTAACACTGAGTCATTTCCGCCTTCCCCGTTGAACGGCATCTCCTCGATAAAGCGAACAGATACCGCGTAGTCGCGTGTCAACTCGGCCAGGGGGATGATATCTTCGGTGTTCTGATTCTCCATCACCACGGCGTTGATCTTGAACGGGATCGAGCTTTCGGTCAGCAGGTGAAACGTTTCCATCACCTTCTTAAACTGGTCGCGTCGCGTAATCTCTTCAAACCGTTTCCGGTCCAGGCTGTCCAGGCTGAGGTTGATGGAGCTGATACCAAGCTCCTCCAGTGTTGGGATGTGGGGCGCCAGCAGCGTTCCGTTGGTGGTCAGTGCAATCTTTTCGAGTCCCTCCAGCCGGCTGATCTGCTCCAGGAAGTCGATCAGATCATTTCGGACAAAAGGCTCGCCCCCCGTGATACGCACTTTCGATATGCCCAAATCGACAAGGATCCTGACAATGCGTTCCAGCTCCTCATAACTAAGGATCTCCTCTCTCGGCAGAAAATTGATGCCTGCAGCCGGCATGCAGTATTTGCACCGCAGGTTGCACCGGTCGGTCACAGAGAGGCGCAGGTAGGTGATGGGCCGGCCGTGGTTGTCGTAAATGGGAGCTTCATTATCCATATTCTGGCATCACTTTATAAATACATTGATCGAAATGAGCTCTATAAAGATAAGCAATACTGGCGAATTCCAAGAGCCATTTTAAAAGCCGGGGATTTTTCCGCAGACCTGGCAAGAGCGAATTCGAAAAAGAGCTGATGCCCTGTGAATACACATTTTAAATTCGTGCAAAAAAAACAGGGTTGACAATTAAAAATACTTGTGTAAAATCCTCTTGACAATATCCGGTATATGTAAGAAAAAATGAGCGGATGTGCGGGCTATTCACGAAGTTTTGCCGCCTGTTCAGATATTACATTCCAGGCCTGTTCCACATGTCGCTGTTCCACGTGAGTATTTCCGATCACCATGCGGAGGGTATATCGCCCGCTGAGTTTTGTATGGGTGATAAAGAGCTCTCCGGTCTTATTTATTTGTTCCAGGAGTGTTTTGTTTAGTCGGTTTAATTTTTTTTCATCGGAAAGATGGGCCGGATGGTAGCGGAAACAGAGGAGGTTAAACGGCACCGGGGCCAGCAGTTCAAAATTGGGCGCCTGCCGGATGGCCTGTTCCAGATCCTGCGCCAGCTTGATATGCAAACGAATTTTTTCCTGCAGTCCCTTTACCCCGAAATCGCGGATGACAAACCAGAGTTTGAGCGCTCGAAACCGACGGCCAAGCTGAATGCCCCAGTCGCGATAATTCCTGACCCGCTTATCCTCCGCCGTTTTCAGGTATTCCGGCATGATTTCAAATGTTCGCACCAGCAGGGACTGGTCTCGTACAAAGAACGCAGAGCAGTCGAAATTGGTAAACATCCATTTGTGGGGATTAAAGACAAATGAATTTACCTGCTCTATCCCCTCAATCATGGTCCGGTGCTCGGGTAGCAGCAGGGCAGTTCCGGCATAGGCGGCATCTACATGGAGAAAGATGTGGTACCGCCTGCAAATGTCGGCAATCTCCGGGAGCGAATCGACAGCCGTGGATCCGGTGGTGCCCAATGTTGCTACCACGCATGTAGGTTCAATGCCCTGCTTCAGGTCAGCCTGGATCTTTTTTTCCAGGGCTTGGATATTTATCGAAAAATCGCTGTTGACCGGAATCTTCCGTAAATACTTGCGCCCGAAACCGGTGATTTTTACATCCTTTTCTATGGAGGAATGTGTCTCGGAAGAGCAGTACACGGCCAGGGGGCGGCGGGAGGAAAATCCCGCCTTATTAACTTCAAAATCAGTGGCCTGTTCGCGGGCCATCAAAAGTGCGGCCAGGGTAGAGGTGGAAGCGGTATCCTGGATAACCCCGGAAAAATGGGCAGGCAACCCGATCATGTCACGCAGCCATTCCATTACGCGCTCCTCCAGTTCCGTGGCGGCGGGGGAGGTCACCCAGCTCATGCACTGGGCACCGAGCGTTGCGGTCAGCATCTCCGCCAGCACGGACGGGTAGCTTTTATTGGCGGGGAAGTATCCCATGAAGCTGGGACTCTCCCAGTGTGTCATTCCCGGCATGATGACCTGTTGAAAGTCTTTAAAGATTTTATCGAAAGATTCGCCGCTGTCGGGAGGAGATTCGGGCAGCTGTTGTATAATGTCACCGGGCTGGACCTCCGGTTTTACGGGGTAGTCTTCGACCTGCTCAAAATAGTCGGCCATCCAGTCTGCCAGCTTGTGTGCTTCCTTGCGAAATTGGGTTGAATCCATATCAAAAATGTTACATGGTGAGAAAGATATTCAGAACTGAAAAGATCCCGATGATCCACATCACCGGGGCGATCTCTTTTGCACGGCCGGTGACGAGCTTAATCAGGATGAATGAAATAAAGCCGAAGGTAAGTCCCATGCTGATGCTGTAGGTCAGCGGCATCAGGCTGATGGTCATGAAAGCGGGAACGAGGTCTTCCAGGTTCTCAAACTGGATCTCCCGCAGGTTCCTGAACATAAACAATCCCACGATGATCAACGCGGGAGCAGTGGCATAACCCGGTATTACGGCTATAACCGGAGCGAAGAAAAGGGCGGCCAGGAAAAGCAGGGCGACGGTGACCGCCGTAAGTCCCGTGCGTCCCCCTTCTTCAATGCCGGAGGCCGATTCCACATAGGTGGTCGTAGTGCTGGTGCCCAGCAGGGCGCCAATCGAGGTAGCGATGGCATCGGCCCCAAGCATTTTGCTGATGTTCTTGATGCTGCCGTCTTCTTCCACGAGGTCTGCCTCGTAGGAGCAGGCAACGATAGTGCCGACCGAGTCGAACAGATCTACAAACATAAAGGAGAAGATGGCACCAAATAGTCCCCATCGGAGAGCCCCGGCAATATCGAGTTCAAAGGCGGTGGGAGCTATCGATGGAGGCATGGAAATGATGGCCGCGGGCATCTCTATTTCCTGTACCAGGATTCCCAGCCCCGTGGTAACGACAATGCCGGTCAGGATAGAGCCGCGCCACTTGCGCGCTTCCAGGATCAGGGTGACTAGCAGGCCGGTTAGTCCCAGCAGCACCGGGGGACCGAAGGTTCCGAGGGTGACGAGGGTGGAATCACTCTGTACGACCAGTCCCATGTTCTGCAGGCCGATAAATGTGATAAAAAGCCCGATTCCGCCTGGAATCGCCAGCCTGAGTGAGCGGGGAATGGAATTGACAATTTTTTCACGGAAGCCGAAAGCGGCAAGCACCAGGAAGGCGATGCCGGAGATAAATACAACCCCCAGCGCGGTCTGCCAGCTGAGTCCTTCTCCCAATACCAGCGTGTAGGCAAAAAAAGCGTTGAGGCCCATGCCCGGGGCCATCGCCAGCGGTACGTTGATCCACAGGCCCATCAGCAGCGTACCGACACAGGCCGTCAGAGCAGTTACGGTAATAAGGGCTCCTTTGTCCATTCCCGCCTCCGCCAGTATATTCGGATTCACGGCAATGATGTAGGCCATCGTCAGGAAGGTCGTAAACCCGGCTACGATCTCCCGGCGAATCGTGGTATTATGTTGACTCAGCTTGAAAAAATTATTGAGCATGATTATAAACAATTCAAGTTGGAGGCCGCCCCGATATCATCAGTTAAGCAAATTTTTTGACCGATACAACATGGTTTCACCCGGAACAACCGATTACGAAAATATCACACCCAGTGAGGCGATCCAAATTCAGCATCAGCTTGGCGATCGAATTGAGTTGAGTCCCCACAAAGGGGAAGTTCGTACGGTGGGTGGGGCCGATATCTCCTTTAACCGGGGATCGGATACGGTTCACGCCGGAATTGTGGTATTGTCGATACCGGATCTTAATATACGGGCCCGGTCACTCATTACGACCAACATAAGCTTTCCCTATATCCCGGGTCTGCTGGCTTTCCGTGAGCTGCCAGCCTTGTTGGAGGCATGGAAACAGTGTCGGGTCAAGCCGGAGGTGCTGATCATGGATGGTCACGGCATCGCTCATCCGAGGAGGATGGGCATTGCCACGCACTTCGGGATACTAACCGATCACCCCGCGATAGGATGTGCGAAAAATGTGTTAACCGGCACCTACGACGAACCAGCGACTCAAAAAGGAAGCTATTCGTATCTGACGGAGGGAGAAGAAAAGATCGGGATGGTGCTGCGCAGCCGGACCGATGTGAACCCGATTTTTATCTCTCCGGGACACAAGGTCGATTTTGAGGATACTCTCCGCATCGTGGGAAAAGCGCTCACCAAATACAAGCTGCCGGAAACTACGCGTGCGGCCCACCGGCTCGTAAATGAGTTGCGGAGGGGAGAGCTTGAACCCGGGTATGCCGAGTTTTAACGGGATGTGTTCTTTGGTCGTGAGTCGTGGGTCCTGGGTTGTGAGTTGTGGCCGGGATGGGATTATTGTTCCACATCGAATGCTTTCAGGTGTACGACATAGGGTTTTACGACGGGCTGGGTAAGGGCGATAATATTTTTGGTGTCAGCGGCCTTGGAGAATTCCACTGCCTTGTCTTTCTCTTCCAGAATCCATATTCCTTCGCTTTCGTAGCGGTATGCCTCGCTGTAGCTCTCATCAAATGAGTAGTAGTAGGATGCGGCGTGTTCATCGTGCGGCAACCCCTTTGACTTAAGGTAATCCCTTGTTTTGGCCCGTACCTGGTGGTGCAGCTTTTTACTTTTATTTTTTTTCAGGAAGGTGGTTCTGAACAGGGTGCGTGCCTGGAACCGCCTGCACAGATCGGCCAGGATCGGATCATCAGATTTTTGCCAGTATTTGATACTCATAAAGACATCGTTGTCATCCAGATCGATGAAGTGCTCGATCATCGTTTTTGAGATTCCCTTGTGTGCGCTCGGCTGTTGCTCCAGGAAAAATTTTAGAGCAGGAGAGGGGTAGTAAAGCTCGTGGTCACGGTCGATGAGGTGGTGAACACGGGTAAAGATATTTCGCAGCAGCTTGTCGGCGGCCAGCACTGTTTTGTGCAGGTACACCTGCATGTACATCAACCGCCGGGCCAGGATGTAGTTTTCAATGGCATAAATTCCCTTCTTCTCAATTACGATGTTGCCCTTGTGGACCCGCATGGTTTTTAGAATCCGCTCTATCCCCACCGATCCCTCGTAAACCCCGGTAAAAAAGCTGTCCCGCTTCAGGTAGTCGAGCCGGTCAATATCCAGCTGAGATGAAATAAGCTGGTTTAAAAACGGTTTTTTGGGGTATTGATCGGTAAATATTTTAATGGCCGTGTCCAGCGTCCCCTCCAGCTGCTTGTTGAGCTCTCTCATGATCGCCAGGGTCATCATTTCATGGTGAAAGTCTTCCCTGATCAGGTTGTGTTCCAGCGTGTGGGAGAGGGGGCCGTGCCCCACATCGTGCAGCAGTACTGCAATCAGGGTGCCCTCATATTCGGCGGGACTTATCGTGGTATCTTTTTCCCGCAGGTTATTGAGGATGCGCTGGGCCAGCTCCATCGCCCCGATGGCATGAGAGAAACGTGAGTGTTCGGCGGCGGGGAACACGAGATACCCGAGTCCCATCTGCTTGATGCGTCGCAGCCGCTGCACCCAGGGATGGTCAATCAGCCTCAGGATGGTACCTTTTGGAATGGAGATAAAGCCGTGGATCGGGTCGTTGAATATTTTATACTGGGTGCTCTTGTCCATTATGTACAGCTGTTTTGAAAATATTGCAATTACGTGCGCCAAGGGGCCCGATCCCTCTCGTCTGTCGGGGACCTCTGCCTCGTTTGCAGAAGCTTGGAATATAGTACATAGTTGTTTCTCCCTAAAGTTTTCCCGTAATAGACAGAGCTTTAAAGATTATTTGATGCTCTGTGAATCCCAACAAAACAGAAGGTTTTACAAAGGCCTCTGGGAATAACAGTTTTGTATGACCTACAGGGAAATGGTAAAAAATATGTTTGGGCGTTCCATTTTTTCCAGCTCTCCGCCCGGCTTCTCTGGAAAAAAGAAGAGAGAGGAGAAAACGGGTATCAGGATGGTGCAAAAAAATCACTCAAACAGCGTCTCGTTAAGCACAAATTTATCGCTGTCTCCAATGTCGGGAATGCGGGTCGGGCGTTTTGTCTCCAGGTTAAACCAAACACCCGAGGCCTCAGCCACGGAAAGCAGCGCGTGGTTTTCTGCATCATAAATGGCCTGGAAGCTGGTAATGCTGGTGTTGCCGATACTTTTGATGCCTGAACCGATCAGCAGATCGCCCGGGTACTCGGCCGGTTTAATAAAATCAATATGGAGGCTGGCCAGCACAAAGCTGTACCCGGATTCTATTTTTTTGGAAAGGACCGGTACCTGGCGGATAAAGTGGATACGCGCCTCCTCGTAATAGGTGCTGAAAATGGCATTGTTAACGTGATTTAACGGGTCAAGGTCTCTAAACCTGACGGGTATTGTGATCCAGTGAGGAAAGAGGGCCGGGTGGTGTTCGGGTCGTATCATGTCGTTTGAATTATACTCAAATGGAGACTTTGAAAATGCGATCTTGCAATCTGAAATCAAAACTGGAATCGGCCAAAACTAATTTAGCCAGTCTGTGTTGAATTATTATATTCATGGTTTATGGAAGTGGTTTTAGACGATATCCCACACGCAAGAATATTAACGCAAGTTCAGTTTTATGTACGACAGTCCTGAATATGATTTTTTGGAAGAATTGCTGGTCACCCCAAGTCCCACCGGGTTTGAGTCGGCCGGGCAAAAAGTTTGGATCGACTATGTGGAGACATATGCCGATGAGGTGGAAACAGATGCCTACGGGTCGGCCGTCGCCAGGCTGAATACCAGTTTCGATGTCATTACGGTAATGCTGGAGGCACACTGCGACGAGATCGGCATGATAGTGCAGTATATCACCGATGACGGCTTTATTTATCTGAATAAGCTGGGAGGCAGTGATTCTACCATCGCCCGTGCCAAACGGGTGTTCATCCACACAAAAGATGGGATTGTTGCCGGGGTTGTCGGTAATACCGCAATCCACCTGCAGGACAAGAAAAACGGCGGGGGTGACCAGCCGGCGTGGAAAGATATTTATGTAGATATCGGGGCCTCCAGCAAAGAGGAAGCGCTCAAGATGGTGCAGGTCGGTGACCCGGTAACGTATGCTGATGATTTTGAATTTCTATCGGACCAGATACTGACCGGGCGCGCACTCGACAATCGTATCGGCGGATATATGATTGCCCAGGCGGTTAAAAAGCTGAACGAGCGGCGAGATGAACTCAGGGTGAACGTGCTGGCCCTCAACTCGGTCCAGGAAGAGGTCGGAGGCTACGGGGCCCGCATGATGAGTTTTCGCCACCATCCCGACATGGCCCTGGTGACCGACGTAACCCACGCCACCGATTCTCCCGGTATAAACAACAAAGAGCATGGATTGATCAAGCTGGGTAAAGGTCCCGTCCTGCAGCATGGCGGGGCCAACCATCCCAAAGTGGTGGAATTCCTTGAACAGGTGGCTGAAGAGCTGGATTTCGAAGTGCAGCACGAGGCCAACAGCGTGCGTACCGGCACCGACACCGACAGTATTTTTTATCAAAAAACGGGGATACCCAGTGCCCTGGTATCGCTCCCGCTGCGCTATATGCATTCTCCCGTGGAGACGACTTCGATGAGTGATGTGGATGCCCTTGTCGACCTGATGGTGGAGAGCATCATCGGCCTGGAGCCGGACCAGACCTTTACAACATTTTGATCCTGGGACCTTTGCAGGACCTTCTATGTTGTTGGGAGGTTGTTGTACTACTGGGTGTCAAGCGGGAGTACAACTCCCCCCAGAACGAGGAATTGAGGATATTGCAAAGCGCTCATTCCTTAAACCTGGGAGCCTGGCGGTAAAAGTGAAGCCTGGCGATGCGCGTGAACTCGGCGAGAATAAAAAGGGGTCAGGAGTTTTCCTTCATTTTTTGTTTTCTTCGCTTGTAGTTTACCCAGCGTACACCAAATCGTTTCATGTTTACCTTGTCGCGAAATTCTTTCGCCTTCTCCATCGCCTTTTCATAGTTTTCTTCGTAATTGTCTTCATCAGGAATACCGGCACGGAAGCTCTTTATCTTCTGTTCCCCTTCCTCATTGATGTAGCTAATGCCAAGATATACGACTCCCCGCTTGGTGGTCTTGTGGATGCCGATTTCGCCGGTAACACTGTTTTGATACTGGATTTTTTGGTCTGGATTTCGCGCAATTTCATTCCATTCCCTCAGCCATTCATCCCGGTATTCAATAGCGGCCTGCCGGGCCTCCTCCCAGCTGTCATAATCTCTTCTTCTAAAGCGCTTGCTGAACCGGCGGTGATCTCGTTGAATACGGACCCAATAGCCGCGGAAATCTTTATTGTCGAGCTTTAGAATGTTTTTCATAGGTGCTGTGTACTTCTTTTGTTTCTTGTTGCATTAGTGTTTTGAATCGGGCAGGAACATCATATCACAGGTACAGCACTGCCGTTCTAAACAGTCAGTGGAACGACCTGCCCGGGAGAGATGCCTGAATCCAGAGTCATCCATCCTTTAAAAATACTCGTGTTGTCAATGCCTATTGCCGGGCACAAAACTAGTATTTTCAGCCGGATCCTGCAACACGCAAACATGATCAACCCTGGCGCAGGATGTTATTAATTAACCTGAGTTCTGTATAATGATCGTAACCAGAATGCCTGTTTGTCTTGAGACGGCAAGAAAACAGTCCCTCCTTGAAAGGATGTACCAATCGCGTAGTTTTGCGATTAGGTCGGGAGGTGCAGGTCTGAGATAGAGAAGAACACCCCACCCGCCTTCGGCGGCGCGCCCCTGGAGGGGATATTAAAGGCCTGCCCCGAGAAATCAGCAAACAATGTTAAAGCTGGAAGTTAGAACTCACGATAATTAGGGAGGCAAAAATAAAAGGCCTTCCTTTTCACGGGAAGGCCTCTTGTAGGATGTCATCATATTGCACCTACTCCGATGGAGGGGATAGAACTCCATCGATGATATGTACAACACCGTTGGTTCCTTCCAGGTCGACGGTTTGAACAATGGCAGCATCGCCATTTATACTTACGGTTCCGTCGTTGTCGATGGAAATCGTTATATCTGCACCGTTGACAGTGGTAGCGGTTTGCCCGTCACTCAAGTCACCGGACAGTACCGCGGAGCCGAGTACGTGGTAAGTGAGAATATCGGCGAGCTCCTGCTGGCTCAGGCCGGATAGGTCCACTCCTTCAAACGCCTCATTGGTAGGGGCGAAGACGGTAAATTCCGACTCGGTATCTGACAGCACGGAAACCAGGTCTGCATCGGCTACAGCGCCCGCAAGCGTACTCAGATCATATCGCTTGCCAACGATGCCGGCGACTGATATGAATTTATTGGGCAGCAGCACCTGGTTAATGGCATGAATGACCCCGTTTGCAGCCTCTATATCAGCATTTACTACCGAGGCTGTTGCATTTACATTTACTTCGCCATTTGCAGTGACAAAGATATCTTCACCGGTCAAAGTGGCCACGGCTTGCTGGGTATCCAGGTCACCAGACATAATATCTGCGGACACGACGTGATATTGCAGGATCTCTGTTAGCTGCTCCTCGGAAAGGCTGGCCAGCAGTCCATCCGGCAGGTTTGCAAAGGCATCATCCGTGGGAGCAAAGACGGTAAATGGTCCCTGGTACTGCAAGGTGGCTTTCAATCCCGTTTGATCCAGGGCATCCACCAGTGTGCTAAAGCTGCCTGCATTTTCAGCCTGGTCCACAATATTCGGTTCGCGGTAGTCGGAGGGCAGCAATACCCCGTCAATAATATGGATCACGCCATTTGTGCCTTCAATATCGGCTGTAGTCACAGCAGCACTTCCGTTGATGGTGACCGAACCTTCTTCAGCAGTTATGAGCAGTTCCTCACCCTGGACCGTTTGAACTGTTTGACTCGATTCCAGATCCCCGGAGAGGACTGAGCCTTCAATAACGTGGAAAGTCAGGATGTCAGCGAGTTCTTGCATGGACAAGCCGGAAAGGTCGACTCCCTCAAAAGCGGCATTGCTCGGGGCAAAGACGGTAAATTCAGATTCAGAATCTGAAAGGGTGGCAGCCAGTTCCGCATCCACCACGGCCTGTACAAGCGTTGAGAGCTCGTAGCGTTTTGTGGCGTTTTCTACAATGTTCTGGAAGCGATCAGGCAGCAGCACCTGGTCAACTGCGTGGATCACCCCGTTGCTGGCCTCTACATCTGCGGTGGCAACAGTGGACGTTCCGTTAACATTGACCTCCCCGTTAGCGGTTATGAACAGTTCTTCACCGGTCAGAGAAGCGACCGCTTGCTGCGGGGCAAGATCACCGGACATAACTTCGCTGCCAACCACGTGATATTGCAAAATTTCAGCAAGATCCTCATCCGAGAGGCTGGCCAGCAGTCCATCCGGCAGGTTTGAAAACGCGTCATCGGTCGGGGCAAATACCGTAAACGGACCCTCATACTGAATGGTCGTCTTCAGGTCGGTTTGATCGAGGGCACCCAGGAGCGTGGTAAAATTGCCCAGATCTTCGGCCGTGTCCACAATGTTGGGCTCACGAAACGCTTTGGGCAACAGAACGCCATCCACCACATGGATAACCCCGTTGGAGGCCTGCAGATCGGCAGAAGAAACGACGGCATTACCGTTTATGGTAACCATGCCGCCCTCAGAAGTAATGAGCAGTTCTTCTCCCAGAAGGGTTTCTACCGTCTGACGGGCTTGCAGATCGCCAGACATAATTTCTCCCGGAATGACATGAAATGTCAGGATGTCCGCCAGCTGTTCTGAAGAAAGGCTGGATAGTGTGCCTTCCGGGAGGGCATTAAACGCGGCGTTTGTGGGAGCAAACACGGTGAACGGACCGTCCGATGCGAGCGTGCCTGCCAGCCCGGCATCTGAAATTGCCTGTACGAGTGTGCTCAGGTCGTCACTTGACTCGGCTTGTTCCACGATGTTCATTTCCGTATCGGGTCCCATGCCGTTGCCATCGTCGTCATCGTCACTGCCACAGGCAGTGAGACTAAAAACGAGCGCAACCGACAGGAGCAGGGGAAACGCTCCGACTTTTGACCATAATGTTGTTAGAAAACTCATGTAGGTACCTTGTTGATTTTATTGGGGTTAATTGACAGCGTACATACACGGTTGATCCGGAGGCATGACTAGTTTTTTTAAAAAAAAGTCCAAAAAAGATTGGGAGCCTGCCGGAGATGTCTAAAAGAAAAGTTCAATACTGAGGGAAGGGGTCAGGCCCGGGAGCGTTCGTTCCCGGATTTTGTATTCGGTTCCGCCGCTTGTTGGCTGCGGTACAATCTGTTTTTCCAGCGTATTGTGGCGATCCAGCAGGTTTATGAAATCTGCCCGCACCCGTATCCTGCGGTCGCCCAGGCCGCGTCCATAGCTGATCGACAGATCCAGCTGATGGTAGGGGGGCAGGATGTCATCAGAAGGGGAGGTTACGCTGTGGGAACCGAACCCGGTTTGATTTTGATGTATCGTCAGGTAATCGTAATAAGCCCGCTTGAATGCCCATGAGCGCCCCCAGATACTTTTCCAGCGGAGCGTGGTGGTAAGTCCACCGGCAATATTCCAGTTAACTGAACCCATAAGCTTGTGCGGGTTATTCCACGGAGATTCCATAAACCGACCATCAAACCGATTTGGAATCTTTCGCCTGGCCAGCGTATACTGGTACGAGAGCATCGCCTCCATTTTCCAGGACTCGATAAATTGTGAAATATTGAATCCTGTACCATACGTGTAGCTTTTGCCTGAAACAATGAAATTGATCTGATCCTCAAAATGATCAGTCGTGGATTCGGGAGTGCTCAGCAGGGCATGATAGTTGAGCGCCAGCATGTTGGGCTGCCATTTGTAGAATGTTTCCCAGCGTAGCGCAAGGTGTTCGGTCGGCTCCACAAGCAGTTCCGCTCCCATGTGGTACGCTTTCGGTATATCCGTGGTATAGTCGGCGGGTACCCAGAACCGGTTTGAGGGAACAATGGCGCTGGGACCCACACTGGTTACATCGAACTGGTTGACAAACTGGCGATAAATGCCGGTGGATATGTTTCCTGAAATATACCCGAGCGGTGTCCCCGGTTTGTCGTACTGCAGGGAGAGCCGCGGTTCGGCAAATATTTTCTGGTGGTCCGGGATATAAGTGAAGCGAGTACCGGCTACCAGGTTGGTATTGTAGCTCAGTGCCATCTCGTCATCTATAAATCCGCTTAAAATAAGCTGCGTCTTGCCCGTGGATGTGGGGTGGTAAAACGGATCGGAGAGACTGAAGGCGTAGTCGACAATTTTGGATTCAAGTCCGAATCCCACCGAATGATCGGTGTGGAGACTGTAATCAAAGTTGGCTTCAAAAGTCGTTTCGGTTAAGCGGTTTCGGTCTCCGCTGTGACCCTGGCGGTCCACCAGATTGCCAAGCTGCTCTCTAACCCGATTGATATCACCTGAAGGGGCAACCAGTTGATCACTGTTGGCCATCGCAAAGTGGTGAGAAGAGCGGTGGCTTGAGACAGAGGCACTGAAGGAGGCATTCAGTCGTGAACTGGCAAGCCAGTCGTGCTGGAACGTCCCAATGGTATTCAGCCAGTGATACCCGTCGCGGGTGTACATAAAGTCTGGGACGTCCGATTCGGTATTGTCATTGTGGGACAGGAGCTGGGTCTGCAGGTAGTTTTTTCCCTGGTACAAGCTCAGGGAGGAGGTGTGGAATGCGTTAAACTGCAGCTGATTCCGCATGTGAAAATCGTAAAAGCGGATATCAGAATCGTGGAAAAGAGGCCTGAAACTGGAGGCCACCGAACGGTTTTCAAGCAGAGTTTCAATGAGCAGCGGATCGAGCCTGTCCCACTGTTCCAGCGTACCCGAGAGCGACGGCTTTTGATACCATCGCCAGAAGTTACCCCGACCTGCGATCATGGTCTTCAGCGTAGTTCCGTCAGAAAGATCGGCAGCGAAGTCAACTCTGGCATTTGCATTCAGGGGATCGGCCTGGAGAGTGACTGTATTTTCTGTGTGGTCGGCCAGGTCCTGCTTGACCTCAATAATGCCGGATAGCTGGCTGCCCTCTTCGGCCCCGAAGCCTGCTTTGTGAATAGTAATTTTTTCGAGGGCATAGGGACTAAAAGCCCCGGTCAGGCGCCCCAGGCTTACGGGATTGTAAACCGGAACGCCGTCCAGCAGCACCTGGTGATCGCCGGCCGCTCCCCCCTGCAGGTGAAGGTCGGCTAGCGAGAGACTGAAATTAATCCCCATCACAGCATTTATACTCCGGATGGCGTCGGTACTGCCCGAGTATGATCCCCAGCCGGTGAGATTATTCACCTCTTCGCCTTCCGGACTGTAGTAGGGCAGCCGGGGCTGAATACTGGAGACAATGAGGGGTTCCACAAAAACAGGCCGGGCTTCCAGGTAAAAGCGGCTGGGACTGTCGGTTTGAGCGGGAACTAAAATAGTGTCGCGGACCGCCTTGTATCCCACATAGGTGATCGTGACCTCGTATTTACCGGTCAGCAGCGGAGCTATGGTAAAGCGTCCGGCCCGGTTGGTTGAGGTGCCGGTGGAAGCGTCTGCCAGTAAAATATTTGCCCCATCCAGAGGTTCTCCGGTCGACTTGTCATATACGGCTCCTGCAAAGCTCCCGAACTCGGAGGGGGTGCTGGGCGACTTGATGAGCAGAAAAGTTCCTGAGGAGAGCAGGATGTAATCGAGATTCGTTTCCTGCAAAATATCAGAAAGAATATCTTCGGGCAGCTGGTCTTTCGAGATACTGAAAATTTGCTGATCGTTGAGAAGACCGGGGTTGTAAATGAGGTCGATCCCGGTGGTCTCGACCAGCTCCTTGAGTGCCTGTTCTATGGGGACATCCCGAAAGATCATCGTATGCCGTTTGGTCTGGCCGGTATCCTGCGCGGTTATTTTTGTCGCTGCAAAAGCGAGGAACAGCAGCAGGAAAGTCAGTCTTTTTCCGGGGGTCATGGGTACTCTTTTAACGATATTCGATCACAAAACCATTGTTGATTGCACGATAGCTAATTCCCTGGCTCAGGCAAATATCCCTGATGATCTGTTCGGCATCTACCTGGCTGGAGTAGTAGATCGTGAGTGAATCCGTAAGAATATCACGCGCAGTTACCTCAATGGTAATATTAAACCGCCGTTCCAGTTCGGGAATAATCTGGTAAAGCGGGCGGTCCTCGAACATAAATCGCTGTTCTGTCCAGGCCATGACCTGCTGAAGGGAAGCTTTTTCAGGTCGTGCGGGCTTGCGCTCGTTCCTGCGCAGCGTGCTCTGTTCTCCCGGGTTGAGAACAATTGCGTTTTCAGCATCTTCAAGTGCCTGGAATGAGAGCTTTCCCTCTGCGAGCGCCACCTTGGTCTCCGGATTCGGCTCCGACGGCCAGGATCGCAGGTTGAATTCCGTTCCGAGTACCGCTATCGAGGCGTTGAACGTCTGCACGGTAAAGGTCTGGCTGCCCTTTTGTACGTTAAAATAGGCCTCTCCCTCCAGTTGTGTATTGCGGTGCGTGATGCCGTACAGCCTGTTGTAGCTCAGCGTACTGCCGCTGTTCAGCCTGACGCGGGTGTCGTCCGGCAGTTGCACGGTTTGCTGACTGCCGTACGGCGCCGTCACCTCGACGGGCAGAAACAGGTAGGATATGCCCGCCGCGACAAGGATGACTGCCGCAGCCGCCCATCTCCAACTCAGGTAAGAGGTGGAAGTTGGGGAGAGAAAAGCGGAGGAGGTTTGTTCCCGGTCCTCCTGTTCTGTTGCCAGGTTTAGTTCTTTTTTAATATGAGCCAGCGCTTCGTCTTTCTCTTTCCGGGAGATTGACACGTTTCCCGCACTGTCGGCTTTTTTCGCCTCTTTCCAGAGCTGTTCAACCGAAGCCCGATCTTCAGGATCCAGTTTTTTCAGCCAGTAGCTGAGTAGTTCTGATATGTGGTTGTCATTGTTCATACCGTGATTCTCTTTGTTCCCTGAATTGCTCATACTGGCCTTTCAACGTGTTCAAGGCGGCCACAATATGGTTGTTTACCGTCCTGGGGGCTACGTCCATAACCTCTGCAATTTCTTCGTGCGTAAGTCCTTCATACCTGCTCAGCTCAAACGCCTGTTTCTGTCGCCGGGGCAGTGCTTCAATCCACTGCTCCAGGTGCCGGGCCAGTGGCGACTCTTCGGGAAGAACGTCAATTTCGGAATCGGGATCAGCCAGCTGAATATCTTCCATTGAAAGAGAGAACTGCCGGTGATCCCGCAGGTAATTCAAGGCGTTGTTTTTGACCATTCGGTAAATATAGGTTTTCAGCGATTGCGAAGGATCAAGGTCAGCCCGGATGTTCCACAGCTTAATAAAGCTGTTTTGCACGATATCCACAGCAGATGGTTTGTCTTTCGTAAACCGCCACGCATACCTGACATAGATCTCAAACGTCTGATCAAATAGCTCATCCAGAGCGGTCTCATCCGACGTGCGCAGCCGGGAGGCCCAATCCGAAAATTGTTGATCAGATACTGAATCCATGATTGCTTTCCTGGCCCTTAGTACACGGGAAGATCAGGGCATGACTAGTTTTTTTCTTAAAGAAGCATTTTCAACGGGAAAACGTTTGCCAACCAGCTGGAAAGCTCAATTTTTTTTGAAGTGGGAGTCTCCCTACCGGCAAGTGTTACCGGGGGATGATAATCTGTCGCAATAAGAAAGCAAAAGCCGTGGGCAGGTATCTGGCAGGAACGCCCCAATCATCCGATCGCTTTGGAAATACGGTTCACCAGGGCTTCAGTAATCGGGTGTTGTTCCCGGGTTTGGGCATCAAAAGGCTCCACAACTACTTCCTCCAGCCGATTGTGGTCGGCCTGCCGAAACCGGTCATACAGTTCCGTCGCCATTTTTTTATAGTCCTGATGGTAGTGAAGCAGATGTGGTTGTTCCTCCGCCTGCAGAGAATGGACGAGGTACAGCGCATTTTTTTTGTCGGGTGACTCTCCCTCTTCGAGCCAGCGAACAGTGGCTTCCGGTGCATAATGGGAGTATTTGGTCCCGGGACTCCGCGTCGCCTGCTCTTTACCGGCTTCCTGGGTTAAAATAACGTCCAGGCCGGTTATACGCTCAATATCTTTCTTGTCGATGTATCCGGGGCGGTAGATGCGAAGAGGCAGTTCAGATATATCGAGTACTGTCGATTCCAGGCCGATCTGGGTTGCTCCCCCGTCGATGACCGGGAGATCATCTCCAAAATCTTCGGTTACGTGGCTGGCTTTGGTGGGGCTGGGCCTGCCGGACTTGTTGGCGCTCGGCGCAACCAGCGGTCCGGCACGAAAAATAAGCTCCTGGGCCAGCGCGTGGCTCGGCCAACGGAGCGCTACGGTGTCCAGGGCGGCAGTGATGAGATCCAACACATTCGGCTTTTTCTTGAAAATCAGCGTCAGGGGTCCCGGCCAACAGGCCTTCATCAGCTTTGTCGCGTGATCCGGGATGTCAGCCGCAAAGTCGTCTACCAGGTTGCGGGATGCAATATGGACAATCAGCGGGTTATCGGAGGGGCGGCCCTTCAGGTCAAATACCTGACGGATCGCATCCGGATTCCAGGCGTCTGCACCTAGCCCATATACCGTTTCAGTGGGAAAGGCCACGGGGTGACCATCTGTTAAGATTTCTATCGCTTTTTCAATTGAAACGTTCATGTCATGCGTACCGTGGTACAAGTGATGGATCTGCCGGTGAAATAGCCATGAGTCGAAGTTGTCACAAAATCACTCCAGGTGTTTTTATTCATTGGAAAGTGACGGAGGCTAGTCCGGATTTCTCACCAAGAAATTTGTTTTTCAGCAAGGCGAAGGGCAAAAGGCCGCGCAGACGTACGTTGGTACGTTGAGCAGGTGATTTGTCCTTCAACGCAGCTGAAAGGCCCATTTCGCAGCCTGTTACAGACTGTAATGAT